>JACVIY010000112.1 GCA_015711755.1 Candidatus Geothermincola secundus | reverse complement strand
CTTCTTCGTGGACCGCAGGACCAAGTAGCGGACGGCGTCTGCGCGGAGGCAGGAAAGAGAGGCGGGAGATCTTGGAGGAGAGAAAGAAGATACTGATCATCGAGGACGAGGAGAACATCTCCCGCATCCTGCGCATAAACCTGGAGATGGAGGGCTACGAGGTGGTGGTGGCGGAGGACGGGGAGAAGGGCTATCTCGCAGCTGTGGAGCATGAACCCGACCTCATTACCTTGGATGTGTTGATGCCGCGACGGGACGGATGGCAGACGCTCAGGGACCTGCGCGCCGACGAGAGGACCACGGGCATCCCCGTGCTGATGATAACGGTGGTGGCGGAACCGATGCGGGCGGTGGAGCTGGGAGCGGAATACTACATCATCAAGCCCTTCCGTTTCGAGCAGGTGCTGGAGGTGATCCGGGGAGAACTGGGCAACGGGAGCCGCCGTCCCGCAGGCGGTCTTTCCTGAGACCGGCGGTGCGACCGCGTGAGAGGGCGCCCGCTGCCGATCCGATATGAGGCGGGCGGACGTTGATATAATGGGGCTGGGCCGCCGAAGCGCCGGGAAGTGACAGGACTTACATGATTCAGGGGACGGAGTCCGATGGAGGATAAATACAGGATCCTGGTCATCGAGGATGACGAGGCCATCTCCAACGTGGTGGAACTCAATCTGCGGTTGGACGGCTACGAGGTCTTTCTCGCCTCCGACGGGGAGGAAGGGCTGAGGTTGGTGGATGAGGTGCAGCCGGATTTAATCATCCTGGACGTGATGATGCCGAAGGTGGACGGCTGGGAAGTGCTCATGCGACTCAGGGAGAGACCAAAGACCCATGACCTGCCGGTGATCATGCTGACCGCCATGGGCGATGAGCAGTCCAAGGTGATGGGGCTGCGCGGCGGGGCGGACGATTACGTGGCCAAGCCCTTCAGCCCCCTGGAACTCACCGCCAGGGTCAAGGTCATACTGGACCGGGTAGGGAAGGCCCAGCGGGCCGGGGACTCGGCCTCCGGCGAGACCCAGCTCAAGCTGGACCAGATACCGGTGCAAAAGGGAGACACCATCATGCTCATCCCCATGGATGAGATATACTACATCGACACCAAGTACGAGTATGCCAACATCCACACTTACTCCGATTCTTTCCTGACCACTTACAGCTTGAGCGAGCTGGAGAGGACCCTGGACCGCAACGTCTTCTTCCGCGCCCACCGCAGCTTCATCGTCAACTTGAAAAAAGTCAAGGAGATCATCAGGCTTTCCCGCAACAGTCTCCTGGTCACCCTCAGCGACGAGAAGGGAAGCCGGGTGCCGGTGAGCAGGCGGCAGGCCGCTCTGCTGAAGGAGGCCCTGGGGATCTGAGGGCAGCCGCGGAAAGGGGGCCGAATGTGCGCTAAGGCCTTCATCGAGCGAGCCCTGGGGAAGCCCCCGTTTTTCGTGCGCATGGGGCTGCGGGGCCAGATGATTTTTTTTAAGCTGTCAAAATTGCCCGGGGTGGGGCGGCGCCACCCCTGGGTCACGCCGAAGAAGACCGATGTCCGCTTCGTCCCCATCAACGCTGACGTCGCCATGCCCGGGGACTGCCCCCTGCCGCTGCAGCTGCTGGACCGGCTCATCGAGGATTCCTCCCATAGGGCGATCGTCGATTTCTGCGGGTGCCGCGTCGGCTTCGAGTGCCGGGATTACCCCCACGAGGTGGGGTGCCTGTTGATGGGAGAATCCGCTCTGGAGGTGCCCCGCACGGTGAGCAGGGATGTGGGCGTTGAGGAGGCCAGGGCCCATGCCCGACGGGCGGTGGAGGCGGGCCTGATCCCCATCGTGGGCAAGGCCCACGTGGACGATTTCATCTACGGGATAAAGGACCGCGGCCGCCTGCTCACCGTGTGCTTCTGCTGCGAGTGCTGCAGCATCACCCGCGCCATCGGGGATATTCCCCTTCATGCGGTCGAGCCCGCTTTCGCCCGCATGGAGGGAGTGAGCGTCGAGGTCACCGACAGGTGCGAAGGTTGCGGCCTCTGCGTCGGGCATTGCTTCGTGAGAGCCATCAAGGTAGTCGACGGACGCGCTCTCATCGGTCCTCGCTGCCGCGCCTGCGGCCGCTGCGCGTCGGTCTGCCCCAACGGCGGCGTGGCGGTCAGGGTGACCGACCCCGACTATCTTGAGAAGACCTACCGCCGCATCCGCGCCCACGTCAAGTTCGACTAGAGATAGGCCTCGGACATGGGGGTCAGGCCTGTCGTTTCATGCCCGGCAGAACGCGCTGATGCGGATCGGTAGCCGTGCTGAAAAAATTGAAGGTTCGGGCCTGGCCCCAAATTGAAGGTTGCGTCAGAGGGTCGAGCGCAGGAAACGCTTTATACGGAACATGGACCAGAGGGAGGCGGGGCTGAACCAGAAGAGCATGAAGGCGTGGGTCGCCTCCGGGAAAAGGAACCAGGGCAGAAAGACCTTGCGGTGGGGAACGCCCTTCTCCGAGCAGGCTCGGGCGAAATCGCGGGCTATGGGGTGAATGGGATCGGTGCGCCCGGAGATGATGATGCATGGGGGGAACCCGGGTTGGAGGTTGCGGGTTATGCTCAACCTGCCCAGCAGCTCCCGGCGCTGCGGCGAGTCTGGGCCGAAAGCGGACCTTATCATCAGAGACATGAAGGGCTTCAGCATCCTGCTGCGGTCCAGGATGTCCTGCCAGTCAAAGGCGCCGTAGATGAGCACCAGGGCCCTTAGCTCCCGCGGGTCCGCGAATGGGCCGGATATGCCCTCGCGCAGTTCAGGTCGGGCGGCGGCCTGAGCGTACCATCCCGCCAACCAGGCACCGGCGGAATCTCCCGCAAGAACAATGCGGCTGGGGTCTCCGCCGAAGCGGGCGGCGTTCTCGCGGACCCACTCAACCGCGGCGCATACGTCCTCGAGTTGCTTTCGGTAGTCGGCGCCCGGGGCCAGCCGGTAGTTGGCGTTGCATACAAGAAAACCCGACTTAGCGAGGGATCGGCTGAAGCGCTCATAGGAGCGCTTGTCCATGCTGATGAGCCCTCCGCCGTGGAAGTTAACCACGACCGGGTACGGCATGCGGCGGTGTTTTCGCGGGGGCACGAAGACGTCGAGGGAGCGGGAGCGCCTGCGGCTGCCGGCATAGGGAAGGTCGTAATATGCCTCCTTTATCCGGGGCATGCAGGAATTGAAGACGAAGCAGCGCCCGTAGAGCTCCAGCAGTTTGAGTAAGGGCTTCGATAGATAAGCCGCGGCTCTGAATAAAAGGCCCTTCATCAGCTCCATGACGACTCCATCCCTTGCCTCCCGGGCTATTCAGGCATTCGAGTTGACCGATGGGTCAAAATCGCGTTTAGGTTAACATGGAGGGCAGGCCTTTTCAAGCGGCGGGCCCCCTTCGGCTGCTCCTCCCGCGGCACAGCCGGAGGGAGCAAGGAGGCCGGTCTTACGTCGTCAAGGGGCCAAGCCGAAGAGGCAACGGATGAACGGGGAAGAGGCCGAAGCTCCCTCGGCGGTCTCCGCCGTGCGCCCTACTTCAGGCTGGCGATGAACTCGTCGATGTCCAGGCAGGGATGGGTCTCGATACGCACCGTGCCCCGAGAGGCCAGCTGCACCGAGATCTTGGCGATGGTGGCGTTGTCCGGGGCCTCGACGACGTTGATGAAATCGTACGGCCCCAGCACCACGTACTGCGCCACCACCTTGCCCCCCATGGCCTCCACGTCCTTGTTCACTTCCTTGATGCGGTCGGGGTTTTTAGTGAGCGTGGCGCATCCCTCGTCGGTCAGCCGGCTGATCAGTATGTAGGTAGCCATCTCCCTCTCCTTTCTTATCCTTCCGCTTCTGTCCACCTTCGCTCAAGGGCTTCGGCCCGCCGTACAAGCACTTTATATCCCCCTTCCGAGCCCCGTCCAAACCATGCCTTCGCCGGCCGGGGAAAGGCCGGGGTCACTGCGTCCTGCTGACCGAGCCGTCCGACCTCATGTTTTCCGCGCCAAGAGAGGTCGCAGCCCGCTTGGGGAGGTCACTGCGCCCTGCTGACCGAGCCGTCCGATTTGATGACCAGATATTCACCGAAAAAGGCGCTCCGTTCGGGCACCGTGCCCTCCGCCGGGATCAGCGCATAAAGTCTCACCAGGTAACGGTCTCCCTCATCCCGGGCTTGGTAGCGCGGCTGTTCCACCGACCAGTACCAGTCCCTGACCTCCGGCAGTTGGGTCACCGCGGAGAAGGCCTCCTGAGCCGACTCGACGGGCGGGGTCACCGGGATCGCCGGGTCGCGGACGTTGCCGGTGGGGCCCCCCTCTTCAGCCGGCGGTGCGGGCCTGGCCGCATTTCCCTCCTGCCTTTCCTGCCCTGCCGGGGTTTCCCCCTCGGGCGGGGAGGGGCTTTCCCCCATGATCTCGTTTTTTGCGGCGCCCGGGCCCGGCTGCGGCCCCGCCTCTTCACCGTCCCCCTGCATCAAGGCGAAGACCGCCGTTCCCATTATCATCACCAGGATCAGGGCTATGAGCAGCCAGAGAAGAGCCGAACCGTCCCTTCCCTTCAATCGCATACCTCCTTCCTGCTCAGGCGGGTCTCCCGAACCCGCGGGCATCCGTTCGTTCGGGCAGCGATATTACCACGGCCGGGATCCGTTGGGCGTCCGTGATCCGCCACCTTCCCGCGGTCAAAGCTCCTTCCCGCCCTCCCGGTCGAGAGGGATGGCATCGTCCCTTGGAACGGCAAGGGGGTCGTCAACGGGCCGTATGCCCCTGGAGAGCAGGCGGTCGCGCAAAAAGGAATAACGGTCGGTGATGATTCCGTCCACCCCGTTTTCCAGCAGCCGTTCCAGCATTGCGGCCCTGTTGACCGTCCAGGCCACCACCCGCAAGCCGTGGCGGTGAGCCTTTTCCACCAGATGCCGGGTGGCCAGGAGCTCGAAAGGCAATATGGCCCTAAAGCCCAGCGATGACGCCTCCTCCACCGTCTCCGAGTTGTGGATGATGCTGTCCGGCAGCAGTCCCAGGGCCAACTCAGGGGCCGATTCTCGCAGGCCCCTGAGGATCTCCAAGTTGAAGGAGGTGACCAGAAGACGCTGCCGGTCGACACCGCGCAGGCAGTCCGCCAGAACTGTCGGCTCGGCCCATTTCACCTCCAAGTTGAGGAAGCAGCGCCCCCGCGCCAGTTCCAGGTACTCGGCGAGGGTGGGGATCTCCGGGCGGCGAGCTCGCAATGCGGCGAAGGCGCTCTCGCGGATAACGAGGCCGTCAACGTCTGGATCGTGGTGGATGACCAGCGTGCCGTCCCCGGCCTGCTGCACGTCGGTCTCGATGGAGGTCACCCCATGTTCCAGCGCTTCCTCCAGCGCTTCCAGGGTGTTCTCCGGCCCGAACTCTCCTCCCCCTCGGTGGGAGATGAGGGCTAAATCCATGCTCGGCCTACCTCGTGCTTCCGACGCTCCGGGCGCCCTTCCCGATGAGATTTATCGGCTCGTTTGCTCGCACGCTGTATCCTGCCGCCCTCGATGAGCCAGGCCGCGTTGTCCGCCGGGATCTCTCCGGCATCGGCGTGTTCGGACTCGGATCCCGGCGAGCGCGACTTGCGGTTGAAGGCCCATATCCTCATGGTCGGGCAGGCGTGTCGACCCATGTCCATGAACCCGCCGCGGCGATAGGGGGTGAACCGTTTCACCGGGAAAAGGTGGAGACGGCCCGGCCGCATCACCGGTCGATGAGGAAGCCGCGTGAGTGTGGCGAGGATAAGCAGGCAGAAAGCTCCTAAGAAACCGCAGGCATCGGTGACCGCGTCGACAGCCACCCTCCATCCCCCTCTTCGCTCGTTAAACGGGCGGCGATGCGGGGGTTGCCGCGGCCTCGGTTTGCGGCTCCTGCCGCCGCTGCTATCCAGGATCCCGGGGAGATCATGCCGACATTGAGACATCGATTCAACCATTGGACCAAAATAGGGAACGTCGGGTGTTCGCGTCCGTGACCTCCCATGCTCTGCGAACGGCAGCGGCGGGAGGCCTCAATCGTCGGATCGTGCATGGAAGCCCGGGGGCATCTCCACCTCGGCCCTCCCGGCGCTGCTGCGGGGCACGGCCTCCAGCAGGTTGTGCATACGTTCCAGGGGGAGGGTGAAGAAGACCGTGTCGGCGCTGAACCCCTGCATGCGGCGGGCGGTCCAGTCCCCCAGGGTGAGGTTGCTGCTGCCGGTCACCAGGGGATAGGCGATGGCGGAGTGGCAGAGGGAACCAAGCAGTTCCACCCGTGGGGGCACGCCGTCCCAGTAGGTGTCCAGCCAGATGAGCCGGCAGGCCTGTTCGGGGTCGCAGAGGAAAACCACCAGGTCCGGGCGAAGTTCCGCTTCCCGCATGGGGGTTATCAGGATGCGCTCCGACAGCCCGGTGGGAGGGGGCGTCGAAAGCATCCGCATGCGCTCGAAGGACACGATGCTCGCGGTGAGCTTCTCGCCTCGGGTGAGAAAGTGCTGCAAGCCCCTGAGCGCCGGCCCGGACACAGGTTCGGTAAGCCCGCAGTGCCAACTCCCGCCGGGGCAGGCGGAGTTCTCGGCGTCGATGGCGAAGGAGCGGCCTTCGGATGCCTGCTGGAGGGCGCGGCAGATCCATACCCTGCCGCTACCCGCGACCTCGACCTCTTCATTGGTGAAGGTGACCGCCACCGGCTCGTTTCTCAGCCCCAGCAGCTCCTTGAGTCCGATCGCGGCTTCTTTGAAGTCGATCATCTCCCGCGTTCTCTTTACCTCACATTCTCCATGCCCGCGTCGCTGCGCCGTAACGGCGCCGGCCGATCCGTTCCGCGCTAAGTCCGCCTGATCCTCCTGGCGAACTCGCCCGCCAGCTCGCGGTATGCCTGGGAGAGATCGTGGCTCGGCGCGTATTGCAGCAGGGAGAGCCCGTACATGGGCGCCTCCGCCGCGCGGACGCTCTTGCGGATCACCGTGCGAAAGACCTTTTTCCCGAACTCCTCCTGCAGCCTCTCCATGACCACCCGGGCGATGACCGTGCCGGTCTCGGCCGCCGTGGCCAGCACCCCGATCATCTCCAGATGGGGGTTGTAGGCCTCGCGGATGTCCTCTATGGTCGATACCAGACTGGCCAGCCCCTGTAGTGAATAGAAGTAGCACTGCACCGGCACCAGCACGCCGTCCGCGGCAGTTAACGCGTTCACCGTGAGCAGGTTGAAAGCGGGCGGGCAGTCCACGAATACCAGGTCGTACCGCCCTTTCACCTCCTCAATGCGTTCCGCGAGGATGCGCTCCCTTCCCCGCTCTCCGGCCGCGTTGATGTCGAAGTCGGCGAGCTCGATTCCGCTGGGGGCGAGGTCGGCTCCGGGGATGGAGCATTCCCGGATGATGTCGTCGAAGGAGACGCGGCGCGAGAGCATGAGCTCGCCCATCCCTTTCTCCACTTCTCCCGGGTCCACGCCCACTCCC
>JACVIY010000111.1 GCA_015711755.1 Candidatus Geothermincola secundus | reverse complement strand
CGCCTCCTTTAAGCGGGTTCGGCCCCTCGCATTTCACGTTTTCTCCTCCGTCCCTCGGCGTTTCGAGTACGCGGGCTGACCCCCATGGGATGCGGGGTTATAATACGCATACGGCTGTCGGCTTGAGGGAAGCGTCTGCTTGAGAAAGGGGGCTGTGAGGGATGAGCGTGCTTTACATCTCTACGGGGGACGGGAGATGCGAGAAAGTGCCGGTGACTCCGGAGAACACCCGCCGCTACATCCAGAGCATCCCGCTCTACGCGCAGGACGACGACCCTACCTTCTGGAGCCGCGACCGCATATATGCCCTGCAGGACGAGCTGTTCAACAGGCAGATGGACCTGGTCTTTCAGGGCCATGACTACTATCGGAGAAGGTTCGCGGAGATGGGGCTGGAGCGCGGGGACATACGGGGGCTGGAGGACCTGGAGAAGCTGCCCGTCACCTACAAGAAGGACTATATGGCGGAGCCGGAGTCCTTCCGCCTGAAGCTGCCCAACCCCACCCTCTACGACTGGGTCTTCGAGGTCACCTACACCACCGGCTCCACCACCGGAGTCCCCACCGCCTTCTGGAACACGGTACACGACATGCACGGCATCTGGATGATGATCTTCCGCGGCATCAAGCTGGGCGGGTTCCCCCCGTACTCCCGGGGCATCAACCTCTTCCCCCTGGGGCCGGTGCCCCATATCGGGTTCTTCCGCGCCCGCGACATCGGGGCCCTGGGCATCGGCTCCCTGGGCGCCTTCGGGTGCACGGGCATGACCTATCCCGAGTTCCCCGTCCACCGCAACATGGACTATGCCATCGACGTCATCGAGAACACCCGGGCGGAGGTGTGGATGGGCATCGCCAGCTTCATGCGCCGCCTGATCATGAAAGCGGAGGAGCAGGGGAGGGATTTCTCCGCCACCAAGCACATCCAGGCCCTGGGCGAGGCAGCCCCCAAGGGCATGCGCGAAGACATGAAGCGGCGCCTGCAGAACATGGGGGCGGAGGACCCCTTCATCAGCAACTCCTACGGCTTCACCGAGATGCAAGGGGCCATGCCGGAGTGCTGCGAGTTCAGCGGCTGCCACAACCCCGCCCCCAACCTCTACTTCTTCGAGGTGGTCGACGAGGCCACGGGAAGGCGCCTTCCTGACGGGGAGCGCGGCCTCATCTGCATCACCCACCTGAACCGGCGGGGCACGGTGCTGCTGCGGTATGCCATAGGCGATCTGGGGGCCATCACCCACGAGACCTGCCCGCATTGCGGCCGCAACGGCGAGCGCACGGTCATCGCCGTGGGGAGCACCTATGCCACCCGCACCTCCGAACTGGTGAAGCTGAAAGGGACGCTCATCAACCCGGAGATACTGCGGGACGAAGTCGCCAACACCCCGGGCGTCAAGGAGTACCAGATAATCTTCACCAAGAAGGACCTGTCCGATCCCTATTCCCCTGATGACCTGGTGGTCAAGGTGGCACTGGACGAGGGCCACGATGCCGGGCGGGTGGAGAAGGAGGTGCAGGACCGCCTGCTCACCGCGGTGGAGATGCGCTGCCGCGTGGAGTTCGTCCCCATGGAGGAGATCTACGACCCCATGGTGGCGCTGAAGGCCTACCGGGTCATCGACCTCCGCCCGCGCGATCTCTGAGGAAAGAACCGACGGAGCCGGGGCAGCGGCTTTCTTCTTGCGGCGGAAACGCCGGAACGTCAAGTGCTCCCATGGTTCTCAGGGGCGCAGCTCCTCAGGGGGCGGGTCGGTATGGGACGGGAGGAACTCGCCCGCCTCCCGGGAGGCGGCGTCGATAGCCCTCTCCACCACCTCCCCCAATTCCTTCAGGTCGAAGGGCTTGGTTATGTAGGAGAAAGCTCCCATCTCCAGTCCGCGACGGCGGTCCTCCGGTTTGGCCATCACCGAGCAGATCACCACCGGTATGGGGGCGGTCCGCGCGTCTTCCTTCAGTTCCTGCAGGACGGTCCAGCCGCTTTTCAGGGGCATGAGCAGGTCCAGTATGATGACATCGGGGGCCTCATCCAGGACTTGCTCGATTATATCGGCGGAACAGTCGCAGTCCGCCACCTCGAAGCCGCGCATCTCGAAGTTGAGGCGGAAGAGCTGGATTATCACCGGCTCGTCCTCGACTACGAGGATCTTCCTTTTGCTCAACCCGGCCCCCTTTTACCGCTGCATTTATTATATATCCAGATTGGAACATTTTTAACGAACGGCCTCTCTGTTGCGGCAGCCGCGGGGAGGCCGGCGAGAAGAGCGGGGAAGAGAAAGGCATCATCCCGCGAGTGCGGCTGATGCCCGGCCTTTGCGGATGGAGTTCGGGCGCGGAGGCCCTTCGACCCGTTGGCCCTGTGCTAACATATACGGGACATCCGGGACGCCCGCGGCTTTAGTCGCGGATGGCGGCGGAGCGGAAGGTCAAGAACGGAAAAAGGAAGGAAGAGTTGCGCATAATCCTCTACACGGGAAAAGGCGGGGTGGGCAAGACCACCGTGGCGGCGGCCACCGCCCTGGCATCCGCCGGGCGGGGGAGCAAGACTCTGGTGATAAGCACGGACGCGGCCCACTCCCTGGCGGATTCCTTCGACATGGAGCTGGGACACCAGCCCACCCGCATCGACAAGAACCTCTGGGGCCAGGAGATAAACGTCCTCACGGAGATGGAGCAGAGCTGGGAGATCATCCAGGGCTACATAGAGGATGTCTTCGCCTGGGGGGGCATCGAGGAGATCATGGTGGAGGAGCTGATGGCCTTCCCCGGCCTGGACGAGCTCTTCAGCCTCCTGCAGATAAAGAAGCACCACGACAAGGGGGACTACGACGTCATCGTGGTGGACTGCGCCCCCACCGGGGAGACCCTGCGCATGCTCACCTTCCCGGACATAACCCGCTGGTGGCTGGAGCGCCTCTTCCCCCTGCAGCGCAAGGCCACCGCGGTGGCCCGCCCGATCATGAAGGCGCTGACCGGCCTTCCCCTGCCCGACCGCAGGATCTACGACTCGGTTGAGGATTTCTTCCTCCGGCTGGAGGAGGTGCACAAGCTCTTCAGCGACCCCGAGGTCACCTCGGTGCGGCTGGTGCTCAACCCGGAGAAGATGGTCATCAAGGAGGCGCAGCGCACCTACACCTACCTCTCGCTGTTCGGATACCCGGTGGACGCGGTCATCGCCAACCGCATCCTCCCGGAGGGCATCGAGGACCATTTCTTCGAGGAGTGGAAGCACATCCAGGAGAGGTATCGCGAGCAGGTGAACGAATCCTTCTCCCCATTGCCCGTCCTCAGCGCCCCCCTCTTCGACCGGGAGATCGTGGGGAGGAAGATGCTGGCGGAGCTGGGTAAGTGCCTCTTCGGGGAGGAGGACCCCGCCCGCCTGATGTTCGCCGGCCGCACCATGGACATCGAGAAGCGGGGCAGGGACTACGTCATGTCCATCCCCCTGCCCCTGGCGGGGAAGGGGGACGTGGATTTACTCCAGAAGGAGGACGAGCTTATAATCAGGGTCGGCGGGCTGAAGCGGGACATCATGCTGCCGCGCATGCTCAGCGGCATGCGCACCAAGGGAGCCAGGTTCGAGGACGGGTGGCTGCGCATCAGCTTCTCCCAGCCGGCCAAGAAGAAGGGCGGGGACTGATGGCCGAGGAAAAAGAACGGGACAAGGAGAAGGCAAAGGACAGGTCCGGCGGCGAGCCCGACTGCCGCAACTGCCCCATAGCCCGCGCCCTGGGGCTTTGCGAGGGGATGAGGGGGATGCTCGGCGAGGTTGACTGCGGCGAGGTCCTGGCGCATTTCTCCAATGCGCGGAGGGAATTCCTCCTGGGGATAAAGAGCCTGCTGGAGGAGTTCATCGAGCTGGAGGAGGAAAAGGCGGAGAGGCACAAGCAGGCCTCCTCCACGCGAAAGAGGAAAAAGCGCCCTCCGGAGGAGAAGCTCACCCGCATCGACATCGACTGACGCCCCCGTCGGGGCCAGCCCTCCGCATATAACTTTAAGCCCCTATGGACGCGGGATCTTACCCGCCTTTTCACCGTATCGGTGTCGTATCGGTGTCAGACACCAAAGGGGATGGTGGAGTTCCCCGCGGGGCGCTGAACAGGAAAAAGGCGGTTCGCCGACCGGCAGTCTGTAATATTTTGTGATAACGGTGTCAGACACCGGTATAGACACCAAAGGGGATGGTGGAGTTCCCCGCGGGGCGCTGAACAGGAAAAAGGCGGTTCGCCGACCGGCAGTCTGTAATATTTTGTGATAACGGTGTCAGACACCGGTCTGACACCGGTCTACAGGTAGACGAGTTCGGGGCGGGCGCAGCCGCCCTCGATGCGCAGGAGTATGAGAGAGCGTTTGGGGTGGAAGCGGGTGTCGTTGGGGCTGCCCGGATTGAGCAGCAGCACCCCTTTTCGCTCCTCCATCAGGGCCGTGTGGGTGTGGCCGAAGACCACCACGTCCACCCCCTCGAACTCCCGCAGGACCCGCTTCTCGATGCCCAGGGGTGCCCCGGAACCGTGGGTGAGCCCGACTTTCAGGCCCTCCAGGTCAAGCACCTTGCTCTCCGGCAGGACCCCCCGCACCTCCGGCCAGTCCATGTTACCGCACACCGCCTCCACCGGGGCGATCCTCTCCAGCTGCTCGAGGGCTTCCAAGCTGACCAGGTCGCCGGCGTGGAGGATGAGGTCCACCCCGGCCAGACGCTCCAGCACCTCGCCCGGAATGGTTCTCCCCACCTTCGGGATGTGGGTGTCGGAGATGACCCCTAAGAGCATGTCATTCCGCCTTCCCCGTCCGCGCTGCTCTCCTCTTCCCGCTGCTCCCGCCGCGAAGCCCGGAGCACTGCCGAGAAGGCCGCTGTTATAATAATCAACGGACGCCCTCTTGGGAAGCCGGGAGCCCGCTTAAGTCTCGAGGCGAGGAGATGGTCCAGCAGAAGAAGAGGAAGCTGAGAAAGCTCATCCAGGAGAAGCGGGACAGCGTCCGCCCCGAGGAGAGCATGGAGCGTTCGCTCCCGGTGATGGAGCGCCTGTGGTCGCTGCCGGAGTTCAAGCAAGCCAGGACGATCTTCTTCTTCATATCCTTCCGCAGCGAGGTGGACACCGTGCCCATGATCCGGCAGGCCCTGGCGGAGGGGAAGCGCGTCTGCCTCCCCTTCACCGACCCCGAGACCAAGGAGATGATCGCCTCCCGGGTGCTGGACCTGGACCGCGAGCTCATGCCCGGAAACTACGGGATCCTGGAGCCGAGAAAGGAGTTCCTGCGCCCGGTGCCCCCCGAGGAGATAGACGTGGTGGTGATGCCGGGGGTGGCCTTCGACCGCTGCGGGAGGCGGCTGGGATACGGAGGGGGTTATTACGACCGCTTCCTCGACCGCTGCGGCCCCCGTGTCCTGCGCGTCGCCCCCTGCTTCGAGCTGCAGCTGGTGGGCGAGGTGCCCTGCGCCGATCACGACCACCGCGTGCACGTCCTGGTGACCGAGAGGCGGGTTATCCGCTGCGGCGGAGACGGAGCGGGCGGGGATGCGGGCACCGGCCGCGACGGCGGTAACGGCGGGAGCGACGGGGCGGCTGAAGTATGACCAGCCCCCTGCGCGACATCATGTACCCCGCTTCCATCGCCGTTTGGGGGGCCTCTTCTTCCCCCATGAAGATGGGAACCATCCAGCTGGTCAACCTGCTGGAGTCGGGTTTCCCCGGGGAGGTCTTCCCCATCCACCCCGAGGAGAAGGAGATAGTCGGCCTCCGCGCCTGGTCCAGCGTCAACGAAGTGGGGAGGCCGGTGGAACTGGCCCTGCTGGTGCTGCCTAACCGGGTGGTTCCGGAGGTCCTGGAGGAATGCGGCAGGGCGGGGATAAGGCGGGCGATCATCGTCTCCGGCGGCTTCAAGGAGATGGCGGATGACGGTGGCGCCGAGCGGGAGAGGCGCATACTGGAGATAGCGAGGCGCCACGGCATCCGCTTCATCGGACCGAACTGTCTGGGGGTCCTCAACAGCGCCGTCCCCTTCTCCACCACCACCATACCTAAGCCGCCGATGGGAGGGGGCATCGCCCTGGCCTCACAGTCGGGCGCCTACACGGCCATGATATATCCGCTGCTGAGGCGGATGGGCGCCTCCATCCACCAGACGGTCAGCGTGGGCAACGAGGCCGACCTGGACCTGGTGGACTGCCTGGAGTATTTCGCCGGCGAGGAGAGCGTGCGGGCGGTGGGGCTGTACGTCGAGACGGTGCGGCGCCCCCGCGAGTTCGTGCGGGCGGCCCGCGCCCTGGCGCGGGAGAAACCCGTCGTGGCCGTCTACGTGGGAGGCAATGAGGCCGGCTCTCGCTCTTCCCTCTCCCATACCGGGGCGGTGGCCGGGGACGACCGCCTGTACGACGGCCTGCTGCGGCAGTCGGGCGTGCTGCGCGCCTCGGACATGGACGAGATGCTCGACTGGCTCTGGGCCCTTTCCAGTCAACCTCCCCTGGAGGGGAATCGTATCGCGGTCATCTCCAATTCGGGGGGCCCGGGCACCTCCCTCGCCTATCATCTGGAGCGGGCGGGGCTCAAGGTCCCCTTCTTCTCCGCCGGCCTGCAGGAGAGACTGCGCGGTCTGAGCAGCCCCCTCGCCTACACCGGCAACCCCATAGACCTGACCTTCGACACCAACATCTTCGTCTTCCGCGACCTCTTGCGGGAGCTCCACGGGTCGGGGGAGGTGGACGGCGCGGTCATCTACGGCATCTTCGGATCGGACTGGTTCGTCAACCTGCGAAAGCGCTTCCCGGGGATAGACGGCTTCGTCGAGCAGCTGAAGGAGGCCTATCCCGAGTTCCTGCGCGCCTTGATGGAGGACGCCCGCGGGAAGCCGCTCCTGGTGATGTCCTTTCTCGGCCAGGATTCCGACGCCATATCCTTCCTCTGCTCAAACGGAGTCCCGGTGCTGCGGAGCGCCCGCCGCTGCGCCTCCGCCCTGCGGGCGCTGCGAGATTACGCGATTGTGAGGGAGCGCCTGCGGCGGGAGGAGGGTTGAGGAAGGCCTCGGCTCCTCCGTGCCGAGGTATCCCCGAACTCCGGTCGAGCCGCCGCGGCTCAGCGTGAGCGCAGGTAATCCAGGATGAGCTGACCGGTGAGCCGCAGGTATTCGGGCTCTATTTTGTCGATGCTGTCGGCGGGGGTGTGGTAGTAGGGGTCATCCTTGTATTCCAGCCACACCGCGGGAAGGCCCGCTTTCTCGAAGGGCTCGTGGTCGGAGGAGTTGCCGCTTTTCAGGTAGGGCAGGTAGACGCCGCGGGAGGCGGCGAAGGCCATCATGCTGTCGCAGAGGTTCATGGGGCCGATGCCCATGGTGCGGGCGTAGAGCTGGCCCCCCACCCCCACCATGTCCACGATGATGGCCCCCTGCAGGCGGGCTCGGTCCGCCGCTCCCATGTGCTCGACGAACCAGCGCGACCCGAAGTGATGCAGGTCGGTCCCCGACACCAGCAGCTCCTCCCCGCCGAAGAAGACCACCCATACCTCCGCCCGACAGCCCTGCTGCACCAGGCAGCGGGCCGCCTCCAGGATGGTCACGCAGCCGGAGCCGTTGTCGTTGGCTCCGGGCGATCCGGTGCCCCCCCGCGTGTCCAGGTGGGCGCCCAGGATGAACAGGGGCGGCGAGACGGCACCGCCCCCCTCCGCCGTCAGCCTGCCCACCACGTTGCGGGTGAAGGAGCCGTTGGGCAGGGGCACCGCCTGCGTCTCCACCCGGAAGCCCCGCCCCCCCACCGCGTATCCCTGCAGGGTCGCGGCCAGGAAGGCGGCGGCGGCCTCCTCCCCGGCCGTCCCCTCCACCCGCGGGCCGATGGCCTGGGTGAGGACGGACAGGTTGTCCATGGCGTTCAAGGGCTCGAAGGAGGATCCGGGGCGGTAGAGGCTGCGCTCCGCCACCAGCGGCCTGGAGGAGTCGACCTCGCAGGAGATGTCGAGCCCCCGCAGCTGCGGAGCGGCGTCGTTGATGAAAAGGGTTCGGCGGGAGCCGGGAGGTACGGTGAGGGAGAGGCCCGCTCCGGGGCCCTCGTTTGCGTCCAGGTCGATGTACGCTTCGGCCGGCTCCTCTCCCGGGTTCAGCAGGCACAACCACTCCTCGAAGCCGGGGCGCAGGGTCCCCTCGGCGAAAAGCCAGCGCTCGTACGGGCGGTCCGCACCGGAGGTCACGTGTCCCCCCCTGCAGGTCCCCTTGTAGTTGAAATACATGGGCCGCTCGGCCATGAGGCCGGGTGGGCCGCTGGCCCTGATCGAAACATCCCTGCCC
>JACVIY010000110.1 GCA_015711755.1 Candidatus Geothermincola secundus | reverse complement strand
ATCCAACCACGCTTTCTGCAACATCAACACGCTGGCCTCCAAGTACGGTTTCGGGATCGACAACATAATCGACTCCACCCTGGTGCTCCCCGACGGCAGCATCGTCAGGACCGGCCCCGCTTCCTACGGGGCGGTGAAGGCGCATATGCCCGGGCCGGGGCCGGACGTGAGCTCGCTCTTCCGCTACGCCTTCGGGACGCTGGGGACGGTCACCGAGATGACCCTGCGGCTCTATCCTGAGCAGGAGCACATCTATCAGATCTTTCCCGCTTATGAGGAAGACCGCCTGGACCGGGTCATCGACGTGCTCTACAAGGTGGCCAACGAGAATCTCACCCTGGAGCTGGCCCACATGCAGAACTCCTTCTTCGGCATCTTCATCGGCTCCACCAACAAGGAGGCCTCGGCGATAACCAAGAGCATGCCCCGCAACAACCTCTTCACCATCTTCAGCGGGGTGACCGAGGAGGAGGCCAGACTGAAGGCGAAAATCATCGAGCGGGTCATCCTGGAGGAGGAACCGAATTTCGAGTTCATGCCCCCCGAGGCCATGGACGACCTGGTTGGCGACCTGCGCTCGGCCAATCTGGACCGCTGGCAGAAATACTTCAACGTGACCGTGCGGGTGATGAGGGTGCGCGGCTCCTTTCTCATCGGCGCCCTCATCGGGCACCTGGACAACTTCCTGCAGGTGGAGAAGGGTATGCGCGTGGCCACCTCCGATCAAATGGGGCACACCGACGACCCCCTGCCGCCCGACGACGCCTCCACCTATCTGCAGCCCTACCACATGGGCCGTTCCGCCTACATGGAATACGACCTCTACACCAATCAGGGGGACAAGGACGAGGTGATGCGGGCGGTGATGACCTACGCCCGGGTGATGATGCAGGCCATCGTGCGAGACGGATTGGTGCTGGCCTGCGGCGCTCTGGCGTTGAACAAGGGCATGCCTCTGCCCATACCCGAGGACATGGGGACCATCGACGACCTGCTGCCTCTGGTCATGCCCACGCTGGCTCCCATCGCCGACGCCTTCACCCAGTTCAAGATGTCGGTGGACCCCAACAACATCGCCGCACGGCGCTGGGATTACGAGACCGGCCTGTGCAAGAAGCTGTCCATCTGAGAGCGGCTAGGCGCGGAGAGAGGGTGATGGGGCCATGCTGCGCAAGCTGATCTTCGCGGCGGCCTTCTTCGCTGCGGGCTTCTACGCCGCCCTGCAGCTGGAGGAGGGCACGCGGCTGAACATCAACAAGTGGATCTCGGAGATCCCCAAGCTTCCCGGCCGGCTCCTCACCTGAGGACCCGATCGAGCGGAGAAGAGGTCGAGGCCTCGGCGAAAGGGATCGGTTATTCACCCAGGGAAGGCAGTGCTACGCTGAGAGGGAGGTGATGCGGCCTGGTGGATGGGCGGAGGCTCCGGGTTCGCAGGGAGGGGGACGGCGACCCGGCGCGCAGACGTCAAGCGTGGTGAGCCGGAGAACGTGCGGAGCCTCCGCGGTCTCCGTGAGCAGGGATGAAGAGAGCCGACCGAAGATCCTGCCGGCGCCTTGCGCGCCGGCAGGAACCCTGCCCGCGGGGCGGCCGCGAAGATCCCCTGGCGGATGGAAAAAAATCGTCAGGGGAAGCGCCTCTACGTCGCAGCCGACTTTGCTGCGATCCGTGATGGTTCTGCCTGAGAGGGCAGTACGGAAACCGAGGAGGGAAGAGACCTCGCGGCGGGCCGCTTCCCGGTGAAGGGGGTGCTGAGAGGATGGCGGAAGTCATCGTGGTGGGAGCGGGGCTGGCGGGCCTTACCGCGGCCATCCACTGCGCCCGCGCCGGGCACGACGTGAGGGTGCTGGAGCGCTACGGGCACATCGGAGGCATGGCGGAGATCCACCCGTCCGTGGACGTGACCCCCATGGACCCGGAACGCCTGGGCGCCTGGCTGGGCATTGAGCTGAAGCCCCCCTACGTGACCCCCCCCACCGTCTTCCGGGTCTGGTGCTACGGCAGAAAGCACGAATGGCCCGCGGAGTGGCACCACCTGCAGTCGGTGGAGAGGGGGGCGCGTTCCACCTCGCTGGAGAGCTACCTGTACGGGCTGGCGAGGGAAGCGGGGGTGCGGTTCGAGTTCGGGTGGACCCTGCGCTCGCAGGCCGACGCGGCGCAGCTGCCGCCCAACACCATCATCGCCACCGGCTTGATGGTGGAGGCCTTCGAGGCCCTGAACCTACCCTTCCAGCAGGTTTACGGATACATCGCCAACGGCCGATTTGAGGGGGCTCCGGTGATGGTGGGGTGGTTCGACGATTACACCCGCGATTACAATTACTTCGCCAACGTCAACGGGGTCTGCTTCGCCCTCGCTTTCGACCGCCGCCCGGTACGCAAGGACCTGCTGGAGCGCTGGAGGGAGCAGCTGCGCCGCGACGAGGGGGTGGAGCTCGGGAACTGGAAGGTGCACGAGGGGGTGGTGGCGGTGCGCAGCATCCGCAACCCCCGCCTTTTTGCCGGCAACAAGATCCTGGCGGGCACGCTGGCGGGCATGCAGGATCCTTTCTGCCTCTTCGGCGTGCACTCCTCCCTGGTATCCGGGAAGATCGCGGCCATAGCCGTGGACGACAAGGCGGAGGCCTACGACCTCTTCCGCCGCATGAGTTCCGCCTACAAGTATTCCTGGGTGGCCCGCCGGCTCTTCGGCCTGCAGCCTCACTGGATGAGGAACGTCGGGGTGAACCTGGGACTGTCCGTCTGGGAGAGGCGCCCCGCCCTTCTCCGGCCGATGATGGAATGGAGCCTCAGGACCATCCCCGGTTACGGCAAGATCTGAGGGAGGGCACATGGGAAAGAAACAAGCGGTGGTGGTGGGCGCCGGCCTGGCCGGCCTTTCCGCGGCCATCAGCGCCCGCCGCCTGGGCTACGAGGTCACCGTGCTGAACATGTTCTCGCGCGAGGGCGGCGTCCCTCAATCCTACCCCACGGTGGATGCCAGCCCCTTCGACCCCGCCCTGGTCTCACGCTGGTTGGGGGTGCCCATAGGCGAGCCCTACGTGGCTCCGGCCCAGGAGATGCGCGCCTATGTGTTCGGGCAGCGCTTCGACATCGACCCCTCGCTCATGCGCCTGCACTGCATCGAGCGGGGGACCCGTTCCACCGCTCTGGACCACTACCTCTACGAGAGGGCGGTGGAGATGGGAGTGCGGTTCGAGTTCGACCATCCCGTGCTCAGCAAAAAGGAGCTGGCGGAACTGCCGCCCGACACCATCATCGCCACCGGGCCTTACACCGAGATGTTCCAGCTTTTGGACATCCCCAACGAGATGGCCTACGGATACGTTTGCCGGGGCGTCTTCAAGGAGAACGGGGAGCGCAGCGACAAGCGCATCTGCGTGGCCTACTTCGACCGCTATACCAAGGACTACGCCTACATCGCCTCCGCCAACGGGGTCTTCTTCGGACTGCTCTTCTCCCGCAGCCCGGTGGGGGAGGCGGAGATGGCCGTATGGGAGAAGCAGCTGGCGGAGCAGGAGGGGTTGACCTTCAGCTTCAAGGATCTGCAGCAGGGTCCCTTCCGTTCCCGCTATCCCTCCTCTCCCCGCCTCTTCTCCGGCAACAAGATACTGGCGGGAACCATATCTGGCACCCAGGATCCCGGGACCTACTTCGGGGCCCACGGGGCGCTCGTATCCGGCAAGATAGCGGCCGTCGCCTTGGAGGACAAGGGGGCGGCCTGGGAGATGTTCAGATACGCCAACCGCAGCTACAACCTGATGTGGGTGGGGAGGAGGGTGGCCATAAACTACGCCCCCGATTGGGCGCGCAAGCCCCTGCTGGCCCGGGCCATGGCCGCCCAGGCCAACCCGACCCTGGCCCGCTTGGGGGGATTGGCTTTCCAGTGGATGATACCCGGTTACCTCTTGCTGAAGAGGCGCATGGACCGCTGCGCGAAGTGGCTGTGAGGCCCTCGAGCGGTTCCGGGGAGAGGAGCGGCAAGACGGGACGGGGTGGGGGTAGGGCCTTTATGAC
Source organism: Candidatus Geothermincola secundus (assembly GCA_015711755.1). Classification (GTDB taxonomy): domain Bacteria; phylum Actinomycetota; class Geothermincolia; order Geothermincolales; family Geothermincolaceae; genus Geothermincola_A; species Geothermincola_A secundus. The sequence continues at coordinate 4,404 of JACVIY010000110.1, read as the reverse complement.
CCGGAGATGTTCGCTGCGGCCGGCGGGCCGTGGATGAGTAGAGGACGGTGAGGGGATGAGAGAGCAGGGACCTGTACACATCGTCGGCGCCGGGCTGGCGGGACTGACCGCCGCCGTCATCCTGGCCAGGAAGGGCCGGGAGGTCATCGTCTACGAGAAGGGCAACAGGGTGGGGGGCCTGCCCATCTACAACCCTTCGCCTCACGGCACCCCCATGGACGTGGAGCGCATGAACGCCTACCTGGGTTTCGACCTGCGGCCCGGCTTGGTGGACCTTCCCGACGGGATAATAAGCGTCTGGGGAAAGCGCTTCAAAATAAAGTTCCCCCCCAACGCACCCGCCTGGATGATCGAAAGAGGTCCCCGCCGCTCCTCCATGGACCACTACCTGGCCGATCTGGCCCGGGAGGCGGGAGCGCGCATCGAGGTGGGCCACCCGGTTCTGGACCAGGAGGAGCTCCTCCGATTGCCGCGGGGCGAGGGGGAAGCCGCCAATCATTTCCCCCGTTCGGTCATAGTGGCCACGGGGCTGCACGTGGACGGCTATCAGGCGGCCAACGTGCCCTTCCAGCCCCTCTACGGGTACTTCGCCAAGTGCAGGGTTCCCTGGAAGGAGGCGCGGGTGACCGTCTATTTCGACGACTACACCCCCGATTACGCCTTCACCTGCTCGGTCAACGGCATCGCCTTCGGGCTGATATTCAACCGCCACCGCCCCATCGCCCGCTGGGAGCTGGAGAAGTTCCAGGAGCAGGCCACCGAGCTGGACGGCTATCCCTTCCGCAAGTTCATGGTGCTGGACGGGGGGGCCGCCCCTACCCGCCGCTTCAGCAACCCCCGCCTCTATCACGGGAACCTCATCCTGGCCGGGACTCTGGCGGGGATGATGGACCCCATCCTCTTTTTCGGGATGCACGGCGCCTTCCTCTCGGGCAAGATAGCCGCCATGGCTCTGGATGACCCGGTGGGGGCGGAGAGGGAGTTCAAGCGGCTGAACATGACCTTCAAGCCGGTGCTGGCGGCGAAGCGGCTGGCCGACGTGATCCCCCGGGACATCTTCATAAAGTATCCCGCGAGGGTGGCGCTGGCCCTGTACCCGCTTTATTACCGCTGGGCGGTCCGCTATGCTTACATGATGAACATATCCGGCTACGGGCGCTACTGAGGCGGCCGGGCGCGGCGGGGGGCTGCGCTCCCGGGTCGCCGGGGCCCGCGGGCGAAAGGAGGGGGGCATGGCTGCTGCCAGGAAGGTCACTATCGTGGGCGCGGGGCTGGCGGGGCTCACCGCCGCCATCACCGCCAGGCGCATGGGATATGAGGTGCTGGTGCTGGAGAAGTTCGCCCGCCCTGGGGGCGCTCCCGGCGGCCATCCCACCGTGGACTCCACTCCCATGGACCCCTCCCTGCTCTCCCGCTGGCTGGGGGTGCCCATAGGGGAACCGCAGGTGGGTCCGGCGGACTGCATGCACGTCTATATCTTCGGGAAGAGACACGAGCTCCAGCCGCGCTACTTTAATCTACACAATGTAGAAAGAGGTCCGCGCGCTTCCTGCCTGGACCGCTATCTTGCTGATAAGGCGCGGGAGATGGGGGTGGAGATACGGTGGAACACCCCCGTGCACAGCCAGGCCGACCTGGCCGAGCTGCCGCCCGACACCATCATCGCCACGGGGCCCTACATCGAGATGTTCAGGGCGCTGCGCCTGCCCTACGAGGAGGCGTACGGCTACATCATCCGAAGCAACCTCAAGAAGGACGGGCGGCCCGATACGCGCCGACTGCTGGCCGCATATTTCGACCATTACACCAAGGACTACGCCTACATCGCCTCGGCCAACGGCATCGTCTTCGGCCTGCTTTTCTCGCGCTCGCCCATCGGCGAGGGGCAGCTGGAGGAGTGGCGGCGACAGCTGGAGGAGACCGAGGGGGTGGCCTTCACCTTCAACCAGCTGCTGCTGGGGGTGTTCGCCTCCCGCTACCCCAACTCCTACCGTCTCTTCTGGGGGGACAAGATACTGGCGGGCGGGCTGGCGGGCGCGCAGGACCCCGGGACCTACTTCGGCTGCCACGGGGCGCTGGTCTCCGGGAAGATAGCCGCCGTAGCCCTGGAGGACAAGGCTCTGGCCTGGGAGATGTTCCGCTACTGCAACCGCAGTTTCAACCGCATGTGGTTCGCGCGCCGCGTGGCCATCAATTATTCGCCCGACCCCCTGCGCCGCCTGTCCCTCTCTCTGATGATGAAACGGGTGGAGGGGGAGCGACTGGCGGGGCGCCTGATGGGGTTCGCTTTCCGTCAGATGATCCCGGGCTACCGCCTCCTGGAGAAGCGCATGGACCGCTATGATGCGGCTGCGGCAGCCGGGGCGGGGAAGAACGGGTAAGGGGGGTCTGAGATGGGCAAGGAGAAACCGGTGAACATAGTCGGCGCGGGGCTGGCGGGGCTGACCGCCGCCGTCATCCTGGCCGGGCAGGGCCGGGAGGTGATCGTTTACGAGAAGGGGAACCGCGTCGGGGGCATGCCTCTGTACAACCCTTCCCCCCACGGCACCCCCATGGACGTGGAGCGCATGAATGCCTATGTTGGTTTCGATCTGCGGCCCGGCTTGGTGCCCATGACCGAGGGGGTCATCAGCATCTGGGGCAAGCGCTATCATAAGAGGTGGCCCAGCGGCGCTCCTTCCTACATGATCGAGCGGGGGCCTCGGCGCTCCTCCATGGACCACTATCTGGCCGATCTGGCGAAGGAGGCGGGGGCGCGCATCGAGGTGGGGCGGCCCATCCTCACCGACGGAGACGTGGCCGCCCTGAACACGGCCAAGGGCATGGACCGCTACGGCTTCCCCTCGCGGGTGATCATGGCCACGGGTCTGCACATAGACGGGTACGAGGCGGCGCAGGTACCCTACCAGACCCTCTACGGCTACTTCGCCAAGTGCCGGGTGCCCTGGCCGGAGTCCCGGGTGACCATCTACTTCGACGACTATACGCCGGACTACGCCTTCACCTGCTCGGTCAACGGCATCGCCTTCGGGCTCATCTTCAACCGCCACCGCCCTATCCGCAAGTGGGAGTGGGAGAAGTTCGCCCATCAGGCCACCGAGCTGGACGGGTACCCATTCCGCAAGTTCATGCCCCTGGAGGGTGGAGCGGCCCCGGTGAGGCGGTTCAACAACCCCCGCCTGTATCACGGCAACCTCATCCTGGCCGGGACCCTGGCGGGGATGATGGACCCCATCCTCTTCTTCGGGATGCACGGCGCCTTCATCTCGGGCAAGATCGCCGCCATGGCCCTGGACGACCCCGTTGCCGCCTGGAAGGAGTTCAGGAGGGTCAACGCCACCTTCAAGCCGGTGCTGGCGGTGAAGCGCCTTCTCGACGTGCTGCCCCGAGGCGTCTTCGTCAAGTACCCGGGGCGCCTGGCCATGGCCCTGTGGCCGCTCTACGCCGACTGGGCCACGCGCTACGCCTTCATGGTCAACATCAGCGGCTACAACCGCATCTGAACACGGGGTACCTTCAATTTGGGGCCAGGCCCAAACCTTCAACTTTTTCAGCGCGGCCCCGGATTCGCGTATGCGCCGGTGCCCCGGATATGAAATGCGGCCCGACCCCTATGCCTCAATCTCCAACCAGGTGGCGGGCGAAGAGCAGCTCGGCCCCGGGCTTGAGGCGCAGGCGGGTGGCCTCTCCCCGGCAGGTGGGCAGGCAGACGCCGCATCCGTAGCAGCGGGCCGCGTCGACGACCGCCTTGCCGCCATCACCCCGCTTTCGCGCCGCGAAGGGGCAGCGCTTGAGGCAGGCACCGCATTCGTCCACGCCCAGGCACTTTCCCGCCTCCACCTCCGCCACCGACCGACCCTTGCGGAAGGAGTCGTAGCCGCGTTCCCGCAGGGCCATCATGGGGATGCACACGTCGGGGCAGCAGTTGCAGAGGACGTAGGCCGCCCCCTCCCGCGGGGGCCATCCGTAGATCTGATGCACGAAGCCCAGGCGGTCGAACTCCTCCACCAGGGCCAGGGCCTCCTCCTTGTCCAGCCGCTCATAGAGGCCCGGATAGTTGCGCAGGTATTCCTCCGCCCAGGACCCGAAGACCATGTCGGTGTTGTTGGGGAGGCGGTCGGAGAAGATGTTGCGGGCCCGGCGGCAGGGGCAGGTGCCCACGGCGATGGTGTAGCCGTGGTCGGCGATGTTGCTTATCATGCGCTGCGCCTCCTCCAGGGTGATTATCTCCCCGTTGATGTACTTGGTGATGGACGCGCTCAGCCCGTCGACCAATCGCTTGAGGGTGGGGTTGCGGTGCAGCCATTCCCGACTGGACATGTAGTTGATGGAGCGCATGATGAGGTGTTCGTATCGAGAGTAGAGGAAGAGCACCCAGCGGGGAGCGCGCTGCCGCAGCAACTC
>JACVIY010000109.1 GCA_015711755.1 Candidatus Geothermincola secundus | reverse complement strand
GGGGGGCGGGGGAAGGCGGTGGCAAGCCCGTTCGCTTCGCCTTCTTCCTTACCCGGCCGGAGCAGCTCAAGGACCCCCGCCGGGTCCTTGCGCTCACCGCCGACGACTTCGCCCTGCTCAACCCCAACACCCGCACCTGCCCGGTCTTCCGCACCCGCCAGGACGCCGAGCTGACCAAGGCGATATACGAGCGGGTGCCGGTGCTGGTGAACGAGGCCGCCGGCGAGAACCCCTGGGGCATCAGCTTCCTGCGCATGTTCGACATGTCCAACGACTCCCGCCTCTTCCGCACCCGCCGCGAGCTGGAGGAAGCGGGCTTTGCCCTCCGCGGCAACCGCTTCGTCAAGGGCTCCGAGGTCTGGCTGCCGCTATACGAGGCGAAGATGATCCATCAGTTCGACCACCGCTTCGGCACCTACCAAGGAGTCGACAGCCGTTCCAGCACCCACATCCCCACCCCCGCGGAAGAAGAATACGCCGACCCCTGCTACCTTACCTTGCCTTGGTACTGGATAAGCATGAAAAGCATTCTCAAGAAAATTGCTCTCTACGAGAAGAGGGGTTTTGTTGGTTATAGACGAATCGTTAGGGCAACAGATGGAAGGACTGTAATATCATCACTCCTCCCTTTTTACGGCTCGGGTGATGTTCTGCCAATTGCTTTAGTTAGCGGGGAAGAATATACAAGACTTATGATGCATGTATGCAATAACTTCAATTCGATATGCTTTGATTATATTGCAAGACAGAAAATTGGAGGCATGCACCTTGATTTTCATTACATCAAGCAACTTCCGATAATTAAAAATATATATTGGGCTGAAATAGTTAAAGCACTGGAGCTAACATATACCTCCTGGGACATCAAGCCTTTTGCCGATGACTTGTGGCGTGAGGCGGACGAGGAGCTGCGTCAAGCCATCAGGGCTCAGTGGGAGGACAACAGGCAGGCGACCGGCGGCCACGCCTGGGACCCCCCCGAGTGGGCAGAGCTCGCCGACGACGGCATCCCCCTGCCCCCCTTCAAGTGGAACGAGGAACGCCGCGCCGTCCTCCGCGCCGAGCTCGACGCCATCTACGCCAAGCTATACGGCCTCAACCGCAAGCAGCTCCGCTACATCCTCGACCCCGCCGACCTCACCGAGAAGGAGCTGGAGAACATCCTCGACGACTACGAGGAGGTGGACGACCCCCTCGACGAGGAGGCCTACCTCGCCCGCTGCGAGTCCTCCGACTTCCCCGGCGAGACCTTCCGCGTCCTCAAAAAAAAGGAGATGAAGCGCTTCGGTTACTACCGCACCCGCCGCTTGGTCCTCAAAGCTTGGCACCGCCTCTATGAAAAGAGAGATTAGAATGGATGAGAGGGACACGGTCATCTACTTCGCTTACGGCTCCAACATGCTCGAGAGCCGCATCAAAGGGAGGGCGCCCTCGGCCGTCTGTCTGGGGGTGGGCATGCTCAGGGACATGAAGGTGCTCATGAACAAGAGGGGCGTTGACGGTTCCGGGAAGGCCAATTTGGTGGAAAGCCCCGGGGGCGTCACCTACGGCGTGCTCTACCGCATCGCCGCCCCCCAGATGCCGCGCCTCGATGCGGTCGAGGCCGGCTATGACCGCCGAACCGTCGAGATATGTCACGAGGGGAAGACCGTAGAGGCACAGGTCTACATATCCAGGGAACTGACCGATGACCCGACTGCATACGACGATTACAAGGACATCGTCTTACGGGGCGCGGAGGAGCACGGTCTGCCCGAGGAATACATCGGCTACCTCAGGAACCTCCCCTCAAAGCCGAGGACAAAGAGACAGTGAGTGAACGGGGAGATCCGTTGAACATCATGAACGGCGGGAGCCACGAGAAGCGGCTCATCGGAAACGGTAGGGCGAGATGACATTCCTCGAGGCCGCGAAAAAGGTATAGCGGGAAGCAGGCGGAACTCCCCTGCCCTACAGGGAGATAGCCAGGACAGCCATCGAGAAGGGCTATCTTGACTCTCAGGTGCTCACACCCGAAGCCGCCATGGCCGCTCAGCTGTATGAACATATCAAGAAGGCCAGGAAAGCGGGAAGGGGCGCTGAAGTGAGGCAGACGGGAGGGGGCGTCTTCACCGTCGCGGGAAAGGAGAAGTTAGGCCTGGAAAAAGAGATCGATGCCTGGAACTGAAGGGTGAGAGAGGAGCTTCTGGAGATCCCGCGGGAGATGGAGCCCAAGGACTTCGAGAACCTCATCGGAGCCCTGCTTCCCCGGATCGGATTCGAGAATGTCCAGGTCACCAGGGTCAGCAAGGATGGCGGCATTGATGTCATCGCCGACCTGACGGTCGGCGGGGTCACCAATGTTAAGACAGCATCCAGGCCGAGCGCTGGAAGGACAAGACAATGTGCGAAGCAACGTGGTGCGGGAGCTGAGGGGAAGCCTGGAGGTCGACCAGAGAAGGCTGATAATAACCTCTTCAGGATTCAGCAGAGATGCCATCGAAGAGGTGATTGCTCCCGGCAAGACGCCGATAAGCCTGTCGGATGGCGAAAAACCGCTGGGCTTGCTCATAGAGAACGAGTTGGGGGTGACCCATAAAAGCGTGCAGTATCTGGAGCTGTCATTGTCCGATCTCGAGGATCTCGGTACCGATGTAAGCACTGACGAACAAAGGTATCTGAGCATCTGGCCGCTGCCGGGCGGCACGGACAGGTATGTAGAGACCGCAAAAGAGTTCCTGCGTTTCGTGGCGGTGAACGAGCCGGACATCCATGCCATGAAACAATGGATAAAGAGTGAATATCCCAAGGTCACAAGCGATGGCAGCATCAGGGGATACCTCAGCGTCCTGCGAAACCTTGACCTTATCAATTACGATGGAGAAATCATCAAGGTAACCAACGCCGGAGCTGAGGCGCTGAGAGGGAGTGCTCGCGAGGTCATCAAGGAACAGCTTGAGAAGAGGATATCGGGCATCAAAGAATTGGAGGAGAGAATCGGCCCCGAGGGCATCACGGAAGAGGAGACCCTGGAATTTCTTAAGGAAGAACTCGGCGTGAACTGGGAGAGCGCACATCAGGCACGGTTCAGGTTATTATGGCTGACGGATGTCGGAACTCTGCGCCGGCAAGGCAACCGGTATTATCCTGTCACTTAAAGGAGAGTTGAGGTATGGCCATCTGGAAGATCACGGACGAGGGGCCGAAGGAACTCCCCCAGACCGAGCTCCCCAGGGAAAAGGTGCTCGAGGAGGACCTGGAGGAGTGGATAGAGAAGGAACCCATCATTTTAGGAGAGCCCCTTCTGCTGATCGGGCGGCAGGTGATGATTCCCGAGGTGAAAGACCGTCTGGACCTGCTGGCGGTGGACCCTCAAGGCAACGCGGTTGTGATAGAGCTCAAGCGCGGCAAGCTCAACACCCCGGTGGACACGCAGGCATTGCGTTACGCCAGCTATATATCGAAATGGGGCTTTGAGGATTTCGAGAACCAGGCCCGGAGCTACCTGGGGAAAGCAGGAGACGAAGACTTCAATTTCAACCAGATTTATGAAACGTTCTGCAACGAAGCGGGGGTTGAAGACCCGCCCGATCTCAACGCGGACCAGCGTATCATCATCGTCGGCTCCGAGGTTAAAGATAAGTTGGGCAGCGTCGCCCTATGGCTCAGCGAGCACAATATAGATATCAAGGTTATCGAAGTGGATGTCTTCAAGGACGATCAAGGCATTCTCATGCAACCACAGGTGGTTGTGCCGCTGCCGGTGGGGAGGTTCACCGGAGTCGGTAAGCCCAAGTCCGGCCCCATCTCTAAGTTGTGGATGACCAGCGGGCGGGAGTGGCATCTGGAAAAGCGCTGCAGCCCCAAGACCCGGGAGATGTTCCTGGCCCTTGACGGAATCATAGCCGACAACTTTGAAGTTGACGGTCCCAGATGGAACCAGAAGAGCTATGTCGCATATAGAGTGAACAACTACAATTGGCTCGCGGTCGAGACGCGGCCCAATCAGCTGGTCCTGCTGATACTTGTGGGGGCGGGCAAGTTCAGCCGCTCCGAAGTCGCTGCCTCTCTTGGCATCGAGGAGTTTGACGAAGAGGGCAGCATAGGCGATAAGCTGGGGCTGCCCAGCTCGGTGAACATAAGGAAACTCACGGGACAGACCGACCGCATCATCCTGCGCTTGAAGGACGATTTCGACATCCAGGGGAATGCCTTCATCGAATTCCTGAAGAAAGCATACAGGGCATTCCCGAAATAGGAGGGGATAAGGGAAAGGTACCTGACGCGATCGGCCGTCGCTCGCTTTAAGGGGTGAAAACTGATGCAGACAACAGAGATGATCGTCGAATCCTACTGTAACTACATCAGGCACTGGGCCACCATCCCCAACATCAAGTGCGATAGAGGGCAGTACGAGATAGACCTGCTGGCGGTGGATCCCCGTAATATGGGAAGGGAGGGAAGATACCACATTGAGTGCAGCGTACACATCACCGCGCCCTTCTCCAGGCTTACCGCTGCAAAGTTCTCGGAAGAAAAGCTTAAGCAGAGGGTGGAGAAACCCAGGCAACGCATGACCATCGGCTTCTTCAAAGAGAGGAAATTCGAGGCGCCGGAGGTGCTGGAGAAGCTGAGCCAGTATGGCTTTGAACCTGGAAATTACCGCAAGGTTATCGTGACGGACGGCTGGACCAACGAAGCCGAGGAAAAGGCAAGGGAATACGACATCCTTCTCTGGGATTTCAACCGCATATTGTTGGAGCTGGCTGACCTATGCGCGAAAACAACAAAATACTTCGAGGACGATACCCTGCGGACCATACAGCTCCTCCTCAGAGCCCAGAAAAAAGTTCATAAGGATAAATGAACGTCAAGAGAAACTACGGGGTCAGAACGAATGATCTCCTGACCGCAATTTCTCCTTAAAGCAGATCAAAGCCTCGATTCTCCTGACTCATGTCTGTAGCTTTTCGCATGGCCCCGACTCCGAATCGTGAAAAATGAAGGGCTTGCCACAAGTGGATTCCCCAGCAATTATTTTATCTTCCCCTATACGCGATATTCATCCAGAGCCACTCGTCCAGGCAGTTTGCCAGCGGCGCTTTCCATTCCCTGCCGCTGGGTCTTAAAAACTCCTCCAAGTCGCTTATGCCCGCTTCTATGGCCAGCTGCCTTATCTTCCTCGCGACATCCTTCATGAGCAGGAGATAATGGAAACAGCCCGCGCCTTTATTCGCAAAGCCGAGCTCACGGCGTATTTTCTGGTCGGTCGTCACGAAAAGCTGGGGCTTCATGAGCGCGAGTGTCTCGCTTGTTGAAGTGATCCCCATTCCCTTAACGCCGAAAAGCGTACGCACAGGTTCGATTACCCGCGGGCCAGCCCTTGACATATCACATCCACCACTCTTATGACAGCGCGATCAGCCCCGCATCCTCTTCCGCGGACATCGATGGCAAGGATGTGAAATGTTAAGGGATGAAGGGCCGACCCCGATTCATGACAGCGCGATCAGCCCCGCATCCTCTTCCGCGGACATCGATGGCAAGGATGTGAAATGTTAAGGGATGAAGGGCCGACCCCGATTCATGACCCTGATTCAGCTCTGGGTGCGGTTGAACTGCCAGAGGGCCAGGGCGAAGAGGAGGGCGCCGAAGCCGGCCATCACCAACAGGTCCAGCCAGAGGGGATGGACCTGTACGGGAAGGGAAGCCCTCTGGGTCATGGAAGATATGGCGGAGGGGTCGGGGTAACCGCGGCTCATCCCCAAACTGAATATGTCCTTGTCTTTGAACCAGACCGCGTACTGGGCCAGGGAGGGGCCCGCCGCGCCGCTCAACTCCACTCCCCGCAGCATGACGCCGCGCAGGGCGTCCACGCCGTAGGTCAGGGGATTGATCTTGGTGAGGAAGTCCATCCATCCGGGCAGCCCCTGCAGGGGGAAGAAGGCCCCGGAGAGGAAGAAGAGCGGCATCAGCAGGAAGTTCATTACGATGGGGAAGCCCTCGAAAGAGGTCATCCTCGCCGCCACCGCCACTCCCAGGGAGGTCAGACTGAAGGCCAGCAGCAACAGCGCCGGCAGCACCGCCAGGATCTTCCACAGGGTCGAGAGGGAGAAGCCGAAGAACCAGGGGGTGAAGGCCAGCACCAGGAAGATGACCGCCTGCAGCAGGGCGGTGGTGGAGCCGCCCAGTATCTTGCCCAGGGCCACGCTGGAGCGGGGGACCGGGGACACCATGACCTCCTTGAGAAAGCCGAACTCGCGGTCCCAGATTATGGAAATGGCCGAGAATACCGCGGTGAAGAGGACGGTCATGCCCAGTATCCCGGGGAACATGAACTTCACGTAGGAGAACTCCCCTCCCCCGAAGACCCTGAAGGCGTTCTGCATCCCCACTCCCAGCAGAGCGAGGTAGATTATGGGCTGCCCGAAGCCGCCTATGCGGCGGGCGCGGTCCCGCCAGAAGCGCTTGAACTCCCGCAGCCAGATGATATAGACGCCGCGCATGGCCCGGTCCATGCGGGAGCTGCGGCCGGCGGGCCGCTCATCCTCCCGCCCCTCCCGAACGTCTCCGCTCAACGCGCCCCTGTCCTCATCCAATCCTTCATGCCTCCCGTGAGTCCCGTCATCCGCGCCGCCTCATCGATGCGCATACCCCTCACCGAGCGAAGGGGGGCCGCACCCTCGCCAGGGACCGCAGGTCCGCAAGCCCGTCGGCCTCCTCCTCGCGGATCTCCCGCCCGGTGAGTTTCAAGAACACGTCGTCCAGGGTGGGCCGCTGCAGGTTCACCGCCATGATGGGAACCTCCAGCTCCCGGAAGAGCCGGGGTATGAACTCCTCCCCCCGCTCCACCTCGAAGCACAGGCAATCCCGCTCCTCCAGGATGCTCACGCCGAACCTCGACTTCAGCTCCTCCTCCGCCCTCGCGTCGTCGCCCGTCCGCAAGCGGATCACGTCTCCCCCCACCATGTCCTTGAGGTTGTCCGGGGTGTCCAGGGCGATTATCCTGCCGTGGTCGATGATGGCGATGCGGTCGCAACGCTCCGCCTCCTCCATGTAGTGGGTGGTCAGGAAGATGGTGGTGTCCTCCCGCCTCTTCATCTCCTCTATGTATTCCCAGATGTGCTTGCGGGTCTGGGGGTCGAGCCCGATGGTCGGCTCGTCCAGGAAGAGCACCCGCGGGTTGTGCAGCAGGCCCCGCGCTATCTCCAGCCGCCTCTTCATCCCTCCCGAGTAGGTGATGACCATGTCGTCGGCGCGGTCCATCAGCTCCACCATCTCCAGCACCCGCCGCTTGCGCTCCTCCCTCTCCCGCGCGGGCACCGCGTAGATGACCGCGTGAAAATCCAGGTTCTCGTTGGCGGTGAGGCGGTCGTCCAGGCTGGGGTCCTGGAAGACCAGGCCGATGGATTCCCTCACCTCGTTCCTCTGTTCCCGTATGTCGTATCCGTTGACGCGGGCACTGCCCGCGGTGGGGGCGAGCAGGGTGCAGAGCATGTTGATGGTGGTGGTCTTGCCGGCGCCGTTGGGGCCCAGGAAGCCGAATACCTCGCCGCGGGCCACGGTGAAGGATACGCCGTCCACGGCGACGAGGTCCCCGAACCTCCTCACCAGCCCCTCGACTTCAACCGCATGACCGTCCATGTGAGCTCCTCTCCATATATGCGCTTCGCGGCCGCCTGCCCCGACTTCGCCTGCCTGTTCCTCCCGCAGGAAGCGCGGAAAACAATTTAGCAATGCTAAACGGTTATTATTCCCCCAGACCCTTTCGCTGTCAATGACCCCGACCGCGCTCAAGCGCGGCGTCAAGCGCGGGGGGAGCGTTCTCATGGATGGACGACATCAGCCGAAGGCGTTCTTCGCCGCCGTTACCCTCCGGTGTAGCCCTCGGCGAAGTGCCATTCCCTCTGGGGGGTGGTCGCCCCGCGGGAGCAGCTGCCCCCGTCCCACCCGCGGTAGGAGAAGTACATGGCCCTCTCGGCCACTATCGGGCCGCCTTCGGTGCAGACCACCCGGGTGGAGAAGGCGGCGGAGGACAGGCCCTCTATCTGGTCAACCGACACCGTGAAGCGGCTGCGCGGGGGCACCCGGACCTCTTCGGTCACCATGCCGCCTCCTTCCAGCATGAACTCCAGCCGCACCTCGGCGGCCTCGTCGCCGGGGTTGGCCAGCAGGAGCCAGGTGTCGAAGTCTCCTGCGGTGTAGCCCTCGGCGAAGTTCCACTCGTACCAGGCCCGGGTGGACCCCGCGGCGGCGTGCCCCCCTTTCCTGCCCCGGTAGTCGAAGTACATGGCCCGCTCGGCCACCACCGGGACCCCGTTGGTCGATACCACCCGCGTGGAGATGTTCCCCGGAGGCGCCTCATCGTTCAGATGCAAGGTGCGTCGACTGTTCGCCGGGACGTTCAGCGGCCTGCTGATGAGGGCGCCGCCCTCCGGCATGAACTCCAGCCGC
>JACVIY010000108.1 GCA_015711755.1 Candidatus Geothermincola secundus | reverse complement strand
TGGACGGGGGGGCACGACGTCATCGGCACGGACGCCCCCCGCACCTCCTTCTACTTCGCCGAGGGATACACGGGTGAGGGGTTCGAGGAATGGCTGTGCCTGCTCAACCCCGACTCCGTGGAAGCGGTCCTCCAGGTCACCTATTACTTCGGGGACGGCACCCCTCCCCTGGAGAAGGAGCACCGCCTCCCGGCGGGCACCCGCCGCACCATCTTCGTCAACGGGGAGGCGGGAAGCGGCCGCGACGTATCCGTGGAGATGACCTCCTCGGTCCCCATCGTGGCCGAGCGTCCCATGTACTTCGACTACAAGGGGAAATGGACCGGCGGGCACGACGTCATCGGCCACACCCCCTGAGCCCCCTGCGCCTGTAAGACCGGCTTCCCGCCTCCCCGGTGTGAGCCATATATCGCTTCATGCCCCGGCCTGCGAGTGATCCGACCGCGGATCGGCCGCCATTCCCGTATCTCTTGTTTGACAGACAGGGCCTTTCGGTTTACCATGGTTTCGGTGAAGGGCGGACTCCTCCATATCCTGTACCTGGAGAAAGAAACGGGGGTAGCGGCATGTTCAGGGAAAGGGATCTGGAGGAGATCAGGGCAACCCGCGAGGAGTGGGAGAGAACCGTCCTCAAGAAAGTGATGGAGCGCTGGCCGGAGCGCCGGGAGGAGTTCCGCACCATGTCCGGCATCCCGGTAAAACGCGTTTACACCCCGGAGGACATCGCGGACAAGGACTACGTACGGGATATCAGTTTCCCCGGCTGGCCCCCCTTCACCCGCGGCGTGCAGCCCACCGGCTACCGCGGGAGTCTGTGGACCCGCCGCCTCATAACCGGTTTCGCCACTCCCGAGGAGACCAACAAGCGCCTCAAGTTCCTCATCCAGGAGGGGCAGACCGGCCTCAACATCATCTTCGACAACCCCACCACCAACTGCTTCGACTCGGACAACCCCATCTGCGAGGGGGAGGTGGGCCGGGACGGGGTGCCCATCGACACCCTGAGGGACATGGAAGTGGTGATGGACGGCATAGACATGCGCAGCGTCTCCACCTCCCTGATAATAGCGGGGCCCTTCGTCATGTGCTGCTACATCGCCCTGGCGGAGAAGCGCGGCATACCCATAAGGGAGCTCCGCGGGACCCTGCAGAACGACATGGTCAGCCTGTTCTATACCGTCAACAGCATCGCCTTCTCCCTCCCCGACGCCTTCCGCTTCTCCACCGACGTGATCGAGTTCTGCCGCCGCAACATCCCCCGCTGGAACCCCATCTCCTTCATCGGCTACCAGATAAGGGAGATGGGCTGCACCGCCGCCCAGGAGATCGCCTTCACCATAGCCTCGGCCGTGGCCTACGCCCGCGAGCTCATCCGCCGCGGCATGGACGTGGACGAGTTCATGCCCCGCTTCTCCTTCTTCTTCAACGCCCACAACGACTTCTTCGAGGAGATATGCAAGTACCGGGCGGCCCGCCGCCTATGGGCCCGCATCGCTCGAGAGGATTTCGGGGCCAAGGACCCCATGAGCTGGCTGTGCCGCTTCCACGTGCAGACCGCGGGTTCCTCCCTGACCGCCCAGCAGCCCATGAACAACGTCATCCGTACCACCCTGCAGGCGCTGGCCGCGGTCCTCGGCGGGACCAACTCCCTGCACACCAACTCCATGGACGAGTGCTACGCGCTGCCCTCGGAGGCGGCCGCCCGCACCGCCCTGCGCACCCAGCAGATAATCGCCTACGAGAGCGGGGTGACCAACACCGTCGACCCCCTGGCCGGCTCCTACTTCGTGGAGAGCCTGACCGACCGCCTGGAGGAGGAAGCAAGGGCCATTCTCGCCAAGGTGGACGAGATGGGAGGGATGATCGCCGCCCTGCAGGCGGGATGGCCGCAGCGGGAGATAATGCGCGCCGCCCACGAATACCACCGAAAGATAAAGGAGGGCGAGCTCAACATCATCGGAGTGAACATGTTCGAGGAGAGCGAGGAGGAGATCCCCCTGGAGATACTGCGCATAGACCCCTCCTATGAGGAGCATCAGATAAAGATGCTCAGGGAGGTCAAGGCGAGGCGCGACAACTCCGCGGTGCGCCGCTCCCTCGACGAGCTGAAGCGGGCCATCGAACGGGGGGAGAACATCATGCCCGCCTGTCTGGAAGTGGTCAAGAGCTACGCCACCATCGAGGAGATGATGAGCACCATGCAGGACGTGGTGGGGCGCGGCGAGGAGAGCAAGCACGCTTTCGTATGTTGAGGGGGTATAAGGCATGATTGAGAAAAGGCCCATAAGGGTGCTGTTGGCCAAGCCGGGCCTGGACGGCCACAACCGGGGCATCAACCTGGTGGGGAAAGCCCTCCGAGATGCGGGCATGGAGGTCCTCTACGGGGGGATGCGGGTCACCCCCGAGCAGGTGGTGGAGATGGCCCTGCAGGAGGATGTGGACGTCATCGGTCTCTCCATCTTCTCCGGGGGGTTGATGACCGTGGTGCCCAAGATATTCAGGGCCCTGCGGGAGAGCGAGGCTCGGGACATACCGGTCATCGTGGGTGGCATCGTCCCCCCCATGGACGAGAGGGAACTGCTGGATATGGGGATCGCCCGGGTCTTCGGGCCCGGCTCCGACCTGGACGATATCGTAGATTGCGTGCAGGAGCTGGCCCGCAGCCGGCTGGAGAGGGAGACGGCCTGAGCGCAGTCTCGATGAGTTTATCGGCAGCAGCGGGCCTCGCGAAAGACGGCCTTTAGCCGTATTGAGCGTTTGGTCGCGGCCGGGTTTGGGCCGCCCTGAGGGCATTGCCTTTCCTTTCCGCCGCCCCCCGCCAACCTTTCTTTAACCTCCGTTAACCGCGAACTTAACCTCCCGCCAACCAACAGTGAAGATCCGCCTGCTTCAATCGGGTTTGAGGATGGTTGAAAGGAGGTGACGTAATGATAGGACATTGCCAGGAATGCGGCCATTACGGCCCCCACGACTACTGCCCGCTCTGCGGAGAATGGTTCTGCTGCGAGTGCTGGGGCAGCTGTGAGAACAAGGACTGCACGTCTTGCATCGCCGCCATATCTCCCCGCATGACCTGACTGGACCAGGAGTCAAGCCAAGGAAAGGACCTCCCTCCCGGGAGGCGTTTTCTTCTTTTGCGGCCGGATATTGGTGTCGGCATTGGTCCATGCTCGGAGCATCCGCGCCTTCTAGATCAAGCGCGTTCTTGCTGCGCGCTGAAAAAGTTGAAGGTTTGGGCCTGGCCCTAAATTGATGGTTGGTGCCAGACACCGTGAGGGGGGGGTCAGGTGACCGTGGCCAGGTGCCTGCTTATCTCCTCGACGAGGTGCTCCCCCAGCTTGAAGGCGTCGCCCAAGGCAGTGGGGTGCTTCTGAGCCGCCCCCTTCTCCCCCATGCGGAAGAAGAGGAGCCGCTCGTAATAATCAACGTCCACGGTCTCGAAGAACCTGTCCATGACTTTGATGGCGCCATCGAACACCCGAGGGTCGTCGCCGCGGGCAGCCGAGAGGAAAAGGCCTCGGCGGGCCGGCCTGGTGAGCGGGTCGGTCACCTCCTGCCCCAATTCGTTTTTTCTCTCCCAGATGCACTGGAAACGGTCTATGAAGGCCTTGGTCTGAGCGTTGACCGAGTTGAAGTAGACCGGGGCGGCTATCACTATGCCGTTGGCCGCGAGGACCTTGCGGTAGAGCTGATCCATGTTGTCGTCCAGGCTGCACTGGCCGGACTTGCGGCAATCATCGCAGCCGACGCAGGGGTATATGTTCCTTTTGCAGAGAAGAACCTTCTCCACCGCGGCGCCGGCCTGCTCCGCTCCCCTCAAGGCCTCCTGCAGGAGAAGGGAGGTGTTGCCGTTCTGGCGGGGGCTTCCCGCTATGCCCAATATCCTTACCATTCCCGCTCCTTTTCCGTGGGATCCCGTCCTGCCCTTCAAGGCGTTCCATAATATATTTCACAAACAGAGCCGATAAATCAAGGGAAAAAAAGCAAAATCGAGAAAATCCGCTCCGCGCCCCTCACACCGCTCCCTGGGAGCGCAGCTCATCCAGCAGCTCCCCGCTGATGCCCAGCTCGGCGAGGATCTCCGCCGTGTGCTGCCCCAGGCGGGGGGCGGGGGATCCCACCGTGAAGGGTGTCTCGGACATCTTGTAAGGGCTTCCGACAGCCAGGCGCTCTTCCTCCCCGTCCTTCACGGTTATGAGCATGCCACGGTGCCTGACCTGCGGGTCCTCGAACACCTGGGCTATGTCGTTCACGGTGGAATAAGCGATGTCCTTGCCCTCGAAGAGTTCCAGCCATTCCTGAAGCGTCCTGCGGCGGAACGCCTCCGACAACCGCTCTATCAACTCGTCCCGCCGCTCGATCCGCTGAAAATGATTGAGTGAGCGAAGGTCCTCGAAGCCTTCCAGCAGATCGCAGAGATTGGCCCAGAACCAGTCCTCATGCACGATGCCCAGGACCAGGAAGTCACCGTCGGCGGTATCGAAGATGCGGTACTGAGGGCACAGGTCGGTCATGTTGGTCGCGGGCACCTCTCCCGCCGCGAAGTAGGCGCTGGCGTGCATGGGGAGGATGGAGACCACGCTGTCCAGCATGGAGATATCCAAGTACTGTCCGCGCCCCGTCTTGTTCCGCGCCAGCAGGGCGGCGAGTATGGCGATGGCCGCCTCCAGGCCCGCGGTGACGTCGGCGATCTCCAGGCCGGGCTCGATGGGCCTGCCGTTGCGGTCCCTGAGAAGCGATAGGGCCCCTCCCAGCGACATATAATTGATGTCGTGGCCGGGACGGTCGCGATAAGGGCCGTCCTGGCCGAAACCGGAGATGGAGCAGTAGATTACGCGCGGGTTGATGTCCCGCAGGGTCGGGTAATCGACGCCCAGCCGCGCGGTGGTCCCCGGACGAAAGCCCTCCACCACCACGTCAGCATTCTCCGCCAGGCGGCGGAGGATGTCCTGGGCCCGCGGGTCCTTGAGATTGAGGGTGACGCTCTTCTTGCTGCGGTTTATCTGATGGAAGAGGGCGTCGAACATCCTGCCGAAGTCCCCGGCCGGCGGCTCTATCTTGATGACCTCCGCCCCGAAATCAGCGAGTATCCCCGTGCAGTAAGGCCCGGGGAGCAGTTGGGTCAGGTCGAGGACCCTGGTACCTTCCAGCGGCCTGGTCATTGCTGCGATTCTCCTGTTCCCTCAGACCCTAAGAACCTGGGTTATGATAGCATACGGCATATTCTTGAACAATAAAAAGCACCACCTGTATGGATCGTTTCCCATGTCAGGGGGCGATCAAGCCCGCAGTGAGGACGGCACGCCCTCCGCCCGACAGCGTTGATCGCCGTTGTTGACAACAAAGGCGGCAGGGATAATACTGATTAGCGTTTACTAACCTGGCTCTGTTGTTGGAGATCCCGATGCCGTTGGAGACCGCTTATAACCGAACGGGAGGACCGTCCCGCCTCAGGGAAGCGGCCGTCCGCGCAAAAGGAAGGACGCTCCATTGTCCCGCCGTTTAGGGGTCTATGTCTGCCATTGCGGCACCAACATCGCCGGAGTCGTCGATTGCGACCGGCTGGTCGCTTTGGCCTCGGGGCTACCCGAGGTCAGAGTGGCGCGCCATCACCAATACCTCTGTTCCGAAGCGGGGCGTTCCCTCATCCTCAAAGACATAAGCGAGAAGGGCCTGGAGGGGGTCGTCGTGGGCGCTTGCTCTCCTCGCATGCACGAACCCACCTTCCGGGCGGTGCTGGAGGAAGGGGGGGTCAATCCGCACCTGCTGGAGATGGCCAACCTGCGCGAGCAGTGCTCGTGGGCCCATCCGGAGAGAGAGGAGGCCTCCCGTAAGGCCTGGCGCCTGCTGCGCTCGGCCGTCGCCCGCGCAGCCCTTCTGCGGCCCCTGGAAAAGAGGCGGGTCCCGGTCACCAAGTCCGCCCTGGTGGTGGGAGGAGGCATCGCCGGCATCCAGGCATCCCTGGACCTCGCCGATGCCGGCATGCGCGTATACCTGCTGGAGAGGGGGCCTTCTCTGGGCGGGCGGATGGCCCAGCTGGACAAGACCTTCCCCACCCTGGACTGTTCAGCCTGCATATTGACCCCCAGAATGGCGGAGGTCTCCCGCCATCCCTTGATCGAGGTTCTCACCATGAGCGAGGTTATCGGGGCTGATGGTTTCGCGGGCGACCTCCGGGTGAAGGTGCGCACAAGGCCCCGTTACGTGAGGGCGGAACTGTGCACCGCCTGCGGGGAGTGCGCGCAAGTCTGCGCCGTGCGCAATATCCCATCGGAATTCGACGAGGGCCTGGGCCCGCGCTCCGCCATCCACATACCCTTCCCGCAGGCGGTCCCCCGCACGGCGGTGGTGGACCCGGCGAGCTGCCTCCTGATCACTCGGGGCAAGTGTAAAAGCCCCTGTCTGAAGGCCTGCGCCTCGGGGGCCATCGATTTCCGGATGGAGGAAGAATGTCGGGAGCTTTCGGTGGGGGCGGTTATCCTCGCCGTCGGTTTCCGGACATTCGACCCTTCGGCCATGCCCCGGTACGGTTACGGAAAGTATCCAGACGTGCTCACCGCATTGCAGTTCGAGAGGATGCTCAGCCCAACGGGCCCCACGGGGGGAAGGGTGGTAAAACACGACGGCGAGGAGCCGAGGGCCATAGCCTTCCTGCACTGCGTCGGCAGCCGTGACCGCGAGCACCACGCTTACTGCTCCCGCATCTGCTGCATGTACCTGCTCAAACAGGCCCTGCTGGCCGGGGAGAGGACGAGGGCCCGCATCTACGACTTCTACATCGATATGAACGCCTTCGGGAAGGGATATCAGGAGTTCTACGAGCGAGCCAGGGAAGAGGGGATCGTCTTCACCCGGGGCAAGTGCTCCGAGGTGGTGCGCAGCGGCGACCGCCTGCTGGTGCTCGCTGAGGACACTCTGCTGGGACGCCCTCTGCGGGTAGAGGTGGATATGGTGGTCCTGGGTACGGCGGTGGAGCCGGCATCGGGAGCGGAGGAACTGGCCGGAGCCTTCCGCGTTCCCCTGGACGCCGACGGCTTTTTCCTGGAAGCCCACCCCAAACTCAGGCCGGTGGAATCGCCCTGTACGGGGATATTCGCGGTCGGATGCTGCCAGGGCCCCCGAGACATACCCGACACCGTATCCCAAGCCTCGGCAGGAGCCGCCAAAGCCCTGGCGTTTCTGGCGGCGGGGGAGATAGAGCTTGCGCCATCAACGGCCTTCGCGGACGCCGACAAGTGCCGCGGCTGCGGCCTATGCGTGGAGGCCTGCGGTTACGGGGCCGTTTCCCTGGGAGCGGACGGTCGGGCCGAGGTAAACCAGGCGCTGTGCAAAGGTTGCGGTAACTGCGTGGCGCAGTGCCTTTCCGGTGCCCTCCAGGTGGCCAATTGGGAGGATGGGGTACTGCTCCGCCAGATCGAGGAGCTATCGGCCTTGGAGGAAGCGTGACCAGGCGCAGTCAGCACGGCTCAGGGCCTTGCGGGGTAGCGAGTGACCCTAAAAGAGCAAGGAGGGTGAACTGATGCCGCCACCGCTGCGGCTGGACGGCAGCGAGCCCGGCTTCTTCAGGGAGCTGCTGGAGGAGACGGAGGCGGGGAGCCGCCTGCTGTCCTGCCTGCAATGCGGCTCCTGCGCCGCCTCCTGTCCCACCGCCCGAGCATGGGAGGTCACCCCCCGCCAGCTGGTCCGACTGCTTCAGCTGGGCCGCCGGGAGGAGGTGCTGCGCCCGGAGGTTTTATATTACTGTTCCCAATGCTATTCCTGTAAAGTCCTCTGCCCCATGGGCATACAGCTGACCGAGGTGCTGATGGAGGCCAGGCGGCTGGCGGTGCGTGAGGGGGCGGGGCCCTTGGAAGCCCACGAGGCGCTCATCAAGAGCGTGCGCAACTACGACAATCCCTGGATGCAGCCCCGCCAGGCGCGCGACCGCTGGGCCAAGCGGCTGCGCTTGAAGACGCTACCGCGGGAAAGAGCGGAAGTGCTCTATTATCCCGGCTGCACCGCCGCATATGTCTCCTCCGCCCAGCCCGTGGCTCAGGCGGCGGCCTCCCTCATGCTCAGGAGCGGCGTGGATTTCGGCATACTGGGCCGCGAGGAAGCCTGCTGCGGCTCCACCGCTCTGCGGGTGGGAGAAAGAGGGCTCTTCGAGGAGCTGGCGGCCCGCAACCTGGATATGTTCAACCGCTGCGGGGCGAGCGTTCTCGTCACTGCCTGTGCGGGATGCTACGGGATCATCAAGCACGAATACCCCCGCCTGGGGGAGCTGCGGCTCGAGGTCCTGCACCTGTCGGAACTGCTCCTGCGTCTTCTGGAAGAGGGGCGCATGGAGCTCCCGGAGGTGAGGATGAGAGTCACCTATCACGATCCCTGCCATCTCGGGAGGCACGCCGGGGTCTTCGAGGCCCCTCGGCGCATACTGCGAGCGGTACCCGGTCTGGAACTGGTGGAGATGGAGCGGATTCGTGAGAACTCCCTCTGCTGCGGAGCGGGAGGGGGGCTGCGCACCGCGCACGGA
>JACVIY010000107.1 GCA_015711755.1 Candidatus Geothermincola secundus | reverse complement strand
CGTCTTCCTTCAGCGGATGGAGGAGTACCGGGGGCTGCTCATACTGGCCACCAACTTCCCCCTGGGCTTCGACCCCGCCCTGGAGCGGCGCATCTCCATCGAGGTCCCCTTCGAGATGCCCGGGAAGGAGGAGCGCCGCCTGCTCTGGGAAAGATATCTGCCTCCCTCCGCTCCCCTGTCCCTGGAGCTGGACCTGGAGGAGATCGCCTCCCGATACCCGCTGAGCGGAGCCTCCATAAAGAACGCCGCCCGGCAGGCGGCCCGCTTCGCCCTGCTGCGGGCGGGGGAGCGGGCGGTCATCTCCCACGCGGATGTGCGCAGGGCTTGCGATACCGAGCTGAACAGGCGGGGGCGGGCGGCCGCCCGGGGGCGGCCCGCGGAGAGCTGAAGGAAGGCGGTGGTGCGGTGCGTCGAGAGCAGGGGGCCTTTGATGGAAAGCGGTGCTTGATCGGGTGTCGAGGAAAGGAGGCGGCGATAGGATGCTTGGGTCAAGACGATGACGAGGCGATCGGCGGCAGCAGTGGATCTGCGCATAAGGAAAGGAGGAAGCGGAGATGGTGAGGATAAAAAGACGGACCGAGGATCACAGGGCGGAGAGCGGTTTCCCCGGCGAGAAGCCCCCCGCCATCCTCTTCCGTAAGACCTTCGTGCTCGATGCGAACGGCGGCCTCATCCCGCCCAAAGAAGTCCGCGTCGATCTCACCGGGGAAGAGGCCGGCGACCCCGACCCCTCCCCATGTCTCGAATGCTGGGAGTGTTCCGACGACGTCCTGGCCATTGAAATCGTGCAGACCGCACAGGGAAACTTCTATCGTCTGATTTACCTTCCCAGCAGAGTTTCTATAGAACAGGTAGTGGCGATGGATGATATCTTAGTTTCCTTCGATATGCACCTGTCAGACAGAGATTACTTCTTCAACTCTTTGAAGGCGATGGAGTTTCTAATCAATGCAAACGAGTTCAATTACCAAGAAGAGGATGAGAACTGGCCCCTATACGACGACGCGGAAGTGGAATACCTCAGGGAGCTGGCCGAAAGGGGAAAGGGGGGCGATGCCGCGGATTGGCGGGATCCGATGGAGGTTCGCGGTGAAGGATCGGCCGCGGGCGAGAGCGCCGAGACCGAAGGGGAAGCTGAGGCGAACGAACGCGAGGATGCCGGGAAAAGAGAAGGCGGAGCAGGTACTTGGAAACTGAGGACCTGCTTCGAGTATGTTGAAGACCCGGAGTTCAATCTGCGCGACTTCGACTCCCCCGTGCTGTATCGAAAGGTCCTGGCCGTTGACGGGAAGGGGCATGAGATAAAGCCGGCGAGCCGCATAAACTGCTCGGTGGGCGATTACCCCATACCCGGAAGCCGAGCAATCTACGTCGAGGACTGGGAGCTGCCCGACGATGCCGCGGTCTTCGAAGTCCTCTTTGTCCGCGGTACGGAAGGGGCCTACAGGATCGTCTCTGCCAAAAAGGGCATCAACAAAGAACAGGAAGAGGCGATCGGGTTCATACTCCACGACTCCTTCGAGCTGGATCTCGAGACGCACAGGGACGACGACATGGTCTCCGAAACCTACCGCATCGCGGCGGACCACATCCCGCGGATAGCCGAAGACTTCCTGGTCTATCCCAAGCCCATCTGCGGAGACGACAACCTGAAAGGCAAGATCATCGGCGGCGATGAGCGGCACATCCCCATCCGCAAGGGCGAGGTCTGGGTGGAAAGACCAGGAACCCATTATTGAACGATCGGTGATCGTTTTTTCCCGCAGCCGCAGAAACAGCAAAGGCGCGCCCTCTCTCGCGGGGCGCGCCTTCACCCCTTGAACCTCAAGGCGGCGCCGGGCCCTCCCGGGGACGCACCGCTCTCAAGCGAACTCCCGGAAGGCCGCTCCCGCATCCACCCCTCCTATTCCCGTTTTCCCGTATGCGGAGAAAACCCGTCCGGCTCCCGGGACAGAGGGCTCCAGCGCACCTGGAAGCGCGGGGTCCCGGTGAGGTCCACGAAGTCCCGTTAACGCCGATGCGAGCCGATGCGCCGCACGCCATCGAGATCCGCGAACCTCTCCACCTCGGCCCGCGGGGAGCGCCAGGCCTCCTCGATGCCTTAGCCCGAGGGGTCGGTGCGCTCGATTATCTCGAACTCCCATTGACTCGCGAGGGCGCGGGCGGCCGCCAGCACCCGCTCCTCGGCGGAGGGTTCCTCCCCGGCCGCCCAAACGCCGTACCTTTCGAAGAGCCGTTGCCCGCCGGCTCCAGCATCTCCCCCACCCGCCCCGCGGCCAACCCCGCAGCCGCGCATGGATCTCGCGGTCCCCGCGGATGCGCCTGTGCGCCCGGGGCTTGAGGTCGGTGAGCCCCGCCCTCTCCAGCGTCCGGAAGAGGCCCGCCTCGATGAGCGGGGGCCGGTCCGGGGAGTCCCCGGGTCCTCCTGCGATCTGCCCAGGAAACAGGCGAGGAGCGCCTCGTGGGCCTGCTTGTCCTGCTCGCGCGGCTCCATCGGGCGGTTGCCGTCGTTCCGTCACCGCATGTCGGCTGCCCCGTACAAACCCAGCAGCAGCGGGCTAAGTCTCAATCGTGGCATCCCTTGCGATCCAAATGTTCACCCTCAAGTCACCGTTCGAGGGGCTCTCTCGGCATAGAGGAGACGCATTCGCGAAAACCCTCCGTTTATCTCTCTAAACGCGGGCCTCATTACCCTTACGGAATGAGCCGTACGAGAGGTTCTTGCGGATGCCTCTCTCCCGGCTCTTCGATTTTCACATTATCGATAATCGGCCCGCCGGAGGCATGAGGGATTGACCTGCAGGCAGAAGCTCACGCAGTAAAGGACAGCCCCCGTTCCTCAGCGGCGTCATCCCATCGGTGCGGCGAACGGCCCTGCTACGCCGATACGGGGGCGACCGGCGACGCGGCGGTTGCCCCCCATCGATGCCATGGAGTATCATATTTGCCTGTTGCCGATGGCGTTCCCTGCGGAATGGTACGTCGGGAACGCGTCGCAGGATGCGAACGTGAAGAGAAGCATCATATATCAAGCGAGAGGTGGTAGCGATGCAGGTGAGTCTGAAGGCGGAGCCGCGCACGGCCAAGGGAAAAGAGCGGGTCCGCAAGCTCAGGAAGGAAGGGCGGGTGCCCGCGGTGCTCTACGGGCACGGCTTCGAGCCGCAGATGCTGTCCCTCGACGGGCACGAGTTCACCTCCCTGCTGCGCAGGCGGGGAGGGCTGCACGGCCTGCTCGACCTGCGGGTGGAAGGAGACCCGGGCGGCGAGCACACCGTGGTCATCAAGGAGGTGCAGCGCCATCCCATCAAAGACATCATCCTGCACGTGGACTTTCAGAAGGTCAAGGAGACCGAACGGATACACGCGGAGGTGCCCCTGCGCTATGTGGGCGAGCCGGCCGGGGTGAAGGTGGGCGGCCTGCTGCAGCACTTCCTCTACGAGGTGAAGGTGGAGGCCCTGCCCCGCGACCTGCCCGAGAGCATCGAGGTGGATATCAGCGGGCTGAAGCTGGGGCAGACCCTCAAGATAGCGGACCTGCCGCAGCTGCCCGGGGTCCACTACGTCAACAGCCCGGACGAGAACGTGGTCATGGTCATCGCCCGCCGCGTGAAGACCCATCTGATAGAGGCGGAGGAAGGCGAGGCTGAAGAAACCGCCGAGGAAGCGGCGGAAGCCCCGATGGAGGCCGCGGCGGAGGAGCCGGAAGCGGAGGAGCCGACAGCTGATGAGTCCGAACCGGACGAGGCGGAGAGCAGCTAACAGGATATCCCGACGGGAAGAGGGGGCGGGTCGGCCCGCCCTTTTCCTTTGACCTAAAGACATCCTCACGCGCGCTCGGGCGGGCCCGCCGTTGTGCGGCGGCATCCACGGCGAACCTCGGTCATGCCGCGGCTGTATAATCCATAAAGCGGCGGAAATCCGACCTGCCGTCCTCGGAGAAGCGGTTTCTAGAGATAGCGCGGAAGGGCGCGGATAGGCCGAAGGGAGGCGGGGCCTCAGGCCGTAACTTCAGCAGAAAGCGGAAGAGCCGCGCGAGGGGGCGCGGCAGGGCAAGGGAGGCCTAGCGGTCTTTGGAAGAGAGATCGGACGCGAGCGGCATAAGGTTGGTCGTGGGGCTGGGCAACCCCGGGCCCCGTTACGCCCGCACCCGCCACAACGCCGGCTTCCTGGCCCTGGAGGAGCTGGCCTCCCGCTGGGGCTCCTCCTTCCGGCGCGGCCGCTCCTCCGAGAAAGCGGAGGCATCGGTGGAAGGGAGGACAGTCCTTTTGCTCCGGCCCCTCACTTTCATGAACATGAGCGGCGAGGCGGTCCGCGGGCTGCGCAGGCGGATAGGGCTGAAATCGGGAGAGATCCTGGTGGTGCACGACGACATCGACTTAAAAGCGGGCGAGGTGCGGGTCAGGCGCGGCGGCTCCAGCGGCGGGCACCTGGGGGTGCAGTCGGTCATCGACCACCTGGGAAGCGGCGATTTCCTGCGGGTGCGCCTGGGCGTGGGGCGCCCCCCCACTCCCGAGGAAGCGGCCGATTATGTCCTGGAGCCGCTGGGAGAAGAGGGTATGCGGCTGCTCCTGGAAACGGCCTCCCTCGGTGCGGATGCGGTGGAATGCCTGCTGCGCGAGGGCGAGGAGGAGGCCATGCGCCGCTTCAACCGGCGCGGCGCGTAGAGCGAGATTTGGGCCGCGAAAAGGCGAGGGGCCGTCAAAGAAAAGGAAGGCGGCGGAGGGAGAGTCTTGGGCGGACGGGAGGTGAGTGCTTGATGATGGCCGGCCGGAAGAGACTCTCAACCGGCAGGGCGGCGGCGCTGACAGCCGCCCTGATCATGGCTTCTGCCTTAACCCTGCCGGCCCTGCTCTCCGCCGGCTGCGGGAAGAAGGGGAGCGAGGCCTCCCGCAGGACCGTTGACGAGGCCTTAGCCGAGCTGGAGCGGGCCCGCCCCCTGCTGGAGGACCTGGCCGCTCTCAACGCCAAGACCAACGAGCTGGGCAAGCGTTTCACCGATCAGCGAGACACCGTGACCGAGGGGATGTCCCTGGTGGACCTGATAAACGAGAGGATAGGGGAGCTGGAGATAATCCTCAGCGCGGCTCGCGGGCTCTTCGAGAACGCGGCCTCGCAAGACAGCGGGGACCTGGGGCGCTACGCGGGGATGGCGGGCGAGGCGGTGGGGGCGCAACTGGAGGCCCTGCGGGCGAATCAGCGGCTGGTGCGCACCCTGGCGGAGATGCTCTCGCTGGTGGAGGTGGCCGAGAGCGAGGAGCAGCTCCTCTATTACGTGGACGAGCTGGAGCGGCTGGCGGAGGAGCAGGAGCGGCTCAACGACGAGGCGGCCCGCCTCGCCGCGGAAGCCGATGCCTTCCACGCCGAGAGGAAGCTGTGAAGAGGTTGGGTCCCGCATCGATCGGCACCCCTCCCGGCGCGGGCTTCAAGGCCGTGCTCGCCCGCGGCACGCTGAAGACCACGGCTATCGCCTTGCTTGTCGCCTGCTTATCTCTCTGCGGCTGCGGCAAGGGAGGGGAGGGGCGCTCTCAGGCGGAGGGCCTGCGCTCCGCCTACGCGGAGATGCGCGCGAGGATGGCGGATCTGGAGGGCTTCTTCCCGGAGACGGAGGAGCTGCTGGCCGCGGAGCGGGATGAGGGACTGGCGGAGGCGGTCCTGCGCCTGGTGGAGGAGAAGAGGCGCCTCTACGGTGAGCTGCTGCTGGAACTGGACGGGCTATCGCGCGGGTGTTCGGAGCTGGAGGAGGTCGGAGGCGCGTATGCTTTTTATGCGGCCTCCTTGCGGGAACTGGTGGAGGTCAACAGGGAGGAGGCAGCGGCGCTGGCAGGCGCCCTACTCACCGTGGAGGAGCTGGCCCGGCGCCTGCCCCTCGATGATCCCAAAGAGCTGCCGGCCTTCACTCGGAGGATAGATGAGGCGGCGGCGCGGGTCGAGGAGCTGAGGTCCTCCCTGCGGGCGGGAGAGGACGGCGCCGAAGGGGAGTGGCGGCGCCTCTGAGGCGGTTTTGAGGCGTGCCCTTCGAAGCGGCTCCCCCTTTCCCGAAAAGGCGCGGCAGTCGGGGTAAGATACACCCGAGGGCGTAAAGGATAACCGCCCAAGGGCGCAGATCGTGCGTTGGAACCGCATGAAATCTCGGCATGAACCCTACCGGATGCAGGAGCGCCACGCACACCGCGGACCCCCTTGGGCACGGGAGGCGGAGGGGGGCGACCGGCGCCTTATGCCTGCGAAGGGAGGAGGGGCCGCGCTCGGTTGACAGGCGCCGGGAGTTGTGAAGAGAATAAAAAGAACTCAAAAGACTTTGCCTCTAAACGTAGCCGATAAAGCCCGTGGGGCATAGGGGGGAAGGCCGCGGCGAGAAGGGGCGACCGCTCCCCGCGAAGGGAAAGGGGGTTGTCATGCTCGCCGCGAAGATGATAAGCCGTTCCGTGAGCGCTTTCCGCAGACCAGCCGCAGGCCTGCCCGCGTTTCTCCTGCGGCAGGCCTGCGCCCTGCTTCTGGCCCTGGCCGTCTTGCCCGTGCTCCCCTCGTCCTCACCCGTCTGCACGGCTGCCGTTTCGGATGAGCCCGATCTCTCCCTGTGGACGGCAAACGGGAACGTATACACGTCCCTCCTCTCCCCCGACGGCCGCACGCTCTATATCGGGGGCGATTTCACCCAGGTGGGGCCGAACACCGGAAGGGGCGTGCCCATAAACACGGCCACGGGAAAGCCCCTTCCCTCCTTCCCCCGGGTGGAGGGAGACGTTTACGCGTGCGTTCCCGATGGGGCAGGCGGTTGGTTCATCGGGGGCAGCTTCACCCAAGTGGCCGGGGCCCCCAGAGGAAGGATCGCCCACATCCTCCCCGACCTCACCCTGGACGGGTCCTTCGACCCCGAGGCGGACAACGAGGTATACGCCCTGCTCCTCTCCGGCACCACCCTCTACGCGGGGGGGCGCTTCACCTCCATCGGCGAGCAGCCGCGCAGCCGCATAGCCGCCGTCGATGTCAACCCCGCTTCCCCCACTTACGGGCGGGCCAACGGCTTCGACCCCGGCGCGGATGACTTCGTGCGGACCCTGGCCTTTTCCGGCAGCACACTGTACGCGGGAGGCGCTTTCACCTTTATCGGAGGGCAGCCGCGCAACCGCATCGCCGCCCTGGACGCGAATCCTTCCTCCCCCACATACGGACGGGCCAACGGCTTCGACCCCGATGCCAACGGTTTTATCCGCGCTCTCACGCTCTCCGGCGACATCCTGTACGCGGGAGGGGACTTCACCTCCATCGGCGGGCAGCCGCGCCGCCGCATAGCCGCCCTGGACGCCGACCCCGCTTCCGCCACCTACGGTTGGGCCAACGGCTTCAACCCCGATTCGGACGACTCGGTATGGGCCCTGGCCGTCTCCGGCGACATCCTGTACGCGGGAGGAGCCTTCGCTTCCATCGGCGGGCAGCCCCGCGACTACATAGCCGCTCTGGACGCCGACCCCTCCTCCCCCAACTACGGTTTGGCCAACGGTTTCAACCCCGGCGCGGAGAGCTGGGTATTGACCCTCGCCCTCTCCGGCAACGTCCTGTACGCGGGCGGCGCTTTCACCTTTATCGGAGGGCAGCCGCGCAACCGCATCGCCGCCCTGGACGCCAACACCGCCTCCCCGACTTACGGGCAGCCCACGGTATTCGACCCCGGCGCGGACCATTGGGTATACGTCCTTGCCGTCTCCGGCGCCACCCTCTACGCGGGAGGGTATTTCACCTCCATCGGCGGGCAGCCGCGCAACCGCATCGCCGCCCTGGACATCGACCCCACATCCCCCACCTACGGGCAGGCCACGGGGTTCGACCCCGACGCGAACGAAACGGTGATGACCCTCTTGCTCTCCGGCAACACCTTGTACGCGGGAGGGTGTTTCACTGCCATCGGCGGGCAGCCGCGCAACTACATAGCCGCCCTGGACGCAAACCCCGCCTCGCCCGCTTACGGTCAGGCCAACGGCTTCGACCCGCACTCTGATCACTGGGTATGGTCCCTGGCCCTCTCCGGCAACACGCTGTACGCGGGAGGGGATTTCAGCTTCATCGGAACGAAGTCCCGCAACCATATCGCCGCTCTGGACGCGAACCCGCTATCCCCCGCTTACGGGCAGGCCACGGGCTTCAGGCCTGACGCGGACGGCACCGTATACTCCCTGGCCATCTCCGGAACCACCTTATACGCGGGAGGGGGTTTCAATCAGATCGGCGGGCAGCCGCGCAACTACATAGCCGCCCTGGACGCCGACCCCGCCTCCCCGTCTTACGGGAAGGCCAGGGGGTTCAATCCCGACGCGGACAACCTTGTTTTCACCCTCCTCCTCTCCGGCACCACCTTATACGCGGGAGGGGAGTTCACCGCGATCGGCGGGCAGCCCCGCAGCCGCATCGCCGCCCTGGACGCCGACCCCGCCTCCCCGTCTTACGGGAAGGCCAACGGCTTCGACCCTGCCGCGAGCGATTGCGTGTATGCATTCGCCCTCTCGGGAAGCACCCTGTACGCGGGAGGGGAGCTCACCGTGATCGGCGGGCAGACGCGCAGCCGC
>JACVIY010000106.1 GCA_015711755.1 Candidatus Geothermincola secundus | reverse complement strand
CAAATCTCACATTCACGCCCGCCGCCGAGAAAGGGTCGTGTTTCCGCGGCATGACCTATTGATCCACATGATCCATATCCTGTGAACGATTAAGCCCTACCCCCAACGAGATGATCGAGCCCCGCCATCATCTCACATTCACGCCCGCCGCCGAGAAAGGGTCGTGTTTCCGCGGCATGACCTATTGATCCACATGATCCATATCCTGTGAACGATTAAGCCCTACCCCCAACGAGATGATCGAGCCCCGCCCCCAAGGGATGTGTTCCCGGCCGGCGTGCGGGTATTATCGTAACGGCCCTAATCGGGTAGAATTATGTTTGCCTCCGGCCCAGGCGGGCTGCGACCGCCCGCCGGGAGGCGGCTTTCTTTCATAAAGCTGCGGGCTTCGGTAACGGCGTTCGGGACTGGAGTAAGCCTTTTGGAAGAGGACGCGCTCAAAGGCAACATGTTGGCGCTGATGAAGGCGCTTGCCCAGGTGGATCTGGCCAGCGAAGCGGTCATCGGCAAAGCGGCCCCCACCCTCATGTACCTTACCGGAAAGGACTTGGGTCGGGAGGAGGGACGTTCCCTGGAGGTTACCGATGACCTCGAGGAAGCTCTGGCGGCCATCTTCGGTCCCCCTGGAGAGGTATGGCATGTGGAGCTGTGGAAGAACCTCGAGGACGAGGACTACGTCTTCGGGGAGGGCCTGGAGATGAAGATGCGCCTTCTCTTCCGGGCCTGCCCGGTGCGCCAGGCCTGTCTGGCCACCGGAGTGCGGATGGGCGGGGTGGCCTGCCAGATCACCCACGGCTTTACCGCCGGCGCCCTGGAGCGCGCCTTCGAGCGCAAGGTGGACATCCACACCGAGCATGCCGGCCCGGGGGCCTGCATGCTGGTCTTCGAGACGAAGATGGAGTGATGGCGGTGATCCCTACCGGTTCTGGAGGTATCGAGGGATGAAGCTCGCGGTGGTGTCCCTGAGCGGCTGCCTCGGCTGCCTCTCCAATCTGCTGGAACTGGGAGAGAGCACTTTCTCCATCCTGGGGCAGAATCAGGTCGTATACATGCCCTTCCTCATGGACCGCAAGGAGATCGCCCCCTGCGACGTGGCCCTGGTGGAGGGAGGAGTGAGGGATCAGCGCCAGCTGGAGGTTGCGGAGAAACTGCGGGAGTCGGCGGCGCGGGTCATCTCCGTGGGCAGCTGCGCGGTTTACGGTGGGGTGCCCGGCCTGGCCGACCAGTTCTCGGAGTCGGGGCTCCTGCGCCGCTCCTACGAGGATCATGCATTCGAGGGTCTGCCGGAGGGCCTGGGCCGGCTCTACCCCCTGGACGCTTGCGTCGGCGTGGATCTGAAGATGCCCGGCTGCCCGCCGCCGCGGGCCCTGCTGGAATGGGTGCTGCTGCGGTTGTCCGGCAAGGGAGAGGGGATGCCCTCGCCCCTGCCGGAGGAGGAGATAACCGTCTGCTCGCAGTGCCGCCTGGAGTGCCGTGAGGGCGGAGCGACGGGCCTGAGGTCCATTCTGGGAGAGCAGCCGCGCCCCGGAGAGTGCCTGCTCGAGCAGGGATACGTATGCCTTGGGCCGGTGACCAAGGGAGGATGCGGGGCGCCTTGTCCCGGGAGGCACGGTGTCCCTTGCGCGGGCTGCCGGGGGCCCTCTCAGCAGGTATTGATGGAAGCCTCGCACGACGTCTCCCTGGATACCCTGAGGCGTTTGGTAAAGGCGCTTAGGGTCAGCAGGAAAGAGCTTGAGGAAGCGCTCCCCGACGTCCCCCACACCTTCTACCCTCACTGTTTCGCCGAACCTCTTTTACGCCGTAAGAGGAAAGGCGGCACGGCCCGCTTCTTCCGCAGGCTGGGGGAGACGGTGAGAAGATGACGGGGCATGGCGGGCGTCGAAAGGCCGCTTGGGGACTTCCTGACGGTAAAGGACGGTGAAGGACGGAGATGAACGCGGTCCGAGAGATCTCGAGTAGAACGGTCGTTGCGCCGGCTGTGTACAGGAGGCATGGCGCCGCCGGCCGCGGGATCGGTGATCGAGTGGGCGAGGAGAGCCGGATTTGCAGAGACTGCTCATAGACCCGGTGACCCGAGTGAGCGGAGACTTGTCCCTCGAGGTAGTGCCGGGGGAGGACGGCGAACCGGCCGAGGTGCTGCTGCGTGCCGCCGGCTTCCGCGGCTTCGAGAGGATATTGCAGGGTGCTCGTCTGGAGAACCTGGTCCCCCTGGCCTCGCGCATATGCGGTCCCTGCTCCGTATCCCATCAGCTGGCCGCGTGCCGCGCCGCCGAGAACGCCCTGGGGGTCAGCGTAAGCGAATCCGCCAAGAAGATGCGGGAACTGCTCATGCTCGGGCAGCTTCTCAGCGGGCACGCGCTGACCCTGACCATACAGAGCTTGCCCGACCTCCTCTTTCCCCAATCGGACGTGGCCGTTCGCAACATACTCAGCATCTACCGCGTGGAGGAGGAGATAGTGCGCAAGGTCTTCTCCCTGCGCTTTCTAGGGAGCCAGATAATCAGGGCGCTGGGAGGAAATCCCGTGCACCCGCTGGGGCTCGTGCCCGGGGGCATGCTCAAGCCCCTGAAGGAGGATATGAGACTGCAGCTGCTGGAGGCGATGACCCGCGCGGAACCACTGGTGGAGGAGACGGCCCGCCTGCTGAGGATGCTCCTGAAACGCAACGCGGAACTGGCTCAGGAGATGGGGGGGAGCGAGGCCTCCTTCCTTGCCTGCAGGGGGGAAAGGGGATTGGCCCTGGAGGGGGATAGGTTCCGGCTTCTGGCCCCCGACGGCAGCGTGAGAAAGGAGGGGGCCGAGGGAGAGCTCCCAGAGACGCTCGGCGAGGAGCCGCTGCCTCACACCTATCTGAAGTCGGCCCGCACGGAGGAAGGGGGCACCTTTCGCGTGGGACCCTTGGCGCGCCTGGCCGTGGCGGACGGGTTGGGAACGCCCATGGCTGATGCCGAGCTGGCCGAGCTGCGGGATCAGGCGGGCTGGCCCCCGCAAAAGGCCATGCTGGCTCATGCCGCCCGCATGGTGGAGATGGTGCATGCATGGGAGCGGATGGTAGCTCTGCTCAATGACGCCTCGCTCACGGGAGAGGAGGTGCGATCCACCGTATCCCCGTCAGCGGGCAGCGGGGTAGGGGCGGTGGAATCGCCCGAGGGCCTGCTTCTCTATTTTCTTGAGTTGGAGGAAGGCGGGAGGGTCTCTCGCCTTAACATCATCTCTCCTCTGCAGTGCAACCATCTCCCGCTCCTCGGCGACCTGCTCCTCGAGGCCCGCCGTCTCTCCGGTGTGCTGGAGACGGAAGAGGAGGCGAGGAACCGCCTGGAGATGATGGTGAGGGCCTATGGTCCCTGCCTGCCCTGCGGAGTCCACTGAGGCACGATATCGGAGGCGGGATGGGTTCGGAAGAGTCAGCGGCCGTGATCATCGAGATAAACGCGCGCTTCTGCCGGCGCTGCGGGGAATGCGTGGAGGCCTGTCCCCAGTCCGGTGATAGGGAGAAACCGGTGTTGCGGGGAGGCCGGGGAGAGGCGGCCGAGGTGGCCAACCCCGAGAACTGCATCGTCTGCTTGAGCTGCGCGGCGACCTGCCGAGCGCGGGCGATAAAGGTGAACGGAGTCAAGCGCCCCGCTCTCGCGGTGAGCGACCTTGAGGCATCGGCCAAGGTCAAAGGTTTATACTGAGTTTGGCAGCAGGCGGCTCTGCCGCCGACGGGATTCTCGGAAGGCGGGATCCACTTGGCAGTCACGATTAACAGATCTATAATCTTGCAACAGAAGCAACAACTTATTTCTTTTTTCACGATTGACGATACATACTATCTGGCGGGTAGGTACTGAATGGAGGACCGCAGGACGCCCGGCGGTGGGATCGCCGGTCCGCAGAAGCGCTCGTCAGGGGAAGGAGATGGTGTGGATTGGCAGACTTGAGAAGGATCCTGGAGGACCTGGTGGCCACGGGAACGGTCAGATCCTGCCTGGTGGTCGGTAGAGACGGGTTCATCATCGAATCGGCGGGTGATGAGTCGGGGCAGTTGGAGGCAGTGGGAGCCATAGCGCCCAGCTCCCTGGGAGCCGCGGAGGTGATAGGTCTGGAGCTGGCGCAGGGGCCCATGTCCCAGGCGATGTTCGAGTTCGAAAAAGGGGCCATCCTGATGAGCGCGGTGGGGGCAGACGCCATCCTCGTTTCCATCCTGCCCCCCGGCGCCAATCTGGGAAAGGCGCGTTACGACATCAGGAAGTTCCTCCCCTCCATCGAGAAGGCCCTGTGACCGGGCAGGGCGTCAACTGACGGGCACACGGACCTTGCCCGGGAGGGCCGGCATTGAGACCTGACGGGAGGTAAAGAGGTGGCGGATAAAGTCGAGAAGATGAACTCGATATTGAAGGAGCTGCGCTCGAGCGTCGCCGATGTCGAGGCGGCGGTGCTGCTTAGCGGCGATGCCATGGCCTTGGCTTCGGACATCGGAAACGATCTGGATGAGGACCAGATCAGCGCCATGAGCGCCTCCGTCCTGAGCCTCGGGGAGCGCGCCGCTCGGGAACTGCGCCGGGGAAAGCTCGACCAGGTATATATAAAAGGCGAACTCGGTTACCTGCTGGTGATGAGCTGCGGCACCGAGGCCATCCTGGCGGTGCTGGTCAGCCCCAACGCCAAGCTTGGAGTGCTGTTCATGGAAACCCGGAGAACCGCGGACGAACTCTCCAAACTGTTTGAGTGATGGGTATATACTGAAATAGTAGGAGGTAATTGCTTGGCGGAATCGAGAGAGGAGCTGCTGCGAAACGCGCTGAACGAACTGATATCTCGCTCCGCGGAAGTTGATGCCGCTGCGGTGGTGAGTATGGACGGCCTGGTGATGGCCTCGGTGCTTCCCAACACGCTGGAAGAGGACCGCCTGGGCGCCATGTCCGCCGCCCTCCTCAGTCTGGGAGAGCGGACCTCCGAAGAACTGGGGAGGGGGGAGCTGGCCCAGGTGTTCGTGGAGGGAAAGGCCGGCTATGTGTTCCTCATGTCGGCGGGAGAGGACGCCGTGCTCACCGCGCTGGTGCGCAAAGGGAGCAAGCTGGGTCTGGTGCTCTACGATGTCAAGGGGGCGGCCAGCAAGATAGCGGAGATCATAAAGCAGGAGTTCCGCATCGAATATGAATAGAGGGATAATTAGCATATCGGGCCTTAGGCCCTAAAGGGATGACCGGATATGGCTCTTAAGGGTAGCTTAAAGGACTTCAGTCTCCCTGACCTGTTCCAGCTCCTGAACATAAGCAAGAAGAACGGTACGCTCAACCTGGTCAGGGGCAACGCCCGAGGCTATGTCTGTTTTCGCAACGGCGAGGTGTTCTTCGCCACCACCAACTGGAAGAGGAAGCCCTTGGGGGTGAAGCTGCTGCAGGCGGGGATAGTCACCAAGGCGCAGGTGGACGAGGCGCTTGAGCTTCAGAGGACCACCGCCCGCGGCCAGCGGCTGGGCCAGCTGCTCATCCGCCTGGGCTACCTGACCAAGGAGAAACTGGAACAGTTCGTGCAGGAGCAGATACAGGACGCCATCTTCGAGCTGCTGCGCTGGACCGACGGGGATTTCGATTTTCAACCGGGCGTGGTCTTCCCCGAGGAGGATATCGGTCTCTCCATAAGCACCGAGGAACTGATCATGGAGGGGTCGCGGCGTCTGGACGAATGGAACCGCATCGAGAAGAAGATCCCCGACCTGAACGCCGTCTTCAAGATGAAGTCCATGCATGACCGTTCCGCTGCCCAGATCAGTCTGACTCCGGAGGAGTGGATGGTGCTCACCTTCGTGGATGGGGAGAGGACGGTCAAGGACATCATCGATCTGGCGGGAATGGGCACCCTGCAGACCTGCAAGATAATCTACGGGCTGATCTCCGCGGGGCTTCTGGAGAACGTCTCCCCCGACGCCGAGGAGCGCAAGGTCGAACAGGAACTCGAGCGCATGGCCGAGGAGCTCAGGCAGATGGAGGAGAGGGTCATCGAGCGTCCGGGATATATCAGGCGAGAGGACCTCACCCCCATCGGCCTGGAGGAGGGAGAAGAGCACCCGGAGCTCCCCCGCATCGAGAAAGTGGCGCCGCCGGAGATGGAAGAGGTGCCGGAAGAGGCGCTGGGCGAGGAGGAGCTGGCCGGGATGGACGAGGCCCTCGCCGAGGCGGAAGCCCCGCTGCTGCAAGAGGTGACGGCCGTCCAGGAAGTGGAGGAGCCGCCGCTCGAGGAGATCGCCGCTGAGCCCGCAACCGCCACCGAGACGGCTGAAGCGGAGGAAGAGGCGGAGGAAGAAGTAGAGGTCGTTGCGGAGGAGGAAGCGGCCGGGGCCGAGGAAGAGCGACCTGTGGTCGAGGAAATAGCCGCCTCTATGCCGGAGGAGGCCGGGGAGATCGAGGTGGAGATCGAGCCTCTGGAAGTGGAGATCGGGGAGGAGGCGGAGGGAGAGATACTCATCGAGGAGGTCGCGGCTGAGGAGCCGAGAGACTCGGTTATCGAGGTCGAGGAGGTCGAGGCGCCGAAGGCGGAGGAGATGGTCATGGAGGCGCCGGAGCCCGAGGAGGCAGGCGGGCTTATGGCCGAGAAAGCCGTTACCGAGGCAGCGGAAGAGCCCGCCGCTCTTTCTCCGGTGCCGGAAGAAGCGTTGCCGGCAGAGGCGGTGGAAGCAGAGGAGGCTCCC
Source organism: Candidatus Geothermincola secundus (assembly GCA_015711755.1). Taxonomy (GTDB): domain Bacteria; phylum Actinomycetota; class Geothermincolia; order Geothermincolales; family Geothermincolaceae; genus Geothermincola_A; species Geothermincola_A secundus. Next base: position 1,995 of record JACVIY010000106.1, on the reverse strand, counting down.
GAAGCCGAGGAACCGCTGGATTTGGAAGAGCTGGTGGCGGAGGCGGCGGAGCGAGTCCGGGAGGAAAGAGAGCCGCGGGATAAAGCCGCCGGGAGGGCCGGCAAATTAGAGCTCATAACCAGACTTCCCGCTGATGAGGAGGCCGCCGCGGAGGAGATGTCGGCGGCGGAGTCTTTGGAGTCCCTGGAAGCGGAGATGCTGGTGGACGTCATGGAGGAGGCCCTCGCAGAGCGGGAAGAGGAAGCCCCTGCCTCCGCCCCGAAGGCGGGGGCTGCTCCGGAAGCGACTGCCGAATCGGAGTCTCCGGAGCTTCCGGAGACGGAGATGATATCTGAGGTCTTGGAGGAAAGTATTCAGACCGCGGTCGGCGAGGTTTCCGAGGCCGGAGAGCCCGTTATGGCGGCCGGAGCGGAAGAGGCGGCCGAAGTGAGCGCGGAGGAAGAAGAGGCGCTGATCGATGAGCTGAAAAGCCGCGCTCTGGAGGACAGCCAAGAGGCCGTTCAGGAGATAAGCCTGGACCAAAGAGAAGAGGAGCTGGAGGCGCTCAAGGAAAAGATCATGTCCCTGCTGCCCGAGGGAGTGGACATCTCCGAGGAGCGGGCAGAGGAGCGAGAAGAGGCGGCGGAGAGCGGAGAGCAAGCCCCGCAGCTGCTGCAGGAGAGCATGACCAAGGAGAGCATCGAGGCGCAGGCGGCCAAGCGCGCTTATCTGGAAAAGCGCTACGGGAAGGTGGGCCGGCTGGCTGACCAAGAACAGATCTCCGAGCTGGAGCCGGAGGAGATCCCCCTCGAATGGAGCGGCCACCTTGCTCGCATCAGCCACGCTAGGGAGGAGCCCACCATACCGCCGTCTCTGGTGGAGAGAGCGGCCGCGGCGGAAGCGGAGGAGCAGGCGGCGGAACGGCCCGCGGGAAGGGGCATAGACCCCACCAGGATACTGGGAGCGGCCTTCCGCGGCGGCGGCCTGCGGGATGAGGAGAGGGCCACCTTGGGCATCGACGAGCATGTGGTGGACCTCACCTCGCTGAGCGAGGAAGCCGCGGTGGCTGAGGTGGCAGAGGCCGCCGAGCCCGAGACGGTCGAGGCGGTTGAGGTGGCGGCCCCCGAGCTCGACCTCCTCGCGGAGGTGGAGGAGATGGTGGAGGAGGCGCCCCCGGAGCCTTTGGTATCGGGCCCGGCGAGCGGGTCGGGGTCTGCTCTGACGCCGCTGGACCTGTTGGGCGCGGAAGAGCTTGTCGCGGTGGAGTCTGCGGACCCGGTGGAGGCCCTGGAGGCGGATATGCTCGTTGAGGCTACGCCGGATGATCTGCGGTCGCTTTCCGCTGAAGTCTCTCCGGAGGAAGGGAAAGCCTCAGCGGTGGAGTTGGAGGAAGTTCCGGCGCCCGAGGAAGCGGAGCAGGCGCCGCGGCCGTCCGTCGACCAGACCCTGCTGCGCATAGAGGAACTCGAGCTTGACATGCTCGAGGACGTCGTGGAGGAATCCCGGGTGGCCGCGGAGGAAGTCCTCCCCTCGGCATCCGAGCAGCTGCCCCAAGCGGTCGATGTCCCCGAGGAAACTGAGCCGGTGCCGGTTGAGGCCGGCGTCTCCGCCGCGCGGCGGCCCGCCTCCGGGATAGTGGGTGTGGAGGAGCTCGAGGAGGAGATGCTCGAGGACTTCGCGCCGCAGATAGAGGCAGAGCCCGCTCGTCGGCAGGCGGGAGCGGCGTTACAAGGAGAGGAACTGGAGCTGGAAGCGGCGGAATTGGAGTCGGAGGTCTTCGGCTCCGGAGAGGTGGCCCTGGAAGAGGACATCCTTTCCGATATAGAGGAGATCGAGAAACAGTTGGAGGGAGAGGCGGGGGGAGAGGGACTGCCGCTGCTGCCGGAAAAGGTGGAGGAAGCTGTTGTGATCGAGCCCGCGCCCGCCTCCGAGCTCGATGTCCTGGAGAGGATAATCGAGGCGCCCGAGGAAGCACCGGCTCCCGCTCCCGCTCCCACGCCCCCGGAGCCCGCGCCC
>JACVIY010000105.1 GCA_015711755.1 Candidatus Geothermincola secundus | reverse complement strand
GGCACCGAACGGTGGATGATGCCCCCTTTGGGGGAGGGCCGGGGATGGTCTTGAAGCCGGAGCCCCTTTTCGAGGCGGTGCTGGATGTTCTGGGATACTCCTTCGAGGAGCTTGACAGGCTCAAGGAGGAGAACAGGGTCATACTGATGACCCCGCGCGGAAAGCGTTTGGAGCAATCGATCTTGGACGAGCTGGCCGGGGAGGAGCGGATCGCCGTTATCTGCGGGAGATACGAGGGGGTTGACGAGAGAGTGCCGGATCATCTGTGCACCGATGTCCTTTCCATAGGGGATTACGTGCTGGCGGGAGGGGAGGCGGCTGCTCTGGTCCTGATCGAGGGGATAGCACGACTGCTGCCCGGGGTTGTGGGCAACATTTCGTCAATTCAGAGCGAGTCCTTCCGCGAGGGCCTCCTGGAGTACCCGCAGTATACCCGACCCGCGGACTATCGTGGCCTCAAGGTGCCGGAGGTGCTGCTCTCCGGGAATCATGCCGAGATCGAGGCCTGGAGGAGGCAAGAGGCGGAGCGGATCACGCGCCGACTCCGCCCCGACTTGCTCTCCGGCGGTGCTTGAGGGGCCCCTAGGAGTTCCAGCGGGGCCGTTGCGGCTTTTCCCAGAGCGTGAAATGGCGGCCTGAGGACAGGAAGTGTCGGGCCATGGCGGGACCGTTTCCGCCGCCGGATGGTCGCTCGGCTCTTCGGGATGGTTCGCGAGGTTCCCGCGCCGCCCTTGAAAACCATCGGGTGATGGTGGATTATATATGGGTTGATCTGAAAGAGGTGATGAAGGATGAAGCAGCGGGACCTGGTGGAAGCGGAGCAGCTGCGCGAGGACCTGCCGGATTTCCGTCCCGGCGACACCGTCAAGGTCCACTTGAGGGTGAAGGAAGCCAATCGCGAGAGGATACAGGTCTTCCAGGGACTGGTGATACGCCGACAGGGCGGCGGCCTGAGGGAGACCTTCACCGTGCGCAAGACCTCCTTCGGGGTGGGCGTGGAGAGGACCTTCCCCGTACATTCGCCGATGATCTCCAAGATCGAGGTGGTGACCCGAGGAGACGTGCGCCGCGCCAAGCTCTATTACCTCCGCGGCAAGGTGGGCAAGGCGGCCAGGGTCAAGGAGAAGCGCTTCCGCTGAGGCGGATTGCCCATGGACGATCAAGGGCGGGGCGGTTCCGCGGATGACCTTGAGAAAGGCTCGCTCCCGCGGAAGACGGAGACGGGCGTCGCCCGCTGGTGGGAGAACCGCATACTCAACGCCCTGGTGGAGTTCATGGTCCTGGGGATCATCGCCCTCATCATCTCCGTGCTGGCCCAGTCCTTCCTGGTAAAAGCCTTCGAGATCCCCTCCATCTCCATGGAGCCCACCCTGAAAGTCGGCGACCGCATACTGGTGGACCGACTGACCTATCACCTCAGGGAGCCTCGCCGTGGCGAGGTGATAGTCTTCCGCTTCAATCCATCGGACCCAGCCAATCGGACTCAGGGGAGCAACCCCCTGTCCCGCACCCTGGACCTGGTGGCGGAGGCGGTCAACGTGACCCATCGCGAGAGCACCCCTTTCATCAAGCGCATCGTCGGGCTGCCGGGGGAAACGGTGGAGGTACGCGGCGGATCCGTGTATATAGACGGCGAGAAGCTGGAGGAGGATTACGAGGTGGTGAGGGGCGGGCCTGAGGGGACCTGGCGGGTGGGGGAGGGGGAGGTCTTCGTGATGGGGGACAACCGCCCCAACTCCAACGACTCGAGATCCTGGGGTTGCGTGCCCTATGAGACCATCCTGGGAAGGGCCGTGCTGATCTGGTGGCCGATGAGCCGCTGGAGGGCGGTCAGATGATGGGCGGGCACCTCATGCCCGAAGACGCGGCCCCCTTCGCCGCGGCGGGGAATGGATGGGAGCGGTGGGAGTCGGGATGCCGCCTGCTCGCCGGCGCGGATGAGGCGGGGAGGGGAGCTCTGGCGGGCCCTCTGGTGGCGGCGGCGGTCATCCTGCCGGAGGGGATGGCCTTGAAGGGGCTGCGGGATTCCAAGAAGCTCACTCCCGCGAGGCGGGAGGCGCTTTATTCGGAGATAGCGCGGCTTGCGGTGGCCTGGAATTGGGCCTGCCTGTCACCGGAGGAGATCGACGGGTCTGGCATACAGGAGGCCAATCGGCAGGCCCTCCGTGAGGCGGTGCTTGGTCTGGAGCCGCTGCCTGAGCTGGTCATGGTGGACTGGCTGGAGATACCGGGGCTGGGCATACCGCAGCGCGGCCTGCCCGGGGGTGACGGGCTGATCCCCTGCATCAGCGCCGCTTCGGTGATGGCCAAGGTAATCAGGGACCGCCTCATGCGCCAACTCGACCTCCTCTTTCCGGGGTACGGATTCGCCCGCCATAAGGGTTATGCCACCGCGGAACACCTTGAAGCGTTGAGAGAGCGAGGCCCTTGCCCTTTGCACCGGCGCTCCTATATGCCCGTTAGCCAATCGAGGCTGGAGTTCTGATGGTTGATCACCGCGGCGTGCTGGGAAGGGAAGCGGAAGAGGCCGCCTGTGCGTGGCTGCGCAGGCGCGGGTGGAGGCTCCTCCAACGCAATTACCGCTGTCGCGAAGGGGAGATAGACATCATCGCCCGGCGGGGCCGGATCACCGCCTTCTTCGAGGTCAGGGCCCGCTCGGCGGGGAACCTGGTGGCCCCCGAGGAATCGGTCAACCCGGCCAAGCAGCGCAGGCTGTCAAAGGCCGCGCGCCGCTGGCTCCAGGAAATGGAGTGGCGCGGCGTGCCTTACGGGGAATGCCGTTTCGACGTCATCGCCGTAACCCTGGATGGCGGCAGGCTTAAAATAGAGCACATAGAGGATGCCTTCTCGGAGGTGGGTTGATGCAGAGGTGCCCCCGCTGCGGGGTCAGGAACCTGGACAGCGATATCGTCTGTTTCAATTGCGAGGGGCTGCTGCTGGGCGTCGGACAGGAGGGCGGCTCCCCCGGGACTCACGCTGCCGCCCAGACCGATATGCCGGAAGGCGCTGCCCGCGTTCCTGCGGTGAAAAGCGAGTCGATGCCCGGAGTGAGGCGGCAGGGAGTCGGGGCTCCGTCTTTCGGCTCGCTTCTGCTGGGCGCCTTGTTGTACAAACTGCTGGGGCTGCTCCTGGCCTTCGGGCTTTTCTCCATCGTCGCTCTGGTGGTCATGCAGCTCGATTACACCAACCCCACCGCCTTTTTCGTCAGTCTGGGCCTGCTGGGAGCGGGTTCCCTCGGCGCCCTGCTCTATCCCGGCGTCCGGCGGGCTATGATCAACGGCCGGAAAGGCGGGCTGGTGGCATTGTTGTCGGACCTGATCATCCTGGCCTTGCTGGTCCCACCCCTCGTGGTCTACATGGAGAAGAAGCTCTCGGGGGCATCCGAGATGATATTGCGGTATTACTGGACGGTCCCGGCTCTGTTGGGCCTGGATTTCCTGATCTCCCAGTTCACCGGCCACCTTTCCCGGCGCCGTTCGACGGGTCGGCGCGCACCTGAATCCTTGCAAGGCCCCGTCTCCTGACCCCGGACACGGGGTCCGGGCCCGGCTTAAGTCCGGGTTCCCTTAAAAAGGGCCTTCAACGGGGGCGGCCTTAAAACCTCGAAACCCCCAAAGCGACCTTGGATCATCATGGGTGCAAGTGGGCCGGAAATATGATGAGGTCCGGCCCCCGCTTCTGAGTTCTTCCAACGCTTCCTTGAAAATGTCCCTGCTCGGATATAATATATACATGTTATAAAACATATATATAATTTTAGGAGGTGGTCATGGTAGCCAGGCTGATCAGCTGTTCGATCGCCGGCATCGAGGCGCAGCCGGTGGAGGTGGAGGTGCACTTAAGCGGAGGCCTGCCCAACGTGCAGGTGGTGGGTCTGCCCGATACGGCGGTCAGGGAGGCATCGCAGCGGGTAAAAGCGGCCATCCGCAACGCGGAGTTCGACTTCCCCTCGCAAGCGGTCACCATCAATCTGGCCCCCGCTCACCGCCGCAAGGAGGGCTCCCATTACGATCTCCCGATGGCCCTGGGGGTACTGGCCGCGGGAGGAGCCCTGCCGGCTTCGCGCCTGAGCGAGATGATGGTGGTAGGGGAGTTAGCGCTGGACGGGAGGGTGCGCGAGGTGTGCGGGGCGATGGTCATGGCCGCGTGTGCGCGGGAGTTAGGGAAGCGGACCATGTTGCTGCCTGCCGGCAACGCGGCCGAGGCCGCCTTGGTGGGAGGGGTGGATATAGTCGGCGTGGCCGACCTGCCCGAAGCGGTTGGCTTCGTTCGAGGGGAGAGGCGGCCCCAGCCCCCGCGCCCCTCGAGCTCGGAGATTTCCACCCCGCATGAGGCAACCTGCCTCTCGGAGGTCAGGGGGCAGACCTTCGCCAAGCGGGCGCTGGAGGTGGCCGCGGCTGGGGGGCACAATCTACTGATGACCGGTCCACCGGGATCGGGCAAGACCCTGCTGGCCCGCTGCCTGCCCGGTATCATGCCTCCTCTGGAACGGGAGGAAGCCTTGCTGGTCACCAAGATCTACAGCGTGGCTGGGCTTTTGGAAGGCAGAGGGGGTTTGGTCGAGGAGAGGCCGTTCAGGGCTCCTCATCACAGTATATCCTATGCGGGCATGGCGGGAGGAGGCTCGCCGCGGCTTCGCCCCGGCGAGATCTCCCTGGCCCACGCGGGAGTCCTCTTCCTGGACGAGCTGCCGGAGTTCCGCCGGGACTCCCTGGAGGCCCTGCGGCAGCCGCTGGAGGAGGGCAGGGTGATCATCAGCCGCTCCTGCGGGAAGGCGGTCTTCCCGGCCCGATTCATGCTGGTCGCATCGATGAACCCCTGCCCCTGCGGGTTCTGGGGGGACACCCTCCGTCCCTGCACCTGCTCGGCGGGATCGCTTCGCCGCTACCTGGGAAAGATCTCCGGCCCCCTGCTGGACCGCATGGACATGCATATCGAGGTCCCCCGCCTGACTCCTTCCGAACTGCGCGGTCAAGTCGGGGGCGAGACCTCGCCGGAGGTGCGCGAGAGGGTGGCGAGGGCGCGACTCAAGCAGATCGAGCGCGCGGGAGGAGCTTGTTCCTTGAACGCGGCGTTGACCCCTTCCCAGCTGATGCGCTTCTGCCGGCTGGACGAAGATGGAGAGGTCTTTCTGCTGCAGGCGGTGAGCCGTCTGGGGCTCACCGCACGCGGCTACCACCGCTGCCTGCGGGTTGCGCGAACCATCGCCGACCTTGCCGGCAGGGAGGGAGTAACGGTGGCTGATCTGGCCGAGGCGGTGCAGTACAGGTCTTTCGACCGCTCCGCTCCAGCGCGGATCTGACCGCGGGCGCGGGGTTCATTCGGGCTGCGCTCATCGGATAAAGCCGGGGCCGCGGCTTTAGGCATCGTGTGAGGGAGGTAAGAGCATGGGAGCATCCGAGGAGGAGATGAGGGGATGCCGCAGGGAGGAGAGGGAGGCCTGCCTGGCCCTGGCCCTGCTTCCGGGCATGGATGCGAGGACCCTGCGGCGTCTATGCTCGTTGCACGGCTCAGCTGCGGTCGCATGGGAATGCCTGGAGGAGACCCCCCGATCCCTTCTGGGCGGCGGCCGAGGAGGGGAACGCGGCAGAGAATGGGCGCGGGCGCGACGCTCACTGGACCCGGCGGAAGAGATGGAGAGGCTGCGGGGTAAGGGCATCCGCTTGGTGCTGAAAGGGGAGGAGGATTATCCGCATATGCTGGAGAGCATCTACGACCCGCCCGTGGCCCTGTTCCTGCGAGGCGAGGCCTTCCCGAAGGGGAGGATGCTGGCTTTGGTGGGGTCGCGCCGTGCCAGCGCCCAGGGGCGGCAGTTTTCGGAGCGGTTGGGCAGGGAGATGGCCGAAGCGGGTATCGGCGTGGTCTCCGGCGGGGCATACGGGGTGGATGCCGCCGCTCACACGGGGGCTTTGCGGGCGGGAGGGTTTACCTTTGCGGTTCTAGGTCACGGGTTAGATCACGTCTATCCGCCGGAGCATGGGGGACTCTTCTCCAGCATCCGCGGTAATGGATGCCTCGTTTCCGAGTATGCCCCGGAGGTCCCTCCCGCCGCGTGGCATTTCCCGGAGCGCAACCGGATCATCGCCGGAATGTGCCATGGGGTGGTGGTGGTGGAGGGAGGAGAGAGGAGCGGGGCGCTCATCACCGCGGAGTTCGCCATGGAGGAAGGCAGGGACGTCTTCGCCGTGCCCGGCAGCTTGGCCAATCCGCTAAGCGCCGCGCCCCACCGACTGATACAGCAGGGCGCCAAGCTCGTCACCTGCTTGGAGGACGTGCTGGAGGAACTGGGCTGGGAAGTCGCGAAGGCGTCCGGTATGCCGGTCAAGGACCCAATTGACTGCGAGCAACTGACCGAAGACGAGAAGAAACTGCTGCAACTGCTGGGCAGCGAGCCCGTTTCCGCCGAATGCCTGCTTCGCCGCTTCCCGGGCCCTCCATTCTACAAGGCCCTGTCCGGCCTGATGATCAAGGGGTTCATCGGCGAGGAGCCGGGCGGGAGATACGTTAGATTACTCAATAATAGTCATTAATATAATGTTATTGACATAAGTATAACATGATATAAAATGGTAACTGAAATTAACAACGAGGCCGCGCGTAGGTTCGAGGTCCGCCCGATGAAGCGTCCTCAGCCGAGGGAGAAGAACTCTTGGGGTGAATCTTCCTCGCCCCTCGGCAAGGAAAGTGAGGTGGAGGCGTGGAGGATCTCATTGAAGAATTCCTGCTCACCCTGCAGGCGGAGAGGAACCTCTCCCCGCATACGGTAAGGTCATATCGGCGCGACCTCCAGCAGTTCGCGGAGTTCCTCCGCCGCGCAGGCAAGGATGACCCCGGCCAGGTCGATCACCGTCTTCTCCGCTCTTTTCTCGCCAATCTGTCCACCCGCGGTTATTCTCGATCCTCCATATGCCGTAAGGCGTCTTCCCTGCGGGGGTTCTTCTCCTTCCTGCGGGAAAGGGGACTCATAACCGAGGATCCCTCGGCGGCGCTGTCCTCTCCCCGCAGGCAGCGGCGACTTCCTCGGGTGCTCAGCCCGTCCGAGATGGATGGATGCTGCGACCGTCACGCCTCTCTTGAGGTTTACGGGACATCCCTGCGCGATCTGGCCATAGTGGAAGTGCTTTACGGCAGCGGCATCAGGGTCGGGGAACTGGTCTCATTGGACCTGGACGACGTGGATTTCCGAAGATGCGAGATGCGGGTGACCGGCAAGGGGCGAAAGGAGCGTTTGGTGCCGCTCAATCGGGTGGCGCTGGATATACTCCTTGCATATCTCGAGAGGGAGAGGCCGCAGCTGTTGCGGGAGGCCGGAACGGCTCTGCGGGCGGTGGAAGGAGGCGGCGCTCGTCGAGAAGTCGGCGACGCGGAACGCGCCGTGTTCATAAACGCAAGGGGGAGACGGATGAGCGATCGGGGCGTGCGCCGGGCGGTGGAGCGGTTCTTTCGTGACGTTGGCTCCGGAAAGCACGTTACCCCGCACACGCTGCGCCATACTTTCGCCACCCATCTTCTCGAGGGAGGGGCGGATCTGCGCTCGGTTCAGGAACTTCTCGGCCATGTTGATTTGAGCACCACCCAGATATATACTCATCTGAGCAAAGCGCAGCTCAAGCACATCTACCTCAAGACTCACCCGAGAGCCCGATGAAAAGGTAGTCGCCGCGAGCGGGGAGGACGGCGCCTTTGCGGCTCCGGGCTGCGGGAACCGTGTACGGATACTGGCGGGGAGACAGGTGGAGCAAGGCGAAGAACTCAGCGAGATCTGGAGGAGATATAAAGAGGAGGACTCACAGGAGGCCAGGGAGAAACTGATACTCCATTATGCGCCCCTGGTGAAGTACGTCGCGGGTCGGGTTTCCTCGGGCCTGCCGGCCAACATAGAGTACTCCGATCTGGTCAGCTACGGCATCTTCGGGCTCATCGACGCCATAGAGAAATACGAGCCGCAGCGGGGCATCAAGTTCGAGACCTATGCCATAAACCGCATCAAGGGGTCGATCATCGACGAGCTCAGGGCCATAGACTGGGTCCCCCGCTCCGTACGTTTCAAGGCGAGGGAGTTGGAGAAGGCCTACGTCACCCTGGAGAGCGAGCTCAAGCGGATGCCTACCGATGAGGAGGTCGCGGCGGAGCTGGGGCTGAGCATGGACGATTATTACGCCCTGCTCAACCAGATGAGCTTCATCTCCCTGGTGGCCCTGGATGATCTCTGGAACGTGGGCGGGGAGAAGGGCGACCGCCTCTCCCTGGTGGAAACGCTGGAGGACGTCAAAGCCAACGATCCCTCACGTTCGTACGAACTTGAGGAGCGCAAGCGCATCCTGGCAGATTCCATCGGGCGCTTGCCCGAAAGGGAGAAGATCGTCATCACGCTGTATTATTACGAGGGCCTCACCCTCAAGGAGATCGGCGAGGTACTGGGGGTCACCGAGTCGCGGGTATGCCAGATGCACACCAAAGCCATCCTCCGCCTCAAAGCCCGCTTGGGCGGCGTCCAGGGCCAGATGGGGAGCGACTGGCTGTCCTAAGGGCCGACCGCTAATGTCCCGAACGGCGGAGGGTGAGGGGACGTTGCCGCCCGGGCTCTTTTATGTTAGATTTGCGCATTGTCGGAAAAAATACGCACGTCGGCGGACCCGCCTCCCGGTGCCGCGAGGTCGGAGGCGGGGATGATGCCGGCGGAGGAAGAACCAAAGGAGGTACGCATGTCCGTCGTGTCCATG
>JACVIY010000104.1 GCA_015711755.1 Candidatus Geothermincola secundus | reverse complement strand
GAAGCCGCGGAGGGATTGGGCAGCGTTCCCCTGCTGCAGGGGCAGCCGGAGCTCCAGGACATGGGCGGGGGAGCCTATCTCCTGCGCTGGTGGTCCAACAGCTGCTTCTTCTTGACCGATGAGGGGGCCGTCGTCTTCGACGCCGGCTTCGACATCACCGGCCCCCTTTTAGTGAAGGAGCTGCGGCGCCTCAGCGAGGCCCCGGTCCGCTTCATCATCTACGGGCACGGCCACGCCGACCACGCCTTCGGGGCGGGGGCCTTCATCCGGGAGGCGGAGGAGAGAGGATACCCGCGGCCGACGGTGCTGGCCCAGGAGCGCCTTCCCGCCCGCTTCGACCGTTACCGCAGGACCCGGGCGTACCAGGAGCGCATCAACCGCATCCAGTTCGGGATTCCCGAAGGCCTCCCCGCCTTCGTCAGCGAGTTCGTCTATCCCGATCGGACTTTCCGGGGCGAGCACTCCTTCCGGCTGGGAGGGCTGACCTTCCGGCTGCGCGAGGCCATGGGGGAGACCGACGACGCCTGCTGGCTTTGGGTGCCCGAGCTGTCCTGCGCGGCGGTCTCCGACCTGTGGATATGGTCCTGCCCCAACATCGGCAACCCGCTCAAGGTGCAGCGCTACGAGCTGGAATGGGCGGAGGCCCTGGAGGAGGTGGCCACCCTCGGGGCGCAGGCGGTGCTGCCCGGGCACGGGCCGGCCCTGCGGGGAGGAGAGCGGATCCGGGAGGCCTTGGGGACGGTGGCGCGGGCCCTGCGCTTCCTGAGCGAAGAGGTGGTGGGCATGCTCAACCTGGGGATGTGGCCGGGGGAGATACTTCGCTCCTTCCGCTGGCCTGAGGAGTTCGCGGCCAGCCCCTATCTCGCGCCCATATACGGCCAGCCGCTTTTCGCCGTCCACGGCATCCTCAGGCGCTATCACGGCTGGTACGACGGCGAGCCCGCCCATCTCTTCCCGCCCCCGCGAGAGGAGGTATCGCGGGAGCTGTTGAGTATGGCGGGTGGAGGGCGCCGCCTGCTGGAGCGGGTGCGGGAACTGCGGGAGAAGGGGGAGAGCCTACTCGCCTTACATATTGTAAATATCGTAGCCGCAGCGGAGGGCCCCGAAAGGGAAGAGGCGTATCCGCTCAAGGCGGAGCTTCTGGAGGAACTGGCCTCTCGGGAAGAGAGCCTCATCGCCCGCAATATCCTGCTGGCGGGAGCCCGGGAAGCCCGCGGGCTCGCCGGCGGCCCTTCGGCCCGATGACCCGCGCCTTTGATGACATTGTGATAACGGCGTCAGATAACGCTATAAGGCCCCATGATGTGATAATTTGTGATATCGGTGTCAGACACCGTGATCGCGCCGAGGGGAGGCGAGGGGAGGGCGGCAGGGCGCTGAGCAGGGAAAATGTGATTTATCGACCGGAGGTTTGTGATAATTTGTGATATCGGTGTCAGACACCGTAATTGACACCGTGATCGCGCCGAGGGGAGGGCGGGGTTTCGGCTACTTGAGCTCTTTGAGAGCCCTGGCGATGTCCCGGCCGAACTGCCTGGCCCTCTCCAGCTCGCCCTCGGCAAGGGGGCCCTTCAGCCCGGTGACCCGGGCCTTGAAGGGAGGGAGCAGGCGCATCAGGCCGTATTCGTAGAGGCGCCTGTCCAGCTCGTCCGCTCCCTTGGGCTCCTCCTTCTCCCCGCGGTCGGCCATTCCCGTGCCGAAGGCGGCGAAGGGTTTTCCCAGCCAGGCTTTCCCCAGCCCGCGGCGGATGAAGCGGCGAGCCGGCCTCGTGGCCTTTCCCACGCGGGTGGGAGATCCCAAAACCAAAAAGGACAGGCCCGACTCCAGGCCGGCGCCGCTGCCCAGGTCGAGCACGGTCACGGCTATGCCCGACTCCGCTATCCCCCCGGCCACCGCCTCCGCCACCTGACGGCAGTTGCCCCATTTGCTGTGATAGACCACCGCTCCCTTCATCGGAACCCGTAGCCCCCTTTCAGGAATCACGCGGGCCGCATTCCCGCTTCGGATAGGATGCCGCGCCACCGACCACACCTAACTATATCAGCCCGGGGGACTTTAGGCGACGGCGGGGGTATGGATGGTACAGGTGAAATGGTAAGGGCTATCAGCGCGGCGGTCAGCGGTTAAAGCCGCCTCAGGGCTTGAACTTCCGCACCGACTGCAGCATCGCCCGCACGTTCTCGGGCTTCGCGTCTATGGGGATGTCGCATCCCGAGGAGAGGATGAAACCGCCGTCCGCCCCCACTTCCCGGATGAGCCGCTCGCAGTAGGCCTCCACCTCCTCCGGCTCCCCCAGTTTGAGCAGGGTGGCGGGAACGTCACCCATGATGCACATGCGGTCGCCCAGCACTTCCTTGGCCTTGAAGATGTCGGAGGAGCCGTCCAGGTTGAGGATGCACTTCCCCGCGGGCATCTCGCGGAAGTAGGGGAAGAAGGCGGTCCAGTCGTTGTCCAGGTGGAGCAGGGGGGTGATGCCGTGGCGGATTAGGTAACCGCAGGCCTCCAGGAGGTCCTGCAGGGCGAACTCCTCGAACTGGCGGGGCGAGAGCAGGGACGCGCTGGTGCGGGTAAGACCGATGAACACACGTTTGACCCCGGACACATAGGGACCCAGCAGGCATTTGGGGAACCAGGTCTTGAGCATGGCCCTCGCCGCCCTCTTGACCTCCTCGGGGTGGCGGTAGAGGTCGGTGACGAAGTCGGCGTAGGAGCGCAGCTGGGTGGAGATCTGCTCCAGCGGGAACAGCAGGATGTTGGCGGCCACCATGGGCTCCACGCCCCGCCGCCGCCAAGCGCGGGCGGATAGCAGCACCTTGAACACGTCCAGCTGTCCCAGCATCTTCATGCGGTAGTAGTCCGCCCGCCCCTTCATGTCCTCGCGCAGGGCGATGGCCTTGTCGCGCATGAAGCGGTTGGGATCTTCGGCCAGCGCGGCGTATTCCCCCGGCTCCATCACCGTCTTCTCCACGAACTGCCATAGGGCGTTCTCGTCCACCCCGTCCACCCCCGGGATGACCGGCTTGACGATGGAGAGGGCCAGCACCAGCCGCCCCGCTCCCGCGTTGGACACGTTGAAGCCGTCAAAGGCCCCCAGTTCGTCGTAGACCTTCTGGAAGGCCAGGTCGGCGGCCTTGATGTCGAAGATCATGCGGTGCTGGGTTATTCCCGCGTAGCGGGCGGCGAAGACGTCCAGCATGGGAGCCACGGGAACGCGGTCCGGCTTCCTCAAGGCCACCGCTGCGTCTATCCTCTCCCTGGCGGTCATGGCGCTCATCCCCGACTCCTTTCCCCTTTCGGCGCCGCGTGCTCCGCTGTCTCCGATATTAACGCCGCGGCGCCGATACCTCTTATCCCTTGGAGGCGGATGCCCCAGCCCGCGGCGGCCGCTTGACATGGCCGCCTCCCTGACATAACTTGTATATACATATATACAAATCAATGGAACTGTCAATCCCGGGAAATCGAATAAGGGGAAGGTAAAATGGGCCGAAGCCCGTCGAGCATGATGGAAGCGGTGACGGCGAGAGAGGACGGGGTTTTGGCCGGAAGAGGCCTGGAGGAGCTGGGCGGCATCGATGAGGGGTCCTACATACCCGCTTATGTCCAGCTGAGCCGCATCCTGCAGGAGGCGGTACGACGGGGCATCCTCCGACCCGGCGGGCGCATCCCCTCCGAGAGCGAGCTGGGTCGCATCTTCGGGCTGTCGCGCATGACCGTGCGCCGCGCCGTCTCCCTGCTGGTCGATGCGGGCCTGCTGGACGCCCGACAGGGCTCGGGGACCTACGTGGTCAACCCGCGCACCGACGGCGGCCTCTTCCTGGTGCCCGACTTCCACGAGGAGATGCTCTCCCGCGGAGGGACCTCCAGTGCCCGCCTGCTGGGGGTCAGGGTGGTACCGGCCGCCGGCAGGGCGGCGGAAAAGCTCGGGGTGAAGAGGGGGAGACGCCTCATATACCTGGAGCGGCTTCTGGAAGGTGAGGGCGAGCCCCTGGTCTATGAGCGCAAGTACCTTCTCTACGACAAATCGCAGCCGCTGCTGGAGGGGGAGCTGGGCCACGGCCCCGTGAGTGAGCTGTTTGCCGGCCATCCCCGTTACGCCCCGGTGCGCTCGGAACTTGAGCTGAAAGCCACCGTACTGGGGAAAGGGGAAGCGGCCCTGCTGGGGCGAGAGGCGGGGGAACCCGCTTTCTGCCTGGAGCAGCTGGTCTTCGCCGCCAACGACCTGCGGGTCATCTGGGGATGGCTTATCCTGCGCGGCGACCGCTTCAGCTTCCGCTCCCTGCAGGCGGAGGTGAGGTGAGCTCGATGCCGGCGGCGGAAGAGAGATTGGTGCGGGCGGTGGCGGACCTGGAGGAAGAGAGGGCTCTGGGACTGGCGGCTCGGTTGCTGCGTGAGGGGCGCGAGCCCCTGCGGGTGGTGGAGCTGTGCCGGCGGGGCCTGCAGGAGGTGGGGGAGCGGTACCGCAGGAGGGAATACTACCTGAGCGCCCTGATCATGTCCGGGGAGATCTTCCGCGGGATCATGACCCTGCTGGAGGAGGAGGGCGCCTTCCCCGCCCGATCCGCCGAAGAGGGTGAGGCGGTGGTGCTGGGGGCGCCGCTGGGGGACGTGCACGACATCGGCAAGGACATCGTGGCCATGCTGCTGCGCTGCCACGGCTATCGGGTGCTGGATTTGGGCGTCAACGTGGCTCCCCGCCGCTTCCTGGACGCGCTGGAGGAGAGCGGGGCTCGGGCGCTGGGCATGAGCGTGCTCATCACCCCCGCCTACGAATCGGTGGTGGAGACGGTGCGCGAGCTGGAGAGGTCCGGCGTGCGCAGCGAGGTCTTGGTCATGCTGGGGGGAGGGGCGGCCTCGAGGCGTCTCTGCGAGCACGCGGGAGCGGATGCCTGGAGTAACGACGCCATGGACGCCATACGTTTTCTCGAGGGCATGAAGGGTTGAGGAGCGGCCCGGCGGGAGCCGAGCCGTTCCCGCCGGCCCGGGCGAAAGGAGGAGCGAATGGGAGAGGAGTTGGGAAAGCTCATCGCCGAACTGGACGAGGAGAGCACCTTGAGAGCGGTGCGAGAGGAGCTGGACAAAGGCACCGACCCCCTCGAGGTCTTAGCCGACCTGCAGAAGGGGATGGCCCTGGTGGGGGAGCGTTTCGAGGCCGGGGAATACTTCCTCCCTGACTTGATCATGTCCGGGGAGATATTCAAAGGGGCAGTGGCCCTAATAGAGCCGCTCCTCTCCGGCAGGGAGGCGAAGAGCAAGGGCACCATCGTCATGGGCACGGTGAAGGGGGACGTGCACGACATCGGCAAGAACATCGTCATCACCATGCTCCGCTGCAACGGATACGAGGTGCACGACCTCGGCGTGGACCAGCCGCCCCGGGCCTTCGTGGAGAAGGCGCGGGAGACCGGGGCGCCTCTGGTGGGCCTCTCGGGGCTGCTCACCATCGCCTTCGACTCCATGAAGGAGACGGTGCAGGCCTTCGCCGATGCCGGCCTGCGGGATCGGGTGAAAATAATCATCGGGGGCGGGCCGGTAAATCAGACCGTGGTCGAATACACGGGAGCCGACGCCTGGGGTCGCGACCCCGGCGAGGCCCTGCGGCTGGCCGAGCGCTTCGCCTGAGGGGGGTGGGGAGCTGTTCCCGTATCCGATGTTTTTCATGGGGTGGATGGATACAGGGGTTGGTACGCGATGTTGACGGGAATCCGCGAGAGGAAGATGCTCCATCCGGGCGATACCATGACCGCGGAGGAGCGCCTGCGCGCCGCCATATGCCTGCAGATGCCCGACCGCGTGCCCTCGGCTCCGCTCATATATTATTTCGCCGCCGAGTATGCGGGGATGAGCAATCACGATCTCTACGACCCCGCCAAATACAACGCGGCCATGCGCCGCGTCTTCGAGGAGCTGGGGGGCTTCGACGCCTACAACTGGCTGAACGTCTATTACCCGCAGCTGATAGCGTTCTCCATGCCCATGCGGGTGCTGGAACCGGGTTACGACCTGCCTCCCGACAGCATCCGGCAGTTCCTGGAAGAGGAGGTCATGGAGATCGGGGACTACGACTGGATCCTTAAGATATGCCGCCGCTTCCCCCTGTTGGCCTACCCGCGGCTCTTCTCCCGGTGGATACCCCGCATCTGGGAGGAGGTGGGGGAGGGGTGGAGGTTCTACGCCTATCTGGTCCCGCGGCTGCAGACGACCCTGCTCCGCTGGAGATGGGAGTTCTCCCGATGGAGAAAGCGTGGGGCGACCGTGCTGTCGGCCTGCCTCCTGGAAGCTCCCTTCGACAATTTCTCCATGGCCCGCGGGCTGATGAGGTTCGCTCGGGACATGCGTTCCATCCCGGAAAAGATCGAGCGGGCGGCCGATGCCCTCGTCGAGAGCTACGCTTTCTCCATCAAATGGCTCTGCCTGTACACCGGGGTGAAGAGGATCTGCCTGGCGGTGCACCGCTCCTCCAACGATTTCATCTCCCCGGCGGACTTCCGTAAGCTCTCCTTCCCCTCGCTCAAGCGTCTGGTGGAACTGCTGGCGGCGGAGGGCATAGCCAGCGTGCTGCATCTTGACGGCAACTGGGACAGGAACCTGGAGATACTGCGGGAGCTACCGGCCGGACACGTCGTGGCCGAGTTCGACGGCACCACCGACATCTTCAAGGCCAAGGAGGTCATCGGCGACCGCATCTGCATCTACGGGGACGTGCCCGCCAACCTGCTGGCCCTGGGCTCCCCCGCGGAGGTGGACGAGTACTGCCACCGGCTCATCGAGGAGGTGGGCAGGGGAGGCGGCTTCATCCTGGGGACGGGATGCGAGCTCGCCCCCAACGCCAAGCCGGAGAACGTGCGGGCCATGCTGGAGTCGGTGACCAGATACGGATATTACCGCGGCGGAAGCGGGAGGGCGGCTTAGCGGCCTCTCCCGCGGAAGGCCGGCAAGACCTCTCGCTCGCCGGTGCGGGAGGCCCTCAAGCCGGGCCGGGAAGGCGTTCCCGCGGCGGCCCGATCGTTTGCGCCGAGAAGGTGATGGAGGATCGCCCTCAAGAGGGAATGGCCGGAATGAATGGCTTTGGAATACCGCGTGTGCCGGCAGGATCAGGCAGGTTGCGATGATGTCGAGAGAGGATGGAGGAGAGGTGTGGCATGAGCGCTGACCGCGACCCCGCTTTCTTGTTCATGCGGGCCCAGTACCGTTCGGGGATGCTGGACGCCGTGGGGCCCCTGCTGGGTCGGGCCCTGGATGAGGCCATGGCGGAGACGGGCACGGACATGGAGGACCTGCTGATGCGACTGGAGGCCCTGCCGGAGGGATCGGTGGAGCGGCTGGACCGCCTGGCGGGAAGATGGGCGGGGCCGCTCCTGACCCTCATGGCGGCGGAGGCCCCCGCCCGCCTGCAGGCGCGCCTGCTCCGCTCCGGACGGCTTCGGGAGGTGGTTGTGGGGATGATGCGCAGGCGGCTGGCAAGGTTCCTGTCCGCACCGCTTCCCTCTCCGGCGATAGGGGGTGAGGGTTGATGGCGGGAGCGCAAGGAAGGGGCGCCGCGGAGGAGCTGCGGGGGCTCTTCGGGCCCGAGGCGGTGCTGGAAGGCCCCGAGGCGCTGGCCTCCTACGGGGAGGCGGAATACCCCTGCCCGCCCGGAGAACCCGCGTGCGCCCTCGTGGTGCGGGAAGCGGGGGAAGTGATCGGGGCGGTGAGGGCAGCTCGTCGCTTAGGCCTCAACCTGGTGCCGGTCT
This sequence comes from Candidatus Geothermincola secundus, assembly GCA_015711755.1. GTDB lineage: Bacteria > Actinomycetota > Geothermincolia > Geothermincolales > Geothermincolaceae > Geothermincola_A > Geothermincola_A secundus. The sequence goes on along the minus strand of JACVIY010000104.1, from coordinate 1,029 downwards.
CCTCGTCTCCCCGCCACCGCAAGGGCGGATCTTGCCCTCGGGGCAGCGGGACGATGCTGGACCTCTCGGGCATGCGGGGCATCCTGCGGCTGGACCGACGCAACCGGGTGGCCCTGGTGGAACCGGGGGTCGACTTCCCGCAGCTGCGGGAAGCGGCGGCGGCGGAGGGGCTGCGGGTGCTCGCTCCCCTGGCCCCCCGTCCCGGCAAATCGGTCCTGGCTTCCTGCCTGGAGCGGGAACCCTTCCTCATCCCCAAATATCATTGGGACACCACCGACCCCCTCCTGTGCATGGAAGTGGTCTTCGGGACCGGGGAGGTCTTCCGCACGGGGTCGGCGGCGGGCCCGGGGGGACTTGAGGAGCAGTGGGAGCGGGGCAACTTCCAGAAGAACCCCATGGGGCCGGCGGCCTCCGATCTGGGGAAGCTCGTGCAGGGAGCGCAGGGCACCCTGGGGGTGGCCGTCTGGGGCTCGGTCAAGCTGGAGCTGCGGCCGGAGTCGAGGAGCTGCTGGACGGTGAGAGGAAGTGAGCTGTCCCCCCTCCTGGGGCTGGCTCGCGAGGCCTGCCGTCGCCGTCTGGGGGATGAGATCCTCCTGTTCGATGAGCCGACCTTCGACTGCCTGCTGGGCGGGGCGGATGCGGGGGACGAGCCTCCCGCCTCCGATGGCGGGCCGGCCGGCTTCATACTTATTTACATATTGTCAGGCATCAGCGGCTATCTTCCCCGTGAGCGCCTGGCCCTGCAGGAGCGGAGGATGAGGGAACTGGCGCACGCCGTAGGAGCGGGGGAGCCGAGGCGCCTGGAGGGCGAGGAGGAGGCGCGCCTGTTGCGGGAGCTGGAGGGGAGCGGCGGGACCTGGTGGAAGCACCGCAGGGGCGGGGGATGCCAGGAAGTGCTCTTCCTCGCCACCATGGACCGCGCCCCGCGGCTCTTCGGCCTGGCCCGTCAAGCCGCCGCGCAGCGAGGCCTCCCTGAGGGGCAGCCGGCCCTCTACCTGCAGCCGATACTGCAGGGAAGGGCCTGCCACC
>JACVIY010000103.1 GCA_015711755.1 Candidatus Geothermincola secundus | reverse complement strand
GGCCCCCCTCGGGGGGGGGGGGGGGGGGGGCGGCTCCATGCGCGGGATTCCCCCGCCCCTGCCGCCGAAGTCTCCCACCAGGGCCAGTGTGATGGTGGATGCCAGCAGCATGGCCGCGATGACGGAGACGATGACCAGGGCGATGGCGGTGCGGTCCCGCCTGCGGGGCGAGCTCTGCTCAAGGGAGTCCCGCATCTCCTGAGGTGTCCCCGCAGGCCCTTGGGGGATCTCCGCAGCGGCCTCTTCCTTCAGCGCCTCATCTTGCCTCTTGTTGTCCTCCAGTTCGATCACCTCCTTCGGCGCTTGACCGGTTGGCGGCTCCAGAGAACCGCATTATCGGACACTGTTTCTGACGCGGTCTTTGGGGGATTACGGTCCCGCTGGGAGCGGCAGACAAAAGCCTCATCTTCCGTTAAGGCGATGGCAAGCGGAGCCGTTGCTGATATCATCTACGCATGAAACGCCGTATGAACGGAGCGGGCCGGAGGGCGAGGACCGCACATGCCCGCGAGCTGAACGAGATGGTCAGCCGCAACCGCCTGCGCTTGGGGGCCATCGCCGCCGTCTTCACCGCTCTGGTCATGGGCCTTTCCGCCGCAGCCCTTTTCCTGCTGTACCGCCCTCTGGGGTACGACAGGTATTTCTGGCTGATCCTGGTGCTCTTCTGGGCCGCCTTCGTGCTGTACGCCCTTCTCCGGTTCCTTCGCGGCTGGAGGTGGCTGTTCGGAAGGGTGATATCACTGCCCCCCGGAACGCCCGATTCGAGGCTGCGCCATGCCCTGGACGCCGCCTGCCTGGCCGCGGGCCTTTCCGGGGAGGTGCGCCTGAGGGTCATACCGCATGATGACGTGAACTCCTATTCCCTAGCGCTCCCGGACGGCACCTACGCCGTGTTCGCGACGAAGGGGGTGGAGGAGAAGCTCCCGCAGCGGGCAGCGGAGGCGATGATGGCCCATGAGGTCGGGCACATACAGGCGGGGGACGCCCTGCTGCACACGGTGATGCTCGCTCTCACAGGCAGGGCTGCTCTTGCTTCCATGAGCATGGAGAGGGGCGCCTGGATAAAACGCGCTCAGAGAAAGGGAGAGCTGCAGATCGAGGACCTGCCCGCGGTCATAACGGTGGTGGTGCTGGCGATGCTGGTGCCGTTGGCGTCTTCCTTCTCCGCTAACCCGCGTTTTCCGTTGATGCTGCTGCTTACCGGCTGCATCTTCGTCCTGGTCTCCCTGCTTATCTCGCCGCTTGCGCATTCCCTCCTCCGCCTGGGGTTGGACCGCGAGAGGGAGTACTTCGCGGATCTGCTGGCGGCCTGGAGGACCCGCGACCCCCTGGCCGTGTACCGGGCGTTGGAGGGTGCCGCCTGCGACTTCGCCGATGTGATGCTTCTCCCGCCCTACCTGGACGCCCTGCTCTTTCACCCCGTGGTCGACTATACTTCCTATCGGCCCTTTCAGACCCAGCCCACCATGTGGGAGCGCATGGAGAGGCTGAAGGAGGAGTTCCCCTCGTTGCGGGCGGAACTGGCAGGCGAGAGTGGAGAACCTCCCGCGGGTCTTGGGGGGAGCGGCGGCGCGCTGTCTTCGGAAGGGGCGCGGTGATAGAATGAGATACGGTCGAGTTTAACGGTGCCCGGAAGCGCGGAGGTTCCCATGGCCAGGACCTGGGCGGTCTCCTTCGGGGAGCAGCAGAGGATGGAGCTGGAGCGCATCGTCATGGACGAGGACGCCGCCGCCGCCCTCTCCTTTCTGCGCGGCGTCATCTACCCGCAGGTCAAGGAGAGCGAGAAGCCGGGTTCCTGCTTCCACGACACTTCCAAGCCGGTGGAGCGGCTGGACCGTCCGGTGGACAGGCATAAGAAGCTGGGGTCTTTTTAAGGGGATGACGCCGGGCTATTGAGGAGGGGCTCCGAGGGTGACGGCGGCAAGCGGAGCGGGCGCCTAAAAGACCTTTTTCTCCCACCAGCGCCCCTTTTTGGAGGATGCGGGCTCGCTCGGGCGGTAGGTCTTGACCACCTTCTTCTCCGTGCTCAAGGTGACCGGCTTGCTCATCTCCAGGGGATCGAAGGCGGGCTCCTCCTCGATGCCGTCATCGAATCCCTCCAGCCTTGCCCTCTCATGAAGGGCCAGCTTCACCAGTTCTTTTATGGGGCAGTCGGGGAGGCGCCCCGCCATGTCCTCCCAGCCCTCGCGGTGGGCTCCCAGCGCCTCGTACAGGTCGATGAGTATCTCGATGAAGAAATAGGTGTAGGGCTTGAACTCGGCCTGGTAGAAGGCCTCCTGCTCCTCGGTGAAAGAGTCGAAGGGCACATCCATGATGGAGATGAACTCCGGAGGCAGGTCCATGCCGCGCTCACGGACCTTCACCTCCAGACGTCTGGTGAAAAAGCTCTTCAAGGGCGGCTTTCGGCCGCCGACCTCATCCGCGTATTCCTCGTGCATGGTCCTCCGCAGACCTGATCTCATGCGGCCTCTATCGAAATGATAACATCTACCCCCGCATGGGCGCAGGCGACCCGCTTCTCAATCGGAGCCTCGATCGGTAGAAGCCGGAACTAAAAGCTATCCGTTATGAAGCCCTCAATTTCACCATGTCGTCCGTTTGGGCATGGATCGGACGCCGTTCTGCCTGCGAGCGGTAGATCGGTCCTCTCTTCGAGGCGGAAGCGATTTGTTTATGAGAAGGCGGCCCCGGACGTGCGCGTGGATGAGCTCCTCTTCTATGTCCTCCATGCGCGTATAGATCCGTTTTATGAGAAGGCGGCCCCGGACGTGCGCGAGCGTCCGGTCGGAGTTGTCCGCTATGGGTATAGAGATATTGTCGCTGAAAGTCAGAGCTTATCGTGATCCAGACCAGGGAAGTTTCTCCTGATCTACATCCGGGAATATAGATCGAAAAGACATGCGCTGCGGGGGCATCGCGGATTAAGCTCCCGTATGAGGAACGCTGGAATGGAGTGGCACCTGTGTTGAAAAAAGCGAGGGCGGCTTTCAGGCGCGGACTCAACATGGCCAACTGCATAGACCATACCGCCCGCGTCTACGGGGACCGCCAGGCCATCTTCCTCGATTACGACCTGCGCTACGGGACCTTCTCCGGAAACATCCTGACTTATACCGATGTGGCCTCGCTGTCTTCCCGGATGGCCGGGGCCCTGGTGAGGTTGGGGGTGCGGAGAGGCGACCGCGTGGTCATGGTGACCTCCAACGGGGTGGATCTTCCCATCCTCATAGGGTCGGCCATGAAGATGGGGGCTATACCCGTGCCCCTCAACTTCATGCTGAGAGGCGGGGAGATAGCTTATGTGGTCGAGAACTGCGGCGCGCGTTTCCTGGTGACCGACCCGGAGGTCTTCCGGATCAATATACGCGATAAGGAAGCGGTGGCGGGGATAGACAAATGGATCATGGCGGGTCCGGGGGACGAGGTGCCCGAGGGCTTCTACTCGCTGGACGAGGCCATGACCGATGCCCCCGCGGTCTTCGAGCCGGTGCCCATGCGCCCCGATGACACCGCGGGCATCTTCTATACCTCGGGCACCACCGGGTTTCCCAAGGGGGCGGTGATGACCTCCCGCGGCCTTCTAACGGGGCAGAAGCTGGCCGCTTTGATGATGCCTTTGGGCCCCGACGATCTGGGAATACATTGCCTGCCCCTGGCCCATCTGTTCGGCTACGGCATCTGCATCATGGGGATGGTCGCGGGGATGCGGGCTTATTTCCTCAAGCATTTCGATCCCGTTCGCGTCCTCCGGGTCATACAGGAGAAGCGGGCCACCGTGTTCGTGGGGGTCCCGGTGATGTACAAAGCCCTCTTCGCGGCGGGCATGGAGGATTACGACCTGTCCAGCATGCGCTTCTGGGCCTCCTCCGCCGATGCCATGCCGCCTGAGTACATCGAGCGCATACGCAAGATCGGTTCCGCATGGAAGTTGGGTCCTTTGCGGACGGGCCCGGTGTTCGCCGAGGCCTACGGGATGGTCGAGCTCTCCGCCATCGCCACCCTGAAGCTGTATCTCCCCGGCCTGAGGTGGCCGCGCGGCTGCGTGGGGTACCCGATCTTCCCCATCCGGGCCAGGGTGGCGGATGAGAAGGGGGAGCGGCTCCCCGCGGGGGAAGTGGGGGAGCTGCTGGTCAGCGGCCCGGGGGTCATGAAGGAATACTGGAACAATCCCGAGGAGACGGCGGCCGCCAAAAAGGGTAAATGGCTGCATACGGGGGACATGGCTTATAAGGACCGCTGGGGGCGGGTCTTCTTCGTGGACCGCAAGAAGGACGTGATCAAGTGCGGCGGCTATTCGGTCTTCTCCGTGGAGGTGGAGAGGGAGATACTCAATCATCCGGCCGTGCGGGAAGCGGCGGTGGTGGGAGTGCCCCACCCCCGTAAAGGAGAGGCCCCGGTGGCGGTGGTATCTCTGCGCGGGGGCGAGGAGCTGGGCCAGGATGAGCTGCTGGAATGGTGCCGCGACAACATAGCCGCTTACAAGTGTCCCCGTCGCCTGCATATAATCCCGCTGGAGGAAATGCCCTACGGGGCCACTCTCAAGGTGCTGAAGCGGGAGCTGAGAAAGCGCTACATGGACGATTTCGGCGCCGCTTCCTGCGAGTGAACCGGCCCGCACCGGTGCCGGATAGCCGCGCATGAGGGTCATTCTTCTTTTCCCGGATGCCCGACCTGTTCGGACGTCTTCCCCCAACCGCGAGTTGCGGTTCGAGCGGTTGACATAGGGGTTGAGCGGTTGTATTTTTAACTCGTTTATAGATCGGACGTGCGGTCGAGTAAAAGGGATGATATGGACGGGAGGTACCAAGGATGTGCGCACGCAAAGCGGACCCGCCGGAGATAAGGGCCATCAAAGAGGGAAAGATCAAGCAGGCGGCCATCAAGTTCTTCTCGGAAAAGGGCTTCCACGCGGCCACCACCGGCGAGATAACCGAGGCGGCAGGCATCGCCAAAGGCACGCTTTACTGGTACTTCAACACCAAGGAGGACCTGGCCTTCGCCCTGGTCTCCGACATGCTGGATGAATTCAAGAAGCTGGTGGAGGAGATAAGGGACGCCAAAGGCTCGGCGACCGCCCGTTTCCGCAAACTGGCGGTACGCGCCGCGGAGTTGTACGAACAGGAAAAGGCCTATTGCCGCCTGCTTTGGAAGTTCCGCGCCGACCAGCACTACGTCTTCTCGCCGGACTATGTCCAGAAGGTGCGGACCTACTACGATGCCATTCTCAAGGCGCTCGCGGACATCATCGACCAGGGCATCAGAAGCGGCGAGTTCCGGAGGATGAACTCGCGACACTGGGCCTTCGTCATCCTGGGGATAACCGAGGGCCTGGAGTTGGAATGGCTTGAGAACGAGGACGAGTTCGACATGGGTAAGGCCTTTCGGGAGATGATGGAAATGCTGCTGGCCCATTTCCGGAAGGCGCCGGGAAAGGGCCGGGCCTGAGGGAGCTTCGACCGCGGCGGCGGCCGCTGCCGTCAGGAAGATCGGCGAAAAGCGAGGTGACGCGGTGAGGTTCAGGTTGGTGGCCGCTTCGGCAATATGCGCGGCTGTTCTGATCGCTGTGCTTGCGGGATGCGGCGGCGGGGGGAGCACGGAAGGCGGCTCCAAGGGAGCGGGGAAAGACGGGAAGAAGACCGGCTACGACCTCGTCGGCGTCTTTCACCGCATCGTTGGCGACGTCGGCTTTACGCTCACCTTCAAGGATGACGGCTCCTTCGAGGGAAATGCCTGGGGCGATCACCGGGAAAAGAGGTCGGGGACCTTCCGTTTGTTCATGGAGGGGGTCGGCCCGCGGGTGGAGATGACCTTCCGGGATGGGGGCAGGGAGACCTGGAGCGCCATCGTCGCCGAGGACCGCGTCGAGGCGGTGGTCAACCCGGAGGGCGATCAGTACACGAGAAAGCTGTGAGGCGCCCGCCCGCAAAATGGTCTTCACTTTTGCTCTGCGGCGAATTAGGGATTGGCGCAGCTGAGGCCGTTTCCCCCGCAATCATCGGCGTGCGGCCCTTATCATCTGAGGTTCGTTCGAGAAATACGTGAGGCGATTTTCCGAAAAAGGGTGCGGAATGGACGTATGGGATCGTTTTCATCCGCGAGGATGGCTGTTGGGGCTGGCCCGAGGACTGGCCGCCATATCCGTGGGAGCGCTTCTGGTCTCCTGGGGCCCCGCCTCGTCCGCGGCGGTGATGATATCCTTCGGGGCAGCGGCCGTTTTTCGAGGAGCGGCCTGTGAGCTGGAGTCGATGATGGCCCTCAGGCGGCGCAAACCCTGGGGTTTTCAGGCGGCGCTGGCGGTGGTCGGCCTGGCCGCAGGGATATTGGCGCTGGGCAAGCCGAGAGTATCCCCCAACGCCGCCCTCTATCTTGTCTCGGCCTGGATGGTGGCAGCGGGTGCTGTGCACATGGCCTGGGGCTCCGAGCTCGCACCGGCTCTGCGGGCGGGCCGCTTGAAGGCGTTGGGGGGGTCACTCTCGCTCGCTGGCGGTTTCTTGCTCATGCTTTTTCCCGACAGCGGCATACGCGTGACGGCACTTGCGTTGGGAGTCCTCTGTCTGCTGACGGGATCGCTGGAGTCGGCTTTCTCACTGCTGCTGAAAAGGGCGCTGAAGCGTTGATCCCCGCTCTGGGCTTTTAGGGGCCGCGGTATCACGGGGAGGAAAGAACCTCCTAAGGCAGTATGACCGTCATCCTGCCCTCTTTGGGCGCTTCCCAGTTGACGGGGGAACCTTCCAGGCCGCAGGCAGCCGCCACGCAACCCGCCACCACCGCCGCGTTCCAGGGATTGCGGACCGCCACGCACTTGTTGCCGTTATCCGCCACCGGATACATGCTCTCGGGGACCCCGAAGCCGCGGTACTCCAGGAAGCGGAGGTCGCGAAGGAAAGGGGCGCCCTTTCCCCCGTCGAGCTTTACATAAAAATCGCGCGAGAGATCGGCTACCATCTTGGGGATGTCCTCGCCCAATTCCCTCTCGAGCTCCCGGAACACGGCGTTGATGCCCGCGGTGTCCACGTAAATAAGCCACTCCCCGGTGGCCTCGTCGCTGATCCTGCACTCGTCCACGGACCAGCGCCAGCGGGAGAGTTCGCGAGGCACCCCGCAGGAAGGGCAGCGCTGAAAGGAGGTGAGGGCGTGCGCCCACGTCTCCTCTTCCAGCTTCAAGCGCTCTTCCTCCGGGGCTTCTGGCCATGCCCTCACCGTCATCTGAAGGGATCCTCCCTTATTTGTGCGGTCTACCTTGGCCCTGACGCCCTCTATGCTCTCAAAGGCGCCGCTTACATCCCCGGCGAAGAGGGCGGGGTTATACACGTATCCCATCTCCAAGTCCAGTGATTCGCCCGGTCGGTAATCGAGGATGGTCACTTCGGCCAGGCCTATGGCCGCGGCCTGCTTCACCATGTATGAATATGCCGCCCTGCGGAAAAGCTTCATCCTCGTCAGCCGGCCCCTGGCCCCTTTGAGCATGTTGTCGACATATATCTTCGCGTCCCGCCGCTTCGCGTCGATGATGATGTGCTCTATGGGTATGCCCAGACGCTCCTCGATTCCGCTCAGCACCGAGCAAAGAAGGCCGCTCTCGACGAAAATCCCGCGCAGTTCGGTGCCTTGGGTCACGATGACCCCGTTGTCCCGCCAGTGATGCTTCGCGCTGACGCGCTTAGGCACTCCGCAATCACCGCAACGCTTCATCTTCCCTCCCTCTCATCCGGAACGGCATTCGAGCTAAGCCGATGTTTCATTCGGCAAGTCGCTTACTGGAGTGAAGCGGATCCCGGTATTCGGCGGCAAAAAGGGGGTGAAATGCAAGATAACGGCGATCAGCGGGCGGGATCAGCCCTTCAATTTGGGGCCAGGCCCAAACCTTCACCTTTTTCAGCACGACCAGAAGTTCGCTCTTCATCAAGGGAACGAGGCTGCCTCGGATACCTGACGAGGTCCGGCCCCAATCCGACAACGGCGATAAGACCTCAAACGCCGCGGGATTCAGGCCGAATAAAATAAAAAGGCACACCATAAGGGATTTAGAGCGAAGCAGGGTGGACGCAGGAGGGAGGGGCGTCATGATAGTGAGGCGTTGCCGTAAGTGCGGATTCCCCAGGGGCATCTCCGATTTCCTCCGCTGGAGCGAGGAGGGTACCATCACCGAGCGTGTCTCCCGCGATTTCCGGGCGGTGCTCATAGAGGCCGATTTTCTCCCTCAGATATTCGCTCATATCGAGAGGGTTCTGGGCCATTCCATAGGGCACCTGGTCTTCGAGGCGCAGCGCATCGCGGCGGCGCAGGTGATCAAATCGAACACCGATGGCCCCAAACGGATATTGCGGTGGCCGGGCATCAGGCAGATCTTCGTGCGCATCCTGGCTTTGGTGGCGATACTCACCGGCCAGGGTTACGCCCGCATAATCCGCTACCGTCCGGGTCGGGGAGGGGAGGCCTTCTTCCGCAACGCCTTCCACCGCGAGTTGATGGCGGCCATAGTCGTGGGTTCCATCGAGACGTTGGATGGGAAGATCTACGATTACGAGTGGAGGGATGAGGGGAACGGCGAGGTCATCTGCCTGAATCCTTCGCCGTCCCATCCCGGATATGCGGACCGGCTGACCTTCGTCCCCTCGCCGGCCCGGCGGGGCCGGCGAGGGATCGAACGGTGTTCCCGCTGCGGGGTTCCCATGGCATTGACGCGCCTGCAGTGGAGGACGGGCGAGGGGGAGATATTCGACCCCGACAGGGGCGTGCGTATGGTCATCCTGGATCTCTACACCCCCAACGTGGTGTTGAGGGAGCTGGCGCGGGAACTGGGCGAGGACATCTACCCGGTTATCGTGGACGC
>JACVIY010000102.1 GCA_015711755.1 Candidatus Geothermincola secundus | reverse complement strand
CGCCTTCACCACGGCGCTGTCCGCCAACCTCACCCCCGGACTCGCGGGAGCGGCGGCGGCGGGCATCAACGCCAACGGCGCTTTCCTGTCTCAACTCATCCACGACCTGAGTCCGCTGGTGGTGGTGGGGGTGCTCAATGCCCACCCCGGGCTTTCCGCCGACCTCATGGCTCGTTTGGACAACGCGGTGGCGGAGGCGGCGGCGGCGGGCATCAACGCCAACGGAGCCCTGCTCACCAACCTCATCGGAGCCCTGAGCCCGCTGATCATAGCCCACGGGCTGGAACCCTTCGCCTTCACCAAGATAAAACCGCTGGTGGAGGGCATGAACGGGGCCACCGCGGCCCAGATGGCATTGGGCATCAACGACAACCTCAACCTCCTGCAGGCGGTGATCCAGGGATTGGATCCCGCCGTATTGGCGGGCGTCCTCAACAATCAAGCGGCCCTGACGCGCCAGCTCACCGCCCTCATGGGTACCACCAACCCGGCCGACCAGAAGCTCGCGGACGCCGTGGCCCAGGGGGTGAACAGCGCCCAGGGATTCATAACCACCCTCATCGCCAACCTGGACCCGGCGGTGCTGGCTCAGGCGATGGACGTCAACCCCGATTTTCTGCGCGACGTGCTGGCCCGCATCAACGCCGGCGTGGCCCAGGCGGTGGCGGCGGCGCTCAACCAGAACCACGCCTTCCTCGGAGCGCTGCTGGCCGATCTCACAGATGCCGCTGGGGCGGCCATGGCCCAGGGGATGAACCTGAACACCGAGATGATGCCGGCTCTGCTGGCGGCTCTGGACCCGGCGGTGGCCCAAGTGGCCGCGCAGTCCCTGGACGTCAACCCCGACCTCATCAGCGCGGTGGTGGAGAATCTGGACGAGAACGCGGGGATCTCCATGGCCCAGGCCACCAACCAGGCCGCCGCCGCCAACCCCGACTTCCTCATCACCCTTATCAGCAATCTCTCCACGGGGACCGCCCAGGCGCTGGTGCAGGGGCTCAACCAGAACGCCGCCCAGAACCCCGGCTTCCTCAACAACCTGCTGGCCAACCTGAACTCCGACGCGGGGCGGGCCATCGGCAGGGGGATCAACGGCATGGCCGTGGGCGGGACGTCCTCCCCCCTCTATATAACCATGGTGAACATGCAGAACCACACCGCCCAGGTAATCGCCCAGGCGCTGAACAACAACCCCAACGCCCTTTTGAGGAACCTCATCTACTACCTGGACGGGGCGGCTCTGGCGACCGGCATCAACGCGGGGATCGACGGCGCCCCCATGAACATGCTGCGCAACAACCTGGCCAACATGGACGCGGCGATGATGGCGCGCATCATGAACAGCGCGGCGGGGCAGAACCTGATGAACCAGCTCATCGGGGGGACAACCCGCCTGAGCGGGACCCTGGTCGCCCAGGCCCTCAACTACAACTCGGGAACCGGCCTGAGGACCCTGGTGACCGAGCTGATCAACGGGCTCAACGGAAGGACCATGGCCGCCTCCATGAACGCCAACGGCTACAACATGACCGTGGAGCTGCTCAACACCCTGAGCGCCACCAAGGTGGCCCAGGCGGCCAACGCCTCCATCGGCAACACCAACAGCCTCCTGCGCAACCTGGGCATCGGCATGCACATGAAGGCCAAGGTCCACTTCATATTCTGGATCACCATGACCATGCAGGGTGAGGCCTACGTCAAGCAGATGGGAGAGGGCGGGCTTCCCAGCCCGTGATATGAGGTGAGCGCCGATGCTGCTTAACCGGAACTTCCAGATGGCGGTGAATATAATAGTGGTGTTCCTGGTCCTGGGCTTCACGGCCCTGGGGGCGGTCATCGTCATCCCCAGCCGCAGCCCCCTGGGAACCATCATCGGCAAGATAGCCAGCGACCCTCAGCTCCTCTCCGCCATCATGGCCAACACCGATCCCAAGGCGGTGGCCCAGGCCCTCAACGAGAACCCCGAGTTCATCGACCAGCTGCTCAAGGCCATGGTGGAGAAGGGGACCACCAAGACCATAGCCCAGGTGCTCAACAACAACCCGGCTTTCCTCATCGAGACCACCAAGTATCTCGATCCCAAAGCCGTGGCCGGCCCCATCAACCAGAACCTCGAGTTCCTGGTGGACCTGCTCAAGTTCCTGGACCCCGCGCTCATCGCAGCGGCGGTGAACCAGAACGGAGACTTCCTGGCCCGCCTGCTGAAGTATCTGGACGCATCGGCCATGTCCTACGGCATCAACAACAACGTGGAGTTCCTCAAGGGGCTCATCTCCTTCCTGGACCCCGCGGTGATCGCGGGGGTGGTCAACGCCAACGGTCCCTTCCTCACCGAACTCATGGGCAAACTCGACCCCGCGGCGACCGCCTCTGCGGTCAACGCCAACGGACCCTTCCTCACCTCCCTGGTGGGTTACCTGGACCCCGCGGTGATCGCGGGGGTGGTCAACGCCAACGGTCCCTTCCTCACCGCGTCCATGGGATACATCAACCCGGAGGTAATCGCTCAAGCGGTCAACGCCAACGGCCCCTTCCTCAGCCGTCTGATGGGAGCCCTTGACCCGGCGGTGCTGGCGGGGGCGCTCAACGCCAACGCGGACACCGCGGCGATGGTGGCCTCCATCATCGAGCCCGGCTTCATCGCGGGCATCGTAAACGGCTCCACCCTCATCGGAGCGACCATGGATTACATGAACCCCCAGCCGGTGGCCAACGCCCTGGTCACCGCCACCGGTTTCGTCAACACCTTGATCTCTTTGCTCGATCCGGCCATGGTCTCCGAGCTCATCAACCAGACCATGGGCATGACCGAGGAGGTGGCCAAGCGGCTGGACCCCCGCTTCACCGCCGATCTCCTCAGCAATCAGGCCATGATCTCGCGCATCCTGGGGGCTTTGGACAACGACCACGACGTCCCCATCCTCGCCCAGATCGTCAATTCGACCGAGGCCATGGCCCTCGCCTATCAGGTCATGCTGCAGATGGCGCCGGCGGCGGGGGCGGGGATCGCCGGGGGCGTGGGCAACAACCCCGATCTGGTGGCGGCCATGCTCAACCACCTCGACCCGTCCATACTGGCGGGCGCGCTCAACGCCAACCCGGCCACGGCGGCCGCGCTGTCGCGCAACCTCTCCCCCGAGGCGGGAGCGGCCATAGCCGCGGGCCTCAACCGCAATGCCGCCCTGATCACCTGGTTGCTGTCCGCCCTCAACGCGGGGATGGTGGCCGATGCCCTGGCCAGCCCCGCCGGACTTCTGTTGGTGACCGACCTCGCATCGGGACTCAGCCGTGATGTGGCCGCGGCCATGGCGGCGGGAACCAACCAGAACGTGGACTTCATGAAAGCGCTGGTATCGGCCCTCGACGCAACGGTGGTGGCAGGCGCGCTCAACGCCAACCAGAACTTCCTCTATCAGCTGGTGCTCAACCTGGGGGCTCCGGTGGTGGCCTCCTCGGTGGGGGCCATGAATAATCGGCCCGATTTCACCAAGGCGCTCATGGAGGCGCTGGACCCGGGCGTGGTGGCGGCTGCGGTCAATGCCAACGCCGCCTGGATACAGGCGCTGCTTGCGGAGATGCCGGCGGCCATCGGCACGGCGGCGGGTCAAGGGGCCACCCAGGATTTCCTATTGGGCATGCTGGACAACCTCTCCGGTACGGTGGTCGCCCAGGCGGTCAACTCGGATCCGCTGTTCGTGCGGGACCTGGTCTCCAACCTCGGTGGGGCGGTGGGTAGGGCCGCCGCCGAGGGGCTCACCGACAACTACAACAACGGGCGCAACTTCATCACCCGGCTCATCGCCCGCCTCGACCCCGCGGTGATCGCCGGGGCGGTGAACGCCAACGGGCCCTTCCTGCAGGGCATGATCCAGGCCACCACCGCCAACACCGCCGCGGCCATCGCCGAGGGCATCAATCTCAACGTGGCCACACAGCCGCTGGGGCAGGACCTCCTCTCGGTGATAATCGCCAACATCTCCGTGGATACGGTCGCGGCCCTGGCCCAGGCGGTCAACCAGAACGTGGCCAATTTCCCTGACCACAACCTGCTCATCGGGCTAATCGCCAACATGGGGGCGGGGGCGGGCACGGCCACCGCCGCGGGCATCAACGCCAACCCCGATTTCATCAGGGTCCTCATCGAGAACATCTCCCCGTCCACCGCGGTGACCCTGGCGCGGGCCATCAACGCCAACTGCGCCGCCGGAAAGGGCTTCCTGCAGAAACTCATCGCCAACATGAGCACCAGCGTGGCCTATGCCTCTGCCCAGGGCATCAACAACAACACCGCTCTCATCGGCAACGTCATCAACGGTCTCAATACCACCACCGCCCTGGTGCTGGCCCAGGGCCTCAACGCCAACACCGCCTCCCAGACCCTTTTACAGACTGCGGTTGCTCAGCTCAATTCGACCACCGCGGCGGTGATGGCCCAAGCTCTCAACAACAACCCGGGCATGACCGACACCATCATCAAAAACCTCAACGTGGCGGTGGTCGCCGAGGCCATAAACAACAACGGCGCGTTCATTACCTCGCTCCTCTCCAACCTCAACGGCGCCCCCATCGGCAACGCCATCAACGCCGAGTACGCCATGCATCCGGGATCCTCCTTCATCGAGCGGCTGATGCCCAACATGAACGGGGCCACTCTGGCCGATACCCTGAGTAATTACGGCTATAACTTCATCCTGGAGCTGCTCAATACCCTGGACGGCAACGTGGTGGCGCAGGCCATCAACAATTTGAGCGCTGCCGGCAGGCAGAACCTGGCCGATCTGGTGGCCTTCCTCAATCCTTATATGATCGCCAATGTCATGAACGCCACCATAGGCGGTTTCACCGGGCGGCTCTGGGTCCGCTGCCACGCCTATAGGACCTCCATGGGCATGGGAGCGGATCTCTCCCTCAAGATCATGCAGGCGGCGGTATATGTGCCGCCGAACGAGCCGGACTATCCGCCCAACTGGTAAGAGAGATGATGGGTGGTGGAGGGGCGGCGGCGTTCCCCGAGGATCGGCCGCCGGAGGGCGGCTCCGGCAGGGTTTCTACTTATCCTGGCATTCTCACTTCTGTTAGGTATGAACGCCGCCTCCAGCGAATGGACCTCATCGTCCTGGAGTGACGGCTTCCGTTCCAACGCCGATATCTTCTCCTCGGAAGGTGCGGTGCTTTCCGGGGAATCGCTGCGGCTGCGGGGCGATGTCCGGTACCTGGGCACGATCACCCAAGAGAGCTTCGAGACCTATAGCTTGATCTGCCCTAATTCAGGGATCATCTTTGGAGGCACGGGCACTCCCGGCTATCTTTTCCGCTACGACCCCGATATTCCCGGCTGGAACCCCGGGTCGGAGGAGGGATGCAACCCACTCATATTGGGACAACCCTTCCCGGGGGTATGGGAGGGAAGGGGCGTCTCCGGCGTTTTCGACCTGCTGGAGGGGCCGGGCGGCATCATCTACGGCTCCCTTTATTACTGGGATGGAGACAACCCCGAGGAGAGCAGGCAGAAAGGGGGGAGGGTCTTCGCATATGATCCCTCTCGCCCCTGGGCGCCCGGCGGCGGTCCTGCCTCCAACCCGCGCGATCTCGGTCAGGCCGTGCCCGGGGAGAACGGGGTCCTCTCCCTTTGCCTGGGCAACGACGGGATGATCTACGGAGGGACCATCGCCTCGCCTTCCGACACCTCGCCTCCACCACCGGAAAGCGGAGGGCATCTTTTCCGTTTAGACCCTTCCACCGTTTGGTCGGAGGAACCTGACCTCTCTGACCTTGGAAAGGTGGACGGGGAAGTCGACGAGATATGGGCGGTGACCCCTCATCCCGACGCGGGCAGGGATGAGGTCTTCGCCGCCAGCGGGGGCGCGGCCCGCCTTTACCTATGCGATACGGCCGCTCCTTCCTTCCAGCTGATAGGTGAGGTGGAGGGAGAGATCAACGTGAGCGATGCGCTGACCGGAGGGGACGGCCGCGTCTATTTCGGCACATATCCGACTTGCCGGCTGTGCATATACGACCCCTCTGATCCCGAGGCCGGGATCACCGACTTGGGAACCGTCCTGGAGAACCAGCGGGAACTGTCCGCCCTCTGCTGGGGCCCGGACGGGCTTCTCTATCTGGGCACCTACGGCCACAGCCGTAACGGCTGGTTCGACGGTTCGCTCATGGTGTTCGATCCTGCCACGGGCGAAATGGAGAATTTCGGGCCGCCGGTGGAGGGCTACATCTGGATAAACCGGCTGTGCTGCCGGATGGAATCGGGAGGGGTGGCGGTATACGGGACGGGGGTGAGCAACCTGCTCTTCCGCTTCTCCCGACAACAGCCCTTCTCGCCCGAGGGGTCGGCGATATCCAACGCCGTCTATCCCCAAGCGCCGGTGATAGGCCAGGTCACCTTCCCGCCGAACACCCAGAACGCCGACCAGAGAGTGTCCTCTCTATGCGCTTCCTCAAGAGGAGAGATCTACGGCGGCACCTTCGTGGACTTTTACGGCCACCCCGAACTATCACGGGAGAAGGGCGGATTCCTCTTCCGCTACCGACCGGCGTCGGAGCTGGGGGAAGGCGTCTATGAGAACCTCGGAAAGCCGCTCGCGGATGAATACGGGCTGACAGCTATGGCCGAGGGACCCGACGGCGCCATATACGTCGGCACCACTCCCCATGCCCGCCTCGCGCGTTACCTTCCTTCGGAGGGTCGATTCGAGGACTTGGGCACGCCTCTGGAGGGGGAAAAGGCGGTGACGTGCTTGATCAGGGAAGGGGACCGTCTATACGGAGGGACATTCCCGGGAGGTCGACTCTTCAGCTACACCGAGGAGGGCGGTTTCGAGGTTCTGGGGCCGCCGGTGGCGGGAAAGAGCGAGATATATGCCCTCGCCTCTTGCGGCGACGGGATCATATACGGGACGGTGGGAGTGGGGGCGGTGCTCTTCTCCTATCGGCCCTGGCTTCCCTGGGACCCCGGGGACGACGAAGGTAACAACCCTCGCCGGCTCGCGGTCCTCGATTACGAGAACGATGCCAGGGCCCTGGCGGTGGCGGCCGACGGCAGGGTCTATGCCGGATCCTCACCCAACGGCTATGTTTACGTTTACGACCCCTCCGACGGCGGCGTGGTCAGGGAGGAGACGGGCATGAACCGAAGCCTTTTCGCGGCCAGCCCGGGAAGCGACGGCAAGGTCTATTTCGGGAGCGCCGCCCATGACCTCGACCCGGCCGAATACGATCTGCTGGTCCGCCGCGAGGACGGAAGCTATCTGCGGCGGCCCTATCCGGGAGGCTGGGAACAGAGGATCACCGCCATGGCTTTGGGGGCAAACGGTCGAATATACCTGGGCACCGGACTCTTCGGCTACCTGGTCGAGTACGAACCGGGATATTTCTTCGGTTGGGACCGCTTGCATTGCGATGCGGCGGTGCCTGCGGGGACATCCTTGATGCTCGACCTTCTCGACGCTTTGGGGGATGTCGTGCGGGCGGGAGTGCTGCCCGGCGAGGACATCTCCGGCATCGACCCCGCGACGTTCGCATCATTGAGGATAAAGGGGAACCTCTCCACCTCTGATCCGTCCGTGTCCCCGGAGATAGATGAATGGGGGCTTTCCTGGACGCCCGGCGGCGACCCCCCCGAGCTTCTTTCCCTTAGCGCGCAGGAGGGCTGGTGCGGGATGGAGCTGACCCTCGAGGGCAGCGGATTCGGAGCGGAGAAGGGGTCGAGCCGGGTCACCTTCGGTGGAGCGGCAGCAGAGGACTGCCTGTGGTGGGATGACGGACTCATCAAGGTGAGAGTACCCTGCGGGGCCGCGGGCGGCCCGGTTAGGGTGGTGACCATGTGCGGTGAATCGCAGGGGCTTGACTTCCAGGTCGTCCCCGGGCCCCTCCACCACTTCGACTTCTCCCCCATCGGCCCCCAGACCGCCGGGGTGCCCTTCCCGGTGACCGTCACCGCCCGCGACGCCTGCGGCAATGTGGTGACCTCCTTCGAGGGAGAGGCGCAACTGACCGCGGCCCAGGGGAGCGTGGATCCCTCATCCGTCGGTCCCTTCAGCGGAGGGAGCTGGACGGGCACGGTCACCCTCGACACCGCCGCCCCGCAGCGCCTCACCGCCTCAAGCGGCCAGGTCACCGGGCGGAGCGAGGACTTCCAGGTCGTCCCCGGTCCCCTCCACCACTTCGACTTCTCCCCCATCGGCCCCCAGACCGCCGGGGTGCCCTTCCCGGTGACCGTCACCGCCCGCGACGCCTGCGGCAACACCGTCACTTCCTTCGAGGGCTCGGCCGACCTCTCCGATCTCACGGGGACCGTGGATCCCACCGTTGTCTCTCTCTCTTCCGGTTCCTGGACGGGAGATGTGGTGATCAGGCAGGGCAAGCAGGATGACGTCATCACCGCTTTCTGGCAGGGCATCAGCGGATCGAGCGGAGTTTTCGAAGTGGTTCCCGAGATGGGAGGAAAGGTGTGGCTCTTCGCCGAGGGCTACACGGGTGAGGGCTTCGAGGAATGGCTGTGCCTGGCCAACTTCGGCACCCAGGACGCCGCCGTCCGGGTCACTTACGTCTACGATGACGCCCCTCCCCTGGAGAGGGAGCCCCTGATCGTCCCGGCGGGACGCCGCCGCACCCTGGACGTGAACGCCGAGGCGGGAAGAGGGCGCAACGTCTCCATCCGCGTGGAGGCGGACCGCCCCATCGTGGCCGAGCGCCCCATCTACTTCGACTACAAGGGGGCATGGACGGGAGGGCACGACGCCATGGGAGCGCGGGAGGGTTCCACCCTCCTGCTCTTCGCCGAGGGCTACACGGGTGAGGGCTTCGAGGAATGGCTGTGCCTGGCCAACTTCGGCACCCAGGACGCCGCCGTCCGGGTCACTTACGTCTACGATGACGCCCCTCCCCTGGAGAGGGAG
>JACVIY010000101.1 GCA_015711755.1 Candidatus Geothermincola secundus | reverse complement strand
GGGGACCCGTCCGAAAAGATAGAGGGCTTCGAAGAAGGGAGCGTTGAGCAGTTCCAGGTCGCCCGGGCCAACTCCCCGCACCCTTCGTCGGGCCAGGCGGGCCAGCCATGCCGTCTTCGCCCACCAAAGGCGGCGGGCGAAGAAGTCCAGCTGATGGCCGTGGGTGAGCATGACGCGGCGGCCGCCGCTCTCAAGCATGTGAAAGGGATACACGGCGGTGAGGTCGATGTGGGGCGGGATCCCCGTGAGCGAGCGCATCAACTCTCCTTCGTCCCTGTAGAGCAGGGGCGGCCGAGTGCTCCTGAGGCCGCCGCCCGGCTTGGCTTCCCTCAGGGCGCGGTTCTCGGCGGGGTTGAAGAACAGGTGGTGGTCGTGATTGCCGAAGACCACCACCAGGGAGCGCAGGCCGGGCAGTTCGCAGAGGCGCCGCAGGAAAAGGCGGCTTGAGTCCAGGGCGTCGGGAAGGCCCGTGCGCCAAAGGTCCCAGGTATCTCCCAGCAGGACCACTTCGTCCACAGGGCCGCCCTCGCCCAGCTCCTCAAGGAAACACTCTAGCGGGACGGGGTGGGCGAGCATGGCCCCCTCTTCCCCGAAATGGGTGTCGGAGAGGACCACCGTGCGGCGGCTCTCGCGGACACTTACATGATTTATTCCTTCCGGCATGATGAGCGGATGATAGCATGGTGATGCTGGCGCTGTCATTAGGGCATGGCCTCGAGGAGGGGGCTCTTTCGCCGTGACTTTGGCGGGCGGTGGCGGAGCTTTAGCTCATCGTGAACCTCAGTCTCGGACAACTGATATAATGTCTTCGTATATAGGTATGAAGAGAAAGGAGGAGGGGCATGCGGAAGGTCATGGTTGTGATGGCTCTCGGACTACTCGCGCTGTCCGTGCTGGCGGCACTGGGCTGCGGCGGCAACAAGACCACCATCACCACGCCGGAGGGAAAGGTCACCGTGGAGGAGGGCAAGGGAACCACCACCATCAAGACGGGGGAAGGGGAGACCACCTGGAGCGATAAGCCCCCCAGCGAGCAGCAGCTGGGCCTGCCCATCTACCCCGGCGCCGAGTATGTGCCCGGGAGCGGCGGCAGCAGCACCTTCAGCGGAGAGGAAGGAGCCGCGAGCGTGGCCTCGGCGGAGTTCACCACCGGCGACAGCTTCGACAAAGTGCTGTCCTGGTATCAGGGAAAGCTCGGGGAGCCCTTCTTTGTGACCGAAGGCAAGGAGGCGACCTTTATGGTGAGCGAGAACGAGGAGAACGTGAAGACCGTCAACATCACCGCCGAGGACGGCAAGGTTAAGATCTATCTGGGGACTTTCGGCTCGACCAAAAGGTAGGGCTGTTGCTCGAGGGTACTTCTTTCTGAAGACCCGTTGGATCGGCAGAACAGTAGGGCCGGCGTGATGGCCGGCCCTACTAGCTTTTTTGGTAGCGGGGACGGGATTCGAACCCGTGACCTTCGGGTTATGAGCCCGACGAGCTACCTGACTGCTCCACCCCGCACCGTCACGGAGTCTTTGCGAACTCTCGAATAATGATGATATTTCATGGAGGCGGGAAGGTCAAGGCGAGTAACGCGTCTAAGAACATAGGCGGGGCATCGGCGGGAGGCGAGGGCCTCTGCGGGCTTTTATGCGTTGATGTCGATGGAGCGCGGAGGCGGCGGTACGCATGAAGACGGTTGTCGGGGATGAGAGGGGAGGCCTGGCGGGGAAGTCGGCCCTGCTGGCTCTCGCGGCCGCCTGCCTGACAGTTCTGGTGCTCCTGACCATGAAGATAGCGGAACCGACATCCTCAGGGGAGGCGGAGGAGGAGGCGCCCTCTGAACCCGTGCGCGTGCTCACCCATGACGAGGTGCTGGGGCCGCCGCTCACCTTCGAGACTCCCGCCTATCTTCGCATCCCCTCCATCGGAGTGGACGAGGAGGTGCGTGAGGGGAGCGACGATGAGGAGGAGATGTACGCGGCCCTGGCCCTGGGGCCAATCCATCTCACCCACACCGCTTTCCCCGGGCAGCGCGGCAACTGCGTCATTTCAGGGCACCGCACCACTTACACCAAGCCGTTCAACCGGCTGGACGAGCTCAAGGAGGGCGACCCCATCATCATCGACAACCCCCGCGGCCGCTATGAATACGCGGTTTACTCCGTGTATGCCATAGACCCCGCCGAGAACGTGACCCTGTGGACGGAGGAGCCCATTATCACCCTGACCACCTGCCACCCCGAGGGATCGGACCGCCAGCGCTTGGTGGCCCGGGGCTCACTGGTGAGGTTCACCCCCATCGAGTACATGGAGCGCCAACCCTAACCTTGTCCCCTTACGGCGCTCTTTACGGCGCCCCTTCGGCGCCCCTTCGGTGTCTGACACCATTATCACAAATTATCACAAAACGCCGGTCATAAAATCATGTTTTCCCTGGTCAGCACACTGCTGCGGCCCCCCGCCCTTTTCCCGCCGTCCCCACGGTGTCTGACACCATTATCACAAATTATCACAAAGGGGGGGCATGGATCTCATCTGTTTCCCCTGATGATCATGCATATAAGCGACTGGCTCAGACCTAAACAGGAAGATATCTCGCTCTGAGTATAACCGTGTTCTTTGTAAGCCACTCTAATAAGTTCATTTCTCTGCGTCTTAGAGCACACATCTTTGAATATCTCCGATAAGGTGAGGCGCTGGGTATTTCGGTGTATCTTGACATTGCTGCCTGAAAAAGGATGCCGATTCTCCTTTTTTGCTAGGCGTTGCTCTGTTTTCCATGGTTCTATGAACTGATCGCGGTTGACTTCGTCCTCCATGTCTTTTTCGACAAAAAGGCGATAAAGCATTCTTGCCTTTTCGCGATCCTCCGAAAACAGAGAAAGAATAAAATCGACGGATAGGAAGTTCAGCGCGATGTCCTTGCCGATCGTGGACCTATAGCTGCTCCACCGATATTGTTCGGGTTTACGCACGATCCCTGCTCTAACCGGATTGAGCGCTATGTATTTTGATAATGCCAGCAAGTGCTCATTCCTAGCCAAGAGGATCGAATTGAACCTGTTTTTAAGGAGATGACCTGCCATATCGTGCCTGCGATTGAACCTCTTTGAATAAGTGCCGTTCAAATAATGCATTCCCTTGGATAGCGTGGGGTCGGGGGTTTCCAGGAGTAGGTGAAAGTGATTGTCCATAAGGCAATATGCGTGAATGATCCAGCCGTATGTTGTTGTTGCTTTTTCCAGCATCCCGAGGTATGAAAGGCGATCTTCGTCATCGACAAAGATGATTCGTCCTGTGTTGCCACGCGAGATCACGTGATGCATGCCACCTGCTATATCGATCCTTACTGCTCTAGTCATATGATAATGATAGCATAATATATAAACATATACAATATTACTTCGGCACCCCTTCGGCGCCCCCTCGGTGTCTGACACCATTATCACAAATTATCACAAAACGCCGGTCATAAAATCATGTTTTCCCTGGTCAGCACACTGCTGCGGCCCCCCGCCCTTTTCCCGCCGTCCCCACGGTGTCTGACACCATTATCACAAATTATCACAAAACGAACTAAAGATGCCTGACGTCGTATGTGGGATGCGACATATCGTTGGCTGTATCCGCTAAGCGTTGGATTCGAGATCGGAGAGCATGGCGTCAAGCGACTCTAAGACCTGCCTCGCCTGCGCTTCCTCTATGATGAGGGGCGGGAGGATCTGGCTCACCGAGGTGTCGTTGTTGGCGTAGATTGTGAGGATGCCGCGGCGGAAGCCGGCCAGGGTCATGAGAGGGCCGCACAGGTCATTGGCCATCTTCAGCCCCATCATCAGCCCCCGCTGGCGCGTTTCCAGGAGAACTCGGGGATGCCTATCCCGCAACTCCCGGAAGCCGTTCGAGAAAACGTCCGCGATCTCCCGCACGTGCTCGAGGAATCCCTCTTCCTCCAGGATGTCCAGCACCTCCAGGGCCGCGTAGCACCCCACCTCGGCTCCGCCGAAGGTGGAGACGTGGATGAAGGGGTTTTCCTCGAAGAAGGCGTCGAGGCGGTCGGAATAGACCGTGGCGGTGATGGGGTAGATGCCGCCCGAGAGGCCTTTGGCGGTTATAAGGATGTCGGGCGCGACGCCGTAAGTGTCTATGCCCCAGACGGCGCCGCAGCGTCCCAACCCCGTCTGCACCTCGTCGATTATCATCAAAGCTCCGTGGCGGTCGCAAAGCTCGCGTACGCCCTGGAAGAAACCCTCGGGGGGGATGACCATGCCCAGGGTGGCGGGTATGGTCTCGAAGATGACCGCGGCCGTTTCCTCGCCCGCTCCTCCCTTCACGGCCTCCTCCAGCGCCTCCAGGTCTCCGAAGGGTACCTGGGTGAATCCCGGCGGGAGGGGGACGAAGGGGGCGCTGTACTTGGCGTCTCCCGCGGCCAGCGCGAACCCGGTGTGGCCGTGGTATCCTCCGGCGGCGGAGATGATACCCGGGCGCCCGGTGAAACCGCGGGCCAGCTTGATGGCGGTGTCCACGGCCTCCCCTCCTCCCACCCCGAAGACCACCCGATTGAGGTCGCCCGGGCAGATGGAGGCCAGCCGCTCCGCCAGCAGAGCGCGGTGCTCGCTGACCAGGTGGTGGTTGCCGATGTCCAGCTCTTCCAGCGCTCGCTTCAGCGCCGCCACGACGCGGGGGTTGCGGTGTCCCAGGTTGAAGACTCCCCCGTTGCAGTGGCAGTTGATGAGGCGGCTGCCTTCCAGGTCCCATACGTAGACCCCCTCCCTGCGGCCGATAACGAAATCGATCCCCGCCTGCCTGAAGAACTTGGCCTTGCCGCTGGAGACATGGCGGGCGAAGCGCTCGAAGACGGTTTCGCGGGGGTCTCGGCCGATCACGGACATCGGCATCATCTCCTTTTGATCTTGCCGGGCAGGATGTAGGGATACTCCCGCCGCAGGATGCGCTCTTGCAGGAAGCGGTCGGTCTTGCGCAGGGCGAGGTAGAGGGACCAGATGACGGCGTCCTCGCGGTAGTAGGAATCCACGTCCTTCCCGGTGATGGGCTTGACTCCGTGCTCCCGCGCCTCGGTGGCGAAGAAATCGTTGGCTTCCTCTATCAGGGCGGGTATCAGTTCAGGGCGCTGTTCCTTGTGGAAGTTGGCGATGAGATCTATGGCCACCAGGCGGAAATCGTAATAGCGGGTCATCACGTCTTTGAGGAATAGGAGGCGTATCATCCACACCAGGAAGGAGGGGGCGCTGCGCAGGAAGAGTTCCGGGTCCAGTTGCTCGACGCCGCCTATCCTGAACAGCGGCGTGCTGGTGTCCACGTACAGCAGCTCGGTGCCCTCATCCACATGCGGGGAGGAAGGGTCGAACCCCGCGACGGACCAGTTGGAGACCTGGCCGTCGATGGCCACCTCCACGCCCTCGCGCTCGCGGTTGAAGTCCCATACCTTCTTGAGTTCGCGGAGGATCAGGCGCACCAGCAGTACGACTTCCTGCGAGGGCAACAGGTGGATGATCCGGTTGCCTATGGACTCCGGCGGCAGTTGTTCCTGGATTATGTAGAAGATGGGTCGGCCGCTCCGGGAGGTGAGCGACGCGTGCCCGTAGGGCGGGAGGGATATGCCCACCTCCTCGGCGAGGATGCGGTTGTATTCCTCGTAGTTCCCCAAATAGGGCCCTATCTCTCGCCGGTCCTTGAAGACGGCCAGGCGCTTGAAGGCGTATCCCTCCATCCCCTGCGCCTGTATCTCGAACACGGTGCTTATCTCGCCGTATCCGAGAACCCGCGCGGGGATGCGGCTGCGCTCGGGGTGCCTGGGGTCGAGCCCGCTCTCGAACTCTTCCAAGGTCTTCATATCGACGCTTATCGCGTTCTTCTCCTCAGCCACGGCAAAGCCCCCTTTTGATGCAGCTTTGAGCTCAACCTGCCGATGACATGATTCTACCCGAACGCAGACATAGGAGTCAGGCCTCGTTTCGAGCATGGGGCAACCTCACTTGCGTGAATTCCAGGGTCATGCGAAAAAAGTGAAGGTTTGGGCCTGGCCCCAAATTGAAGGTTTGATCAAGCTTACAGGGGGAGGGAGGAGAAGACCTCCTCGGCTCCCTCCACCGTGAGGCGGCTCACCCTGATTATCTCGTCGGAAAAGGAGGAAACGTAGCGGGTGGTGGCGTGGCCGACGTCGGTTAGCACCGTGTACAAGTTGAAACCGGCCCGCCGCTTCTCCCGCCTGAAGGCGTCCACCCATTGCTTCTCCAGCGGGCAGTCCCCATCGGATATGAGTACGATGTCGGCCTCCCGGTACTCCCGGCTCTTCAGCACCTCCAGCGCCGCCTCCAGCGGCTTGACGAAGTCAGTGCCGCCGCCCAGGAAGAACTCGGCCATCCGCACCACGTCATCGAGGCGCTCCACGCCCGGCGGGAAGCGCAGCATCAGCAGGGGGTCGTCGCGCGCCCCGAACTCTATCACCGCGCAGTGGCGCCGCTTGCGCCAGGCCAGCTCGCGCATGGCCAGGGCCACCGCTTTGCCCCACAGCTCCTTCTCCCCGTGCATGGAGTAGCTCACGTCCACCAGCACCACCAAGGGGCCGCGCTCCCCCGGGTCGTTGCGGCGCAGGTGATAGCAGAGCAGGCGCCTCTCGTGGTAGCGGCGGAAGAAGTCCTTCTTGAGCAGGGGGACGGCCAGGGCGGACATCTCCACGGGGATGAGCCGCGCCAGGTCAGCCCCGCACTCTATCTCGTAGAACTCGTCGACTCCGTGGCGCATGCGCTCGCCCCGGGAACTGATGGCGGCCATGCGGAAGCGCCCCACCATGTCCAGCAGCTTCCGCAGCCGCTGGGAGTCCTTGGCCCGCAGGGCCAGCTCCAGCCGTCTCGCGGCATCCAAGCGGGTTACCGCCCCCGGCCCCTCGCCCCACTTGATCATCTCGGCCCGGCTGCCCTCGAACTTGTCGGCAGCTGCTTGTAAAGCTCGAAGGGCGGCCTCACGCGGCTTCCCGCCGCCCTCGCGATCATCCGCCCCCCCCTCCGCCTCGCCTTCGTCAGCGTCCCTTCCTGAGTGCCCGGCCATCTCCCGCAGCCGCTCCATCTCCTCCTCGAGGCCCTGCCGCAGCCGCTCCAGCCGCTCCCGCTGCTCGGGGTCTTCCGCGGCGTCCCGGAACTCCTCGATGAGCTCCATGTTTATCCTCTGCTCGCGCAGCATCTCCTCCGCCCTCGCCATCCCTTCCCGCTCTCTCATCTCCGGCTCGGATATATGGGCCAGCACCTCCTCGGCGGTTATCACCGCCGCCAGCATGGAGAGGTGCTCGTTGAGGACGGTGTAGGAGTGCATGCGCTCATAGGGGCGGCTGGCTCTGAGATCGCTCAACATGACCAGGTTGAAACGGTAAGGGCGCTCCAGCTCATGGTAGTCGCGCAGGCGCACCTCCGAGCGGAAGAAGCAGGTGAATAGGTCTCGCAGAAGCTGCGGGAAAGGGGAGTAGCGCCCCAGCCATCCCCTGACCACTTCCTCGATGAAGGGGGCTCCCTCCAGGACGGCGGCGAAGGCGCTCCTGTCGAAGAGGTCGGATACGGCCGCGTGGCGGCTCGCGTCCTCTCGCAGGACTTCGCGCCTCACCCGCGAGAGCAGGGGGTCGGCCGAGGGGAGCAACTCACCGCTCCCCGCCTCTGTCCAGACCCAGACAATGGTCCAGCACCTGATTGTGCACCTTCTCGATGCGGCCCCGTATCTCCAGGAGGCGGGCGGTGGGGCGGGACTCTTCCTCGGAGCGGTCGATGAGCCGGTTGAGGGACTCGTTTATCCGCTTCAGCTTGCCGTGCGCCTCCAGGCCCGCCCGCGACCCCTCCTCCTCATCGGGGAACGCCCTCAGGGAGTGCCTCGCGATGTCCTCCGCCTGCTCCAGCAGCATCTCCGCCTGGCGCTCCAGGGGGTTGATGGAATCGTAGATGATCTCCGCCACCGCCTCCGCCTGTTCCGGCTCCTGCCAGAGCACGTGGCGCAGGATGAAGAGGTCCTCGTCCTCCGCCGTGCGGCGCCCCTGCAGGAGGGCGGCTGCCTTCACCAGCTCCAGCGCCTCCCGATAGCGTCGGTCGGAGGCGAAGATGCCCTCGCGGCGCAGGGCCTCCCGCAGGCGCCATAACAGGTCGAGGAGGTAGGAGGGCACCTCCACCGCTGCCAGCCCCTCCTGCAGAGCGGCGAGTTCCTCCAGGGAGACCAGGGCGCGCGGTTCCTTCTCCTCGAGCGTCAGCACCCGCCTGAAGGAGTCCTCGCCCTCCACATAGTTGACCACATAGCGCAGCAGGAATCGGTCATAGAGGGCCGCCAGCTCCTCTTCTTCGGGCAGTTCGTTGGATGCGCCGATGAGGGATACGAGGGGCACCCGCACCGCCTCCTCCCCGTTGAAGAAAACCCGCTCGTTTATGAGAGAGAGCAGGGCGTTGAGGATGGCCGAGTTGGCCTTGAAGACCTCGTCGAGGAAGGCGATATGAGCATCGGGAAGGCGGCCGCGGTAAACACGCTCATAGCGGTCGTCCTCCAGCCCGCGCAAACTTATGGGGCCGAAGATCTCCTCGGGCGTGGTGAAGCGGGTGAGCAGCCACTGGAAGTAGCGCGCGCCCTCGATGTGGCGGCAGACCCTGTCGGCCAGCATGGACTTGGCCGTACCGGGGGGGCCCAGCAGCAGCACGTGCTTTCCCGCCACCAGGGCGCAGAGGATTCCCTCCACCACCTCCGCCCTCTCCACGAAGACCCCTTGGAGCTCTTCCTTGAGCCCCTTCATCTTTTCCAGCGCTGTTTCCATCATGCCGACCTCCTCCGGCGGCTTTACACTGCGAGAGCGATTATACTATCGTCGGGCGGGCGGGCAGCTGCGCAGGATCATGTCCTTCAGCGGAGTAGAGTCGAGGCCCAGCGGTTCTTTGCGCATCGCCGCCTCAACCGAAGCCCAAACCTTCGATCTGGGCCGGCCCCAAA
>JACVIY010000100.1 GCA_015711755.1 Candidatus Geothermincola secundus | reverse complement strand
GGGGAGGCCCTTCCCCAGGTACTCGTCGAGGAAGGCGACGATCTCGCCGGCATCGGGCGGCGGCAGGTCTCCGGCCGGCCTGATGAACAGGGGGGCGATCCCAAGAAGGCGCTTCTCGATGAATGCTCTCATGTGCTGCCCTCCGCGCTCATCGGTTGCTCCCGACCCTATGTCCGCACAAGGCGTTCATCCCTCCAAGCACCCGCATCGCCGAGATGCCGCGTGCCGAAATATATCGAGCGCTGCCCGCGTGATCGCCCGCCTAATGCTCGGGGCCGAGGAGGAGGACGGCGCTGCCCGCCGCGGCGAGCAGCGAGCCGATAGACACTAGATATGAGGCCGCTCCCGCGGAAGCTTCCGCGCTCGCTCTGCCGAAACAGATAAGGCAGGATGTGAGCAGCGCCGCCAGGGACACGACGAGAGAGAATAACGCGCCCGCGCGGTTATTGCGCCAGAAAAGGGCCATGGCGATGCCGCCCATCAGGAACAGGGCCATGAACAGCATCTCCGGGGAAAACGCCGTCTTCTCGTGGTAGCCGGTCACGCTGACCCAGCTGGTGAAGCTGGAAACGAGTATCAATACCGCTCCCAGCGCGCCTAAGGCGGCACCGATCAACTTTCCCACATCCATCGAACCGGTGCCGTATCCATAGCCATAAGGACCGGGCATGCCCGGATACGGCGGCTGGGGCGGATACGGCGGCTGGGGCGCGCCGCTGCCGGTTCCCGCGGGCGGCATCTGACTGCTCTCCATCCTCATCACTCCTTTTCTCTTCCGTCTACTTGCCTTGCACCTACGATGAACCGTACATACCGCGCGAGCTCATGCATCGCAGCCCCGCATGGGCCAGGGAGGCAAACCTCGCCCGAGCCCCATAGGGCCGATCATCGCGAAGCGAATCACCGTGAAAACGCCTTAGAGCCCGATCGATGATGGCGGAAGGGGTGGGATTCGAACCCACGAGGCACGTTTCCGCACCCACACGATTTCCAGTCGTGCTCCTTAGGCCAGACTCGGACACCCTTCCGCATACGCGGGAAGATTTTACCACAGGTCCCACCCGACAGGCACACGATGAACGGAGAGGGAAAGAGCTTCGCGTCGGCTTGCCGCGCGAGGCGCCTTTTGCCATAATCGGTGGCGGAAAGGGAGCAGGCATGAAGTTGGTCTCCTACATCCTGAGCTGGGGCATACCCCTGGTCTACCTGTTCTTCGTGCTGGAGCGGTTGCGGGACGGCCGCCGGGCCGTCCGGGAGGCGGACCGTCTCCTTGAGGCACAGGACCCCGGACGTTTTTTGGAGGGGCTGCGCCGCTTCGTCGTCGACCGTTCTCCCCGCGTGCCCTTCACCAGCCGCAGGTATTTCCGGGAGCCCGAGGATCACGACCTGGAGGAGTTCTACCGCTTCTTCCACTACCATCTCATCTCCTACCATTGCGAGTGGTTCGACTACCTGAGTTCCTCTTCCAATCTGCGCATGGGGATCATCGCGGCGGCCTCGGCCGCGGTGCTGACGGCGGTCTTCCTGACCTTCCGGGATACCGAGCTGGCACGCCGCCTTCTCCTGCTCTCCCCCCTTGCGGCGGTGGTGCTGGTGTACGTGGTCTCCTCGCTCAAGATAAGGGGGGATAACCGCCGGCTCCTGGAGCGGCTGGGCCGCCTCGACGACCGGTTGGCGGACCTGCTGGGCAGGGATCCGGTGGAGCGGCGGATCGCCCGCCTGGACTAGGGCGGCCCGGGTGCGGTCGGGCGGTGGAGACGGGGGCCGTTCGCGCCGCCGGGTCCCCCGCCGCGTCCGGCGGGGTGTTGTTTCTGCGGCGGGAGCGGGCATGGGCCTCAAAGAACGGCTGAGAGAGGGAAAAGGAGCGCTCTCCCGCGGCTTCCGGGAAGCGGCGGAGCGGTTCTTCCGCCGCCTGGACATGCGGGGCGAGAGGCACGGTTGGATGGCGGCCGCAACCGGCGCAATGCGCGGTTTCAAGGAACACGGCATGAACGTCTATGCCGGCAATTTCGCTTATTCGGCCTTCCTGGCCCTGGTCCCCCTGCTCCTTTTGGGGCTCGCCGTCCTCGGATTCGTCTTCCACTCCGACCGGGAGGCGATGCGCAGCGTGGTGAGCGCGCTGCGTGACCGCTTTCCCCAACTGAGCGCGGCCATCGAGGATACGGCAGAGGGAACCGAGCGGTACCGGGGCCTGCTGGGGCTGGCGGGGCTGGCGGGGCTGGCCTGGTCCTCAAGCCGCATAGTGCACTCGCTGAAGCTGGGCTTCTCCAGGGTATGGGGATACCCTCCGCGCTCCACGCTGGGCAGCAGGCTCAGAGCGCTCCCCCTTGTGCTCCTGCTGGCCTTGGCGGGGGCGCTGGGGATGTCCTTATCGCTGGCGGCATCGGGCCTTCTCGGCCGGCTGAGCGGCGGCCTGGGAGCGGCGGGCACGTCCATCCTCTTCGCGCTCGGCCTCCTCGGCTCCATGGCGGTATCCGCGTTAATCCTCGCCTTGCTCTACCGCCTGGGCGTGCGAGCCGGGCCGGGGTGGAAAGAAGCACTTATCGCGGCGGTCATCGCGTCCGTGCTGCTGGAGGCGGTCAGCGTGGGGTTGAGCTTTTATTTCAACGCTTTCTCCGGGAGCCAGGCCCTCCTGGGCACGCTGGGGATCGCCCTGGGCATCCTCGTATGGCTCTATTCGCTGGGGGTGGTGATTTTCCTGGGGGCGGAACTGGCCGCCGCGCTGCAGCGGAAGACATCGGCGACATCCCTTGCCGGACCGGACGGCGGCATAGTCCCGGAGAGCGACGAGGAGGAAGATGGATGACGGCAGGGGCCTTCTCCGCTCCCCGATGCTGCCCGCGCCCGGCGTATTGTCCGTGCCGCAACCGGATGATAGAATAACCCTTGCGCTGCGCCCGTAGCTCAATTGGATAGAGCGACAGACTACGGATCTGTAGGTTGGGGGTTCGACTCCCTCCGGGCGTGCCAGCAAAAAGGCGGGACGGAGTTGGCCCCGCCTTCTTTCGTGAATAAAGCGCGCGCTCTTAAAAGGTTCGACCGCCAACCCGGCGAATGTCCTTTCGGGGAAAAGATCGGCTTCAGTGTTCAATGTAAGGGACTTTTCATTCAATAAGCCTTTTCACTTTTTGGTGAAAACTATAATATCGTTGAAAATATTTGACCGGATGACCCAAGAGGCCTGCCGGACGGCGCTGGAGAGAGTGGCCCTCGTTCTGAGCGAACACCTCGATTCCATGGTGCTGGTGGGGGGCAATGTGCCTCCTCTGCTTTTCCCTGAGGCAGCGGGGTCGTACTGCGGGACCGTTGACATAGACCTGGTCATCGATCTCGGCGCCCAGAAGAAGCTCGCCCCAAAAGGTCTGGATGAAAAGCTGCTCGAAGCGGGCTTCCGGCGTGGCGGCCACCCATATGCGTGGGAGCTCGAAGTGTCGGTCGGCGAGGTCTCGAACCTATTGATCAGGGTGGATTTCATCTCGGGAGAGCCGGGCGAGCTCAAGGGCATAGAGGACTTCCGCGATTTCATGGGGGTCCCCGCGGTCAGGATGAGGGGAGCCGCTTTGGCTTTCCTCGATACCTTCACCGTGACGGTGGGAGGGGCGGGGCGGGATGCGGAAAATGCCTCCATAAGAGTGTCCGGGATCGTCCCTTTTCTGTCCATGAAGGGCATGGCCCTGGAAGAGCGCTTCGAGCCGAAGGACGCCTGGGATACCTACTTCTGCGTAAAGAACCACCCGGGCGGAGCGGATGCCTTTGCCGAGGTCTGCCACCCTTTCATGGAAGAAAAGTCGCTTCGCGATGGCTTCGAGGCCATCTCCAGGAACTTCAGCTCCCCAGGAGGCAAGGGCCCCCGCTTCGTCGCGGATTTCGAGGGGCTTGTCGATGATGCCGAGCGCGAGATCCTCAAACGGGACGCCTGCGAGAGGTTGATGCGCCTGACGAAGCTCCTGGACATCTCCGGGAAATGAGGCCGGAAGGATCCTCCGACCTTCCTTCCCTTTGGTTTCCCGATCTCCTTTTCCGTCCATCTTGCAAAGCAGGCTCCACATGCGCATCACGGCTTCGATCGCGGACGGCTTGCCCGGAGCGGTTCCGGAGGGTCGGGCAGCCATGCCGTTACGCTCCTTTACTTAACCTGACGGTTTAATTAAACTTCTCCCTGGACGGAGGAGGTGTTGCCATCATGCGGGTCATCGAGGCGCGCAGCGATTACCTTTACGGGAGAGAGGTGGCGCGGCTTTACGGTCCCGCCTACCGGCGCGTCCTCTCCCGCGTGAGACCCCTGAGGCGCGAGGAGCTGCGCCGCCGCCTCGACGCGCTGCGCGACCGTTACCCCGCCATGCTGGATCGGATGGAGGGCCTGGCCCGCTCTGCCGGGCTGGAGCGGGAACTGTTGCTCTCGGCCGGGCCGGGCAACCCCCTGCCCGTGCCGGGCTGCACCAATTTCGCCGCGGTGCCCCCGGCCACGCGGGACGGGCAGGTGCTGCTCTCCTGGAACCTGGACCTGCCCGGCTTCTTCCGGCTGGCCATGGGGCGGTTCCCTCTCTTCGTGCGGCGTATCGGCTCCAGCCTCCCCTATCTGTGCGTCGGCTCGCCTTTGCTCTTCGGCCTGGGGATCATGAACTCGCAGGGCCTGTGCGCCGCCCACAACTCTGTGGGCATGACCGACGGCGGTCCCGGCCTGACCTTCATCGAACTCAACAACCTGATCATGGAGACGTGCTCCACGGTTGACGAGGCGGCGGCCGTGGTGGAGAGGGGGCCCAGGGGGGTCTATCCGGGGATATACGCATCCATACTCCTCAATTCGAACATCCTGCTCGCCGACGGGCAGGGCGATGCGGCCGTGGTGGAATACAGCCACAACCACCTAACCGTGGCCCGCGCCGCTGAGCGCGGCGGCCTGCTGGCATCCGCCAATCACCATCAGTTCCTGGACCGCCGTCTCTCAGGGTGCCCCGACCCGGGGACGCAGTCGGAGATAGCGGGCTCCTGGGCCCGCCTGGCCCGCATGTGGGAGCTCCTCGAGCTGTACCGCGGGAATATCGACCCCGAGGCCGCCTCGGCCATCACCTCGGACCACGGCGCGAACTATTCCACATTGGCGGAGTACGGCATGGGGCGGCAGTGGTTCGGGGAACGTATAGACGATTCCACCATCTGCGCCCATCCCTGGAACACCCGGAACCACCTCAGGCGGGGAGAGCTGGAGGCGGCGCTGGTCGAACGCCTCACCTCACTGACCCTCTACCGCTTCCTCATGCAGCCGCTGCGCTGCACGGTATGGTTCGGGCGGGGGTATCCCTGCCGCGGGCAATACCGGCCGGTCTTCACCGGAAGGCTCCTGGACATGCCCTGGGCGGACAAGGCGGCGGCGGAAACCGGAATCGGGGAGAGCGAGGCCGTGTCCGTACGCGCGAAGAGGAGTAGAGGCGTCTTCTTCACCCGTCCCGCGAGCGACTCACCTATCAGCCGGGCGGCCCGGGGAGCGCTGACAGGCTCGGTGCTCGGCCTGGACCGCATTTTTCAAAAGTTGCGGTAGGATCATGGGGGGGGTCGAGGATGAGAAAAGCTTTATTTGCTTCACTGGCCGCCGCCCTCCTCTTCGCCTGCATAGGCGGATGCGGCGGGGGCGCCGGGGATGGGGGCGCTGATGAACCCGGGGGGGCGAGGGACGTGTTCTACCAGGTATCCACCCTGGGGGCGCTCTCCCGCGGCGTCTTCGACGGAGAGGTCGATTACGCCGCGCTGCGGCAGCACGGCGATTTCGGCATCGGCACCTTCCAGGGGCTGGACGGGGAGATGGTGGCCCTGGACGGGCGCTTCTGGCAGGTGAGGACGGACAGCTTACCTATCCCCGCCTCGGATTCACAGAAGGCCCCCTTCGCCATGCTCACCTTCTTCGACGAGGATATTCACGGTGCGCCACCCCCGGGACTCGATTACGCCGGATTGCAGCAGTTCTCCAGCGGGTTGTTTCCCTCGCCCAACTATTTCTATGCGGTAAGGGTGGAGGGGGAGTTCGCCTGGCTCAAGATAAGGAGCGTTCCCGGCCAGCAGCCGCCTTACCCCGTACTGGCCGATGTGGTGGCAAAGCAGACCGTCTGGGAGCTGGAGGGCGTGCGGGGGACCATGGTCGGTTTCTACTGCCCCTCCTATCTCGGAGGAGTCAATCAGGGCGGATTCCACCTGCACTTCATCTCCGACGACCTGAGGAGCGGCGGGCACGTGCTGGACTGCCGCACCGGAGAGGTAGAGCTCATCATGGATCTCACGGACGGCATGGAACTGGCGCTGCCGGAGGACCCAGGCTTCCGGCAGGCCTCTCTCTGAAAAGCAAGGCCCAGGGGACGGCAAAGCCGCAAGGTCTCCATACGCGGCCGATCCTGTTCCGCATCAGGACCCGACCGCTTTCACGGCCCTGAGGTTGCGCGGTTTGCTGAAGTATGCTCCTGACGGGTTTTCTTCAAATCTC
The DNA here is from genome assembly GCA_015711755.1 of Candidatus Geothermincola secundus. Classification (GTDB taxonomy): domain Bacteria; phylum Actinomycetota; class Geothermincolia; order Geothermincolales; family Geothermincolaceae; genus Geothermincola_A; species Geothermincola_A secundus. Next base: position 2,522 of record JACVIY010000100.1, on the reverse strand, counting down.
ACGACCTACCCCCATCATGGTCCCGGTAAAGGGCCTTGCCTGATCGCGGCAATGGCCGGCTGTCCGCTGATCACAGGATCGGCCCTGACACTACGGTCCCGCCATCGATGATAATATGTACGGGGCATCGGATGCCGGCGGCGCTCGATCCCCCCGAGGCTTGGGTGATCTTATCCTGGAGGTGCAGCGAAGATGGAAGAGGGAATGGTCGTCGGGTTGGTGGAGCAGCGCTGCCCCTACGCCCAACGCACCCACATGCGCGTGCGCACGGTGGCGCGGGTGGAGGGCAGGGTGGTAATGGCCCTGGAGGATTCGCCGGACAACCTCAACGCTTTCGGGCTGGTGCACGCCGGGGCCATATGCGGGTTCGCCGAGACGGTGGCGGGATCCGCCCTGCTAACCCACCTCGACCCCTCCGAGTACATAGTACTCAACACCATCCTCAACATCCGTTTCACCGCTCCCGGGCGGGGCGAGCTGACCTGCTCCGCCCGGGTGACCTCCGAGGAGCTCGGGGCGGTTATGGAGGAGGTCATCGCGCGGGGCAGGGCGGATAAGACCGTGGACTTCAAGGTTCGGGACGAGAGCGGCAGGGTGGTGGCATCGGGGCAGGCCACCTTCCGCATAATGCCCACCCCCGAGGAATACCGCAAATATTTCACCTGAGCGCATGTCCGCTCATATAAAAACCCGAAGGTGAGGGCTTGGCAAGTCATCGCGATTTCATGCTCGAAGCGCTGAAGGAAGCGGAAAGAGCCATCGCCCATGGTGATGTGCCGGTCGGCTGCGTGGTAGCGAAAGACGGGGAGATAATCGGCAGGGGACACAATCGCCGCGAGGAGCGCGGCGACCCCCTCGCCCACGCGGAGATGCTGGCTCTGCGGGATGCGGCGGAGTCGCTGGGGGGTTGGCGGCTGGACGGCTGTGATCTCTATGTCACCCTGGAGCCCTGCGCCATGTGCGCGGGCGCGATGTCCCAGGCTCGCATAGCCCGCCTCTTCTACGGGGCGCGCGACTTCAAAGCTGGAGCGGCGGGCAGCGTTTTCGACTTCCTATCCGACCCTCGCCTTCCCCACCGTTTGGATGTGTTCGAGGGCATCTGCGAGGAGCGATGTCGTTCGCTGCTGTCGCGCTTCTTCAGGGATAAGCGCAGATGAGGCGGCGCACGGGGGATCGGCCGCTTTTGCCCGCGCTTGCGGCATCAGGGAGCATGAAAAATCCTGTTGAGCCGCGTGAGTCCCCGCCGCCTTTTCTCATCCGGTTATCGGCCTTCCGGAGATCGCCGCTCTCGGGTCAAACTCTTTATTTACGTGAAGCTCGGACCGCAAGTGAGATAAGATACGGTGAAGGGAGCATTTATCGGCTGCAGCGGATCTGCCTCGTGGCGGATGTCGTCCGACCTGAATCAGGGAGCGGGCTTTTCCGCCGCAGTCACTTCAAAAGGCGAATGTGATGGAGCTCTCGGCCGGTCGGAAGATAGTGGCGCTGTGGGCTGCCTGGCTGGCAGTGCTCATGCTCTTCTCCTACTTCGCCTACTCGCTCGCCCCGCCGGAGGGCGAGAGCTTCGCTTCAAGCCTTTTTCATTTCGATGCGGGGTGGTATCTGGAGATCGCTCGGAGCGGCTACTTCGATATTTCCGCCACCGCCTTCTTCCCCCTATACCCGCTGCTGGTGAAGATGGTTTCCTATCCGTTTCAGGGCGATCTTCGGCTGGCGGCTCTGGCCGTATCCTGGTTCAGCCTGCTCTTCGCCTTACTTTACATCTACCGCTTGGCCTCGCTGCTGGACGGGGATGAGGCCGCTTTCCGCAGTTGTCTCTACATGCTCTTTTTCCCTACGGCCGTCATCTTCGCGGTGGGCTACTCGGAATCGGTCTTTCTGCTCTGCGCCGCGGCTTCCTACTATCATGCCCGCCGCTCCAGCTGGGTGGCAGCGGGGGTCTGGGCCTTCGCCGGCTGCCTGGCGCGGCCCACAGGGCTGGCCGTCTGCGCGGCCATCGCCCTGGAGGCCTTGAGGCAGTCGAGATGGAGGTTGTCTTCACTGCGCCCGCGCATGGCTGCGGTACTGCTCGGCCCACTGGGCCTGTTTGCCTACATGCTCTATCTGAAAGCGCGCTTCGGGGACTTCTTTGCGTTTTCCAAGGCGCAGCGGACGTTCTGGGGACGTTCCTTCAATCCTTTCGGCATCTTTCATTCGGTGGGAAACGTTCTGTTCAAAGAGGGTCCGTTCTCGGCGGAGTCCGCTTTCCTTCTGCTCATCCTGGTCTTCCTGGCGCTTCAAGCATTGGCCTTCGCGAGATATGGAGCTCCTCTGGCCACCATGGGCTTGATCCTGCTGCTCATGCCCTTGATGATAAGCCCAAAAAACGAGCCCACCATGAGCGCGGCCCGCATGGTCTTGGTGATCTATCCCGCCTTCATGCTGATGGGAAGATGGGGCCGCAACCGCGACTTCGAGCGCTTTTATCAGGCGATCTCCACCCTCGGACTCGCGTATTTCACGATAAGTTATCTTCAGCTGCG
>JACVIY010000099.1 GCA_015711755.1 Candidatus Geothermincola secundus | reverse complement strand
GGTGCACGGGCTGCTCAACCGCGACCGGGAGAAGATGCTGGCTTCCGTGGACATGGCCCTGTCCCGCCCTGAGAAATTCCTGGGGCCCCGCAACTTGACTCACCTGTAGGGGACGCTGCGGGGGGTAAGACCGCGGGTGATCGTCGGACTTTTCCGAACGATTGAGAGGTGAGGCGCTCATGAGAAACGAGGAGATAGAGGCCGTCAGGAACAGGTGGAAGCTGAGTCGGTGCCGCACAGCGGCGGAAGGGCTGCGCAAGCGGGGAATGGACGCGCGGGTCGTGGAGGGCAGGGAGGCGGCAGTGGCCGAGGTCCTCTCCATCATCCCCCCCGGCTCCGAGGTGGGCTGCGGCGGCTCCATGACCGTTCGGGAGCTGGGCCTCATCGAGAGGATGCGGGAGAGGGGGGACACCGTTTACGCGCACGACCCCTCCATGAGCTTCCGGGAAACCCTGGAGCTGCGCAGGCGCTCCCTACAATGCCCTTTCTTCCTGTGCTCCAGCAATGCGATCACCCTGAAGGGCGAGCTGGTGAACATGGACGGCATCGGCAACAGGGTATGCGGGATGACCTTCGGGCCCTCCACCGTGGTGGTGGTGGCCGGCGCCAACAAGCTGGTGGCAGACCTGGACGAGGCCATGGCCCGCATCCGCTCGGTGGCCGCTCCCGCCAACGCCATGCGCTACGACCTGGACACTCCCTGCGCGAAAAGAGGGCAGTGCGCCGACTGCCGCTCCGACGCATCCATCTGCCGAGTCACCGTCATCACCAACATGCGCCCCATGCTCACGGACATCAAGGTGGTGCTGCTGCCCGAGGACCTCGGCTTCTGAAGGGGCGCCGCGCCGCACGGCCACGCCTCAAGGGGGCCGCTTTTGGGCCGCGTCTCAGTCCTCACCCGGTCAGACATGGGGGTCAGGCCTCATTAAATGTCCGGCACTCCCGCGCTTGCGAAAATCGGTATTCGCGCTGAAAAGTTGAAGGTTTGGGCCTGGCCCCAAATTGAAGGTCTGGCTTGGATTGACTTGATTTTTCGGCGGGACCCGCGGGATAATCTACGCTGGCATGACAGGCGGCCCGAGGGCCGGCACCCAGCCGGGTGCCGGCCTTTTCCGTGGGAGGTGACGGCCATGGATTACCTATGCAGGATCGTTATGATAGACAACTACGACTCTTTCACCTACAACCTGGTTCAGTTTCTCGGGACCCTGGGGGCCGATCTGGTGGTTTTCCGCAACGACCGCGTCACCCTGAATGACATCGAGAGGGCGGATCCCGAGGGCATCGTCATCTCCCCCGGCCCCTGCTCCCCCGAAGAGGCGGGCATCTCCCGCGAGGTCATCCGGCACTTCGGGCCCCGCCTCCCGCTGCTGGGGGTATGCCTCGGCCATCAGTGCATCGGCGATGTTTACGGGGGCAGGGTCGGCCGCGCCCCCTACGTCATGCACGGCAAGACCTCCGCCGTATACCACGACGGCAGGGGGGTGTTCCGCGGCCTGCCCAGCCCGCTGGAATGCGCCCGCTACCATTCGCTGGCGGTTTACGAGGAAGGCCTTCCCCATTGCCTGGAGGTCAGCGCCCGCACCGAGGACGGGGTGATAATGGGGCTGCGGCACCGCCACTTTTCGGTTGAGGGCATACAGTTCCACCCGGAGTCCTTCATGACCCAGGGGGGGATGGGGCTGCTGGCCAACTTCCTCGAAGCCTGCCGCTCGCAGGCGGGAAGGAACAGGACGGGGGCGGAGGTGGGCGGATGATGGAGAAGGTGCTTGACCGACCGCTGGAGTTGGAGCCCGAGGTCGTGGAGATCGAAGGTCTGGGCAGCCCCGAGTCCATCTTCTGCCGATTGCACCACCTCCCCTGGTCGGCCTTCCTCGACTCCAGCCTGCTCATGCCCGGATACGGGGAGTTCTCCTTCATCGGCTTCGACCCCTACCTGGTGTTGCTGCACCGCGGCGGGGAAACGCTGCAGCTGCGGCGCGAGGGGGCAGCGGAGAGGAGCGCGGAGCACCCTTTCAAGGCCCTGCGAAGGGTGCTGGGGGCCCGCCGCATCGTCGGGCAAGACCCCTCTCTCCCGCCCTTCACCGGAGGGGCCATCGGCTACTTCGCGTATGAGCTGGGGCGCTGCATCGAGAGGTTGCCGGCCACGGTCATCGACGACATCGGCCTGCCGGAGATGGCCCTGGCCTTCTACGACAGGGTTGTGGCCCACCATCACCGGAGCGGGCGCGCCTTCCTCATCCTCTCGGGGGCGGGGGACAGGGGGCGGGCGAGGGTAGAGGCCCTGCGCCGCCTGGAGGCGAAACCGGTCCCGACCGCCTGGGATGAACCGAACGGCCCCGACGGCTTCACCTCCAACTTCACCCGCGAGGAGTACCTGAAAGCGGTGGCGCGGATTAAGGAATATATCCTGGCCGGCGACATCTACCAGGCCAACCTCACCCAGCGCTTCACCACCCTGCTGCGGCAGCATCCCTGGGATATGTACCGGCGCCTGCGCAGGATCAACGCAGCTCCCTTCTCCGCCTACCTCAACTTCGGCGACGGGGTGATCTGTTCGTCCTCGCCGGAGCGCTTCCTGAAAGTGGAGGAAAGACGGGTGGAGACCAGGCCTATCAAGGGGACGCGCAAGCGTTCCGAGGACCCCCAAGAGGACGAACGCCTTAAGGATGAGCTCGCTGCCAGCGCCAAGGACCGCGCCGAGCTGTCCATGATAGTGGACCTCGAGCGCAACGACCTCGGCCGCGTCTGCGAGTACGGCAGCGTGAAAGTGAAGGAGCACGCGGTGATCGAGTCCTACGCCACCGTGCACCACCTGGTCTCCACAGTGACCGGCATCCTGCACGAGGGCAGGGACGAGGCCGACCTCCTGCGGGCCGCCTTTCCCGGCGGCTCCATAACCGGCGCCCCCAAGATACGGGCCATGGAGATAATCGACGAGTTGGAACCCACCGCCCGCAGCGTTTATACCGGCTCCATCGGTTACCTGGGCCTCAACGGAAAGAGCGACCTCAACATCGCCATACGCACCATCATCGTGCGGGGCAAGCGGGCCTATTTCCAGGTGGGAGGGGGCATCGTGGCCGACTCCTCTCCCCAAGACGAGTACGAGGAGACCCTGCACAAGGGCCGGGCCCTCTTCGCCGCTCTGAGCCCGGAGTGAGCGCCAGGAGGCGGCCCCCAAACCGCCCGTAGCGCCCTATCCCTCTTTGCGCTGGCCATGGGGTATGCCCGGCCGGCCGAGGCCCGGCTCCACGGGACCTCGGAGGAACTTGGAATGCCATGAGATACAATAGCGGCATGCGATGGTATAAGGCGTTCTTCGAGGTCGTGGACTCCACCAATCTGCAGGCGCGGCGCATGGTGGAGTCGGGCCGGGGTGGCGCCGGCCTGGTGGTTTGGGCGGCCCATCAGACCGCCGGCAAGGGGCGCCGCCGCGCCGACTGGTGGGACCTGTCGGGAAAGAGCCTGCTGGCCACCCTGGTCTTCAAGGGCATGCCCCCTCTGCGGGCCACCCGCCTTCTATGCCTGGCCGCTTCGGCGGCGGCGGCCCGCGCGGTGGGGGTCCGCCCATTGGTCAAATGGCCCAATGACCTGGTCTGGGGGGACCGCAAGCTGGCGGGAGTGCTGGCGGAGACGATGCCCTCGGGAGAAGTGCTGGCGGGCATCGGCATCAACATGGACTACCGCGAGGAGGAACTGCCCGATCCCCGCCGCATCGCCTCCCTGTCCATGATGGGTCCCCTCAAGGTCGGACCGGCCGGATTTCTCGACCTACTGCTCGAGGAAACCGAACGCAGGCTTCAGGCCTCAAACGCAGAGCTGGCCGCGGAGTACGAGACCTGCCTGGCCCTGCGGGGCGAGGCGGTACGGCTGGACCCGCCCGTCTGCGTGGAGGGGCGCGATGACCTTTCCGGAAGCTCACTTGAGGGGGTGGTCCGCGGGGTGGACGAGAGGGGCCTGCTGCTGCTGGAAACGCCCGCCGGCCTGCTGCGGGTGGTGGGGGGCGGCCTTTCGCCGAAGGGACTCGGGAAGGGGCAGGTGAGAGCATGAGCTACGTGACCCCCGACCAGGTGCGGGAGATGATGGAGAGATACGGGGTGCCTCGGGAACTCGAGGTTTCCCTGGAGCTGACCCCCGCGGAGTTCTCCATGCTGCGCGGCTCCCGCAAACGGGAGCGCTCCCACGACATCACCCTTTTCATCTTCCGCGAACGCGGCGGCGAGGAGTTCGCCGCCATCGCCAAGCCCTTCTTCCCCCCGGGGATATGGCGCGCCCCCAGCGGTGCCGCCCACCCGGACGAGAGCCTGCAGGAGGGGGCTTTGCGAGAGGCGAGGGAGGAGACCGGGCTTAATGTGGAGCTGGAGCGCTTCATCCTGCTGGTGCGGGCCCGCTTCACCTGCGGCCCCGAGTTCGAGGACTGGACCTCCTACGTGTTCACCGCCCGCATGGCCGGGGGCACCCTGCAGCAGCAGGACACCGAGGAGATAAGCGCGGTGCGCTGGATTAGCTTAGGGGAGCTGCTGGGAGAGGTACGGGAGAAGCTGCGGGATACGGGCATGCCCCTCTTCCAGTACCGCCTGCGGCTGCACGACGAAGCGGTTCGGGAGATCCGCCGTCTGCGGGGAGAGAGGGCCGTCTGATGAGGGCGGTCCCCTCTCGCGATAAAGGACGGGCAGCCGTCCTCTATCAGCCGGGAGCGCCGCTGGTCCTCATGCTCGCCTTGCTCACCTCTCTCGCCGTTTCCTCCTGCGGCTATGCCCGCCGCCTCCTCCCCGTGCGGTGGAGCGAGGGTTTCGGCTACATCGACCGGCGCGGCCAGGTGGCGATAAGGCCCGCCTTCGCGGAAGCGTCCCCCTTCTCCGAGGGGCGGGCAGCTTTCTCAGACGGTTCTGCCTGGGGATACATTGACGGATCGGGAAAGGCGGTGGTGCCCCCGGTCTTCGAATGGGCGGGCCGCTTCTCCGAGGGGCTGGCCCCGGTGAGGGCCGGGGGACGCTACGGCTACATGGGCCTTTCCGGGGACTTGATGGTGGAGCCGCGCTACGAGCTCGCCGACGAGTTCCGCGAGGGCCGGGCGGTCGTCCGCCGTGACGGCCGCTACGGATACCTGGACGCATGGGGGGAAGAGGCGGTGGAGCCGCGCTGGCTGTGGGCGGGCCGCTTCTCCGAGGGGCTGGCCCTGGTGGTGGGGGAAAGCGACTGCGGTTACATCGACAGCGACGGTGCGATGCGTTTACGGCTGCCGCCGCCCTCCTCCCTCCCTCGCGCCGAGGGAGGAAACGGCCCCCCGCAGGAAACCGCCGTCCAGCAAGAGCCCCCCGACATCGAGGAGTGGCAGTCGCGCCTCGATTACCACCTCTTCTCGGAGGGCCTTGCCCCCTTTGAAAGGGACGGAAAGACGGGTTATTTGGACCGGGAGGGTCGGGAGGTCATCGAGCCGCGATTTCAAGCGGGGGAGCCCTTCAGTGAGGGCCTGGCAGCGGTGAAGCGGGATGGCAGGTGGGGCTACATCGACCGCGAGGGGCGGGAGGTCATCGAGCCCGCATGGCAGATGGCCGGGAATTTCTCGGAAGGGCTGGCCCCGGTGATGGACCGGGGCATCTGGGGCTATATAGACCGCGGCGGCTCGGTGGTCATCCGACCCTCCTTCGACTCTGCGGGCATCTTCGACCGTGGCCTTGCCGCCGTGGCCATCGGGGACGCCTGGGGATATATTGACCGCAGGGGCGGCTACCTCTGGGTGCCGACCGGGCCCCTTACCCCCTTTCAGGTGAGCTCGCCCCCGCGGCTACCGCTGTATCTCATGGACGCCGCCCTGCTGGCCTGCCTGGCCCTGCTCGTCTGGGGGCTGTTCCATCATCTGCTGCTTTGCCGCCGCCTGAGGGCGGGGGAAGAGGGGCAGGTCCTGGACGACTTCATGCGCAGCTATCACGGCTCCCGCATCATGCGGCGCATCCGTCGGGGGCCCTTCGCGCTCAGCGACCACCTGGAGCGGCTGGAGAGGAACGGCGCGCTGTTCCTGTGGCTTACCGCCGCCTTCTTGGCGCTGCTGTGGGTCCCCAACCTCGCCTTCCTCGCCCTCACCGGCAGGGGCATGATCAACCACCTCTTCTTCCACCGCAACGCCTTCCCCGGCGACGACCCCCTCTACCTATCGCTGGGCTCGCTGGCCCTGCTGGCCCTCGCCGCCTACCTGCTGGCGCAGCGCCGGCTGGTGTCCGCCCTGCTGCGCCGCCTGCGGGAGACGCCTCCCGACGACGGGCAGCCGGCGGATCCCGCCAGCTGAAGACGGCCTACCGGCGGCTCTTTTCCCGGGGATCAACGAAACAGCCGGGGTGTGGCCCGGGGATGCGGCAGCCCTATTGACAGGAAACATCCCCGAGGATATCATCTCGGCCTGAGGAAAGCCGCCGAGCAGGCGGATACGGACTGAAACGGAGCGGAGCGAGGACAAGGGCCGCGAAGGCCCGCATCTCTCACGCAGAGAGCGGACCTTCGCGGCTTTATCTTTGCCGCGGGTCAGGCGGGAGCCGAAGCGATTGCGCGCCGGGCGGTCGAGGAAGGAGGTGAGCGGAGGCGGCAAACAGTTGAGGCGATACCCCGTTACGGAGGGTCTCTCTATACGCGGAGGAGGAGGGCTTATGAAGAAAGGTATCAGAGAATACATGACGCTGGCGGTTTGTCTTCTCTGCATCATCTCGCCGCTGCTCAGCGCGGGATGCGGCAACAAGGGAGCGACTCAGCAAAAGAGAAAGGACTTGGTTCTGGCCGTGAACGGCGAGCCGGACGAGGGCTTCGACCCCACCACCGGCTGGGGCCGCTACGGGTCGCCGCTCTTTCAGAGCACCCTGCTCACCCGAGATGACGACCTGAACATCGTCAACGACCTGGCGACGGGTTACACCATAAGCGAGGACGGCCTCACCTGGACCGTGAAGATACGCGGCGACGTCAAGTTCTCGGACGGCACCGACCTGACCGCCGAAGACGTCGCCTATACCTATAACACCGCCGCCGCCAGCGGTTCGGTGGTCGACCTCAGCGTGCTGGAGAAAGCGGAGGCGGCTGACCGCCAGACGGTGAGATTCACCCTCAAGCAGGCCAGGTCCACCTTCCTCTACCTGCTCACCAACCTGGGCATTGTCCCGGCGCGCTCCCACGGCAAGGATTACGCGAGCAACCCCATAGGCTCCGGGCCCTACCGCATGGTGCAGTGGGACCGGGGCCAGCAGCTCATCGTGGAGGCCAACCCCCATTACTACGGCAAGAAGCCCTACTTCGAGAGGCTTACCTTCCTCTTCCTGGAGGAGGACGCCGCCTTCGCCGCCGCCAGGGCGGGGGAGGTGGACGTGGTCTCGGTGCCTCACGCCTACGCCGTCGAGAGCATCGAGGGCATGACCCTCAAGCCGGTGAAGAGCGTGGACAACCGGGGCATCATGTTCCCCTACGTGCCCTCGGGAGGCAAGGATGACAGGGGTTACCCGGTGGGCAACGACGTCACCAGCGATATAGCCATCCGCAAGGCCATCAATCAGGGCATCGACCGCAACAAGCTGGTGAAGGGCTGCCTGGAGGGGTTCGGCAGGCCCGCCTACACCGTTTGCGACAACATGCCCTGGTGGAACCCGGATACGGTCATCGAGGACGGAGACGCCGAAGGGGCCAAGGCGGTACTGGAGCAGGCCGGGTGGAAGGACACCGACGGCGACGGGATACGCGAGAAAGGCGGCCTCAAGGCGTCGTTCGCCCTGGTCTACCCGGCCAGCGACGCCACCAGGCAGGCCCTGGCCATGGTGGTGGCCGATCAGGTCAAGCCGCTGGGCATCGAGATAAAGGTGGAGGGCAAGAGCTGGGACGATATCGAGACCCTCATGCACTCCAACGCGGTGCTCTTCGGCTGGGGTAACCACGACCCCCTGGAGATGTACAACCTCTTCAGCGGGAAGATGGCCGGCGTGGAGTTCTACAACGCCGGCTACTACGGCAACCCCGCGGTTGATTCCCACATGGATCAGGCCCTGGCCGCCCGCGACGAGAAAGAGGCCGACGAGCTGTGGAAGAAGGCCCAGTGGGACGGGCAGACCGGGCTGAGCGCCAGGGGCGACGCGCCCTGGGCCTGGCTGGTGAACCTGGACCACTGCTACTTCATCCGCAACGGCCTGGACACCGGCAAGCAGCGCATCGAGCCGCACGGCCACGGCTGGCCCATCACCGCCAACATCGTCGACTGGCGCTGGTCCGATTGAGGGATTGAGGGGGAAGGGGAGCTCATGCGCGGCCTGCCGCTCTTCCTCCTGGGCAAAGGAGCGCGCCTGCTGCTCCTGCTGGCCGCGGTGAGCTCCCTGTCCTTCATCCTGGTGAACTTCTCCCCCATAGACCCGGTGCAGGCCTACGTGGGGGCGGACATGATGAGGGTCAGCCCGGAGCAGCGGGAGAGGATAGCGGAGTACTGGGGCTTGAACGACCCGCCCCTGCAGCGCTTCTTCCGCTGGGCCTCCGCCGTGCTGCACGGCGACTTCGGGACCTCCATGATCTACAGAAAACCGGTCACCTCGGTCATAGGTGAGCGCCTCGCGGCTTCCCTGGTGCTGATGGGCCTGGCCTGGATGCTTTCCGGGCTGCTGGGATTCGCCCTCGGTCTGCTGGCAGGTTCGCATCGGGGGAGCTGGGTGGACCGGGCAGTCAAGGGATACTGCCTCACTCTCGCCTCCACCCCGGTCTTCTGGCTGGCGCTGCTGCTCCTCTACGTGTTCGCCGTGTGGCTGAGATGGGCCCCGGTGGGGATGATGGTGCCCGCGGGCGTCGAGGCTTCGCAGGTCAGCTGGGCCGACCGCCTGGGCCACCTCTATCTCCCGGTGCTTACCCTATCGATAATAGGCGTCTCCAACGCGGCCCTGCATACCAGGGAGAAGCTCATCGACGTCTACAACAGCGATTACGTGCTCTTCGCGAGGGCTCGCGGGGAGAGCCCCTCTTCCATCCTCCGGAGGCACGCTCTGCG
>JACVIY010000098.1 GCA_015711755.1 Candidatus Geothermincola secundus | reverse complement strand
TTCGGGAGCGGCAAGGACATCTTGGTGAAAGTGTCGCTTTTTGGCAATGATGGTTTCATCGGCACCTACGAGCTGCCGGTGCTGATGCCCGGGCAGAGGTATTCCCTGAACATCAACCAGGTGGCGGAGAGCTTCGGATACAGCGGCGACGTCTCGGTGGTGGCCTTCTCGGCCCTGGGCCCCGATTACGCCCCCTTCATCTGCGAGCGGGCCCTTTACTTCGATTACAAGGGGCGCGTCAGCGGGGGCTCCCATCTTATGGGCTATCAGGAAGCGGAGAGCGGGCAGTGAGGAGGGGGAGATGAGAAGAGGCATCGGCCTGATCCTGGTTTTTGCGGGGCTCTGCGCCCTTCTGGCGGCATTTTCGCCCGAGGCCCTGCCCTATCCGGGGACGGGAAGCGGCAGCGGCGGCTCCTACGAGGGGTGGACGGGCGAGGCAGCGCTGGGGTGGCCGCAGCCCCGCCACGTGCAGTCGGCCTGGGCGGGGGGCTGCCTCTACGTAGTGGCGGACGACGGCAGCGACGTCAGATTCGCCCGCTCCCTGGACGGGGGGCTTAGCTTCGGGGGCTCCTGCGTCCTCGACCACAGCTCCGCCGACCCCGCGCGGGACGCCTACCTGACGGCCTGGGGGAATTCAGTGGCGGTATCCTGGAAGGAGATGATCGGGGGCAGATGGTCCCTGGTGGTGGCCTTCTCCTCCGACCGCGGGCAGACCTGGCGCCGCTACCTCGACTCCAACCCCTCCTGCAACAACTACGAGGCCCACCTGACCTACGCGGGGGGGAAGGTGCACGGCGCCTACGTATCCGACTCAAGCGGGCAGAACGAGGTCTATTACCGGCGCTGGTCGGACCGCGGGGACCTGGAGGTGGACTGGCGCAGGGCCTCCGACGACGGGGGCTGCCCGGACACCCAGCCCTGCATCGAGGCGAGCGACGCCCTCTGCCTCTCCGTTTACTACCGCCACGAGGACCAGCCCAGCCCCAGCATCTACCAGAGCTACACCCTGGACGGCGGGCTCACCTGGCACCGACAGCTGCGCATCTACACTCACTCGGTGGAGTCCGGCTGGCCGGAATGCGTGCGCTACGGAGACCACGTCACACTTGTTTGCCAGGCCTATTTCGGACGCAACTATGCCGTCCAATTCACCAACTATGACGGCTCGACGTGGACCGCCCCCAATGCGTACACAGGCGCCACCGGCGCGCTTCCGTCTTATCCCCAGGTCAGTGCCAGCGGCTCAAGGGTGCTGGTCAGCTATAGAGACAGCGGAGGAACCAGCACGCCGTCGCAGCGGGTCTCCGCCATCTACAGCGATGATCACTTCATGGAAGGAAAGCACACCTACGTTAACCAGCTCTTCTACGGCAACATCTCCTTCGACAACCCCGGCAGCACGGACGTGACCACGGACGGGTCCCGTTTCTACGCTCTCTCCGCGGGGACCGGAAGCAGCCCCAAGGTCCTGGTGAAGAGGGAAGACGGTGCGCCACCGCAGGTGAGGATAAAGGGCCCCTCCACCGATCCCTCCTATTTTCGGGAGAGCCCTTTGGTGGAGGCGGAATCCGCCGATGACTGGAACCGCGATGACTCGACTCTGCTGTCCCCACAGCCCGAGGCATATCAGTCAGGCGTCCTCCATGCCGTTTTCCGCTACCGCCTCAGGGGTGAGCAGTCCTGGAGGGAGTTCCCGGGAGGAGGCAAGGACGAAGACGCCCCGTGGAGTAAACCCTTGAATATCGCAGCTCTGCCCGACGGGGTCTACGAGGTACAGGTGGAGGCGGTGGACACGGCCATGAACCGCTCGACCGCCGACTTGCGCGAGTTGTTCATAGACAGGGTTCCCCCATCGGTGACCTGCGAGACCGCCGGAGGCCAGAGGGAGGAGGGCTCGGATTGGTATAAATATCCTCCCAGAGTCAGGGCCACGTTCAATGACTCACTTTCGGGCGTGAACCCCTCCTCTCTGCGCTATCGCATCGACCAAGGGGATTGGGCCGCCTATCCCGCGGACGGCATAACCGCCGCGGAGGGCATCCATCGCTACCACTTCTCCTGTGAGGATAGAGCGGGCAATCACTTCGAGGATGAGGTCGGCTATGAAGTAAAGGTGGACACCAAGCCGCCCCTAGCCACCGCCGCTCTCCCGCCGGCCGACGGGGAAGGGGGCTGGAGGAGGAGCGATGCCTCGGCTACCGTCACCCTCAATGCCCTCGATGAACAGGGTGGCTCGGGAGCGTTCTCGATAAGATACGGATGGGATTCCGTGCCGGGGGAGACGTACTCCGGTCCGATCGTCGCTCCGGAAGGCGTGCATCGGCTCTATTTCCAGGCGCGGGACCTGGCGGGCAACTGGTCCGAGCCTTCATATGTCGAGATCAAGAAGGACACGGTGCCGCCGCGGGCAGAAATAGTACACCCGACCGGAGAGGACTGGTTGAGGGGAATGGTTACGGTCAGGGCCGCGGTGGAGGACAACTGCCAGGTCGGCGGCCTTGACTTCCTGATAGACGGGGAACTCTTCGATCACCGAGAGGCCGAGCCCTGGGCCGCCTCCCTTGACACCACGGCTTGGGGAAACGGCTACCACACCCTTTCGGTTCGAGCGAAGGACGCCGCGGGCAATCTGGGAAGCACGGAGGGAAAAGCGCGACTAGAGGTTTTTGTAGGCAACAATATCAGCCAGACCAACAACTTCGCCGAGGGCTGCACGCGGCAGGGGTTCGAGACCTGGCTGTGCCTGCAGAACCCGGGGGACGAGGATGCCGGGGTGACCGTGAACTACATGCTGGGTCCGGGCCAGGGGACGGCGGGTGCCCGCAACTATGCGGTTCCGCGCCACTCACGCGTCACCATCCTGGTCAACAACGATGTGGGGGCGGGAAAGGACGTCTCCATACAGGTCACTTCGACCAAACCGATCGTCTCGGAGAGGCCCATGTATTTCGAATACGGGGGCACCGAAGGACACGGCTGGAAAGGTGGCCATACCGCCCAGGGCGTTTCCGTGCCCAGGGAGACCTGGTATCTGGCCGAGGGCTGCACCCGCGAGGGCTTCGAGGAGTGGATCTGCCTGCAGAACCCGGGCGATGTGGCCGCCGACGTGACCGTAGATTTCATGCTGGGCGACGGTCGGGTGGTCAGCAGGAGGTACCGGGTGGAGCGCTGGCAGCGCTACACCGTTCTGGTCAACCAGGAGGTGGGTCCGGACCAGGACGTCTCCGCCCGCATCACCTCCTCAGTACCCGTGGTGGTGGAGCGCCCCATGTACTTCCTCTACCAGGGTATGTGGGACGGGGGGCACAACGTAATGGGGGCGCATCAACCCGAGAGGGAGTGGTACTTCGCGGAGGGCTGCACGCGGCCCGGCTTCAACCAGTGGCTGTGCATACAGAACCCCAACGACCGGGCGGCGCAGGTGAAGGTGGGCTACATGACCGAGGACGGCGGCCTCATCGCAAAGGAATACGGGGTGGGGGCGCACAGCCGCTTCACCATCAACGTGAACAACGACGTGCCCCGATTCCATGACGTCTCCACCCGCATCGAGTCATCCCTGCCGGTGGTGGTGGAGCGCCCCATGTATTTCGTCTACGGAGAGAGCATCAGCGAGGGATCCAACGCCATGGGGGTGAACCGACCCTGCTCCACCTGGTATCTGGCCGAGGGCTGCACCCGCGAGGGCTTCGAGGAGTGGATCTGCCTGCAGAACCCGGGCGAGGAGAGCGCCGCGGTAAGCCTGCGGTTCATGCTGGAGGACGGCCAGGTCATGGAGAGATCCCTGCGGGTGGACGCCGGGTTCCGGGTGACCCTGCGGGTAAACGATTGCGTGGGTCCGGGCCACGACGTCAGCACCGAGGTGCTGAGCGATAGGCCGATTGTGTGCGAGAGGCCCATGTACGCCCATTACGCGGGGAGGATACCGGCGGCGGACACCCTCGCCGGATACACTTTCGAAAAGTGAGTTCTCCTGCGGGGGAGAAGGATTATCGCCGTGCACAAGCGGCGTTCAGCGGGGGAGGCAAAGCCCTCCCCCGCTTCTTATGCCGGATTTTACCGGCAAGATGGCTTGAGCCACCGCGGACGTGATGCCCGGGCCCGGGGGTGGGCCGGTCTGCCCGTGCGGGGAAGCGATGCGCTCGGAAGCGGTGCACCTGAGCCGACAGAAGCCGGGGACCATTGCCGGAACGTTCCTGAAGAGCGCCGCCCCGCTTTGACGGAGAGACCCGCGGGGCGGTTGTCGCGGTATATCGGCGGTGATATAATCACACCCGGAAAGGCAGAAGAGGAGAGGGAGTGGGCCCGAGCCCACTTTTTCTTTCGAGCGGATGAGGCGGCGAGGCCATGGACCTGAGGACGCAGGAGCTGGAGGAGAAGGTGGAGCGGCTGATAGAGCCGCTGGTGGCCGAGGAGGGCCTCACCCTGGTGGCGGTGGAGGCGCAGCGGCGCGGCCGCAAGATGCTGCTCTCGGTGTGCCTGGACCGCCGCGGCGGCATCGACCTGGACACCTGCGCGCGCATGAGCGAGGAGATAGGCCGCCACCTCGATGTCGAGAACCTCATCGAGGGCAGCTACGACCTTGAGGTCTGCTCCCCCGGGCTGGAGAGGGTGCTCAAGCGCCCGCGGGAGTACGCCTGCTTCTGCGGCAGGAGGATCGCCGTATGGCTCTCCCGGCCCTACGAGGGGAGGCGCCGGCTGGAGGGGCTGCTGTTGAGGGCGGACCCCGAGGGGGTGGAGCTGCTGGTGGAGGGCGAGGAGATAAGGCTGGCCTTCGAGGCCGTATCCAAGGCCAAGCTGGTGTTCGACTGGAAGGAAGAGCTGAGGGCGGAGAAGCATCCGGGGGAAGAGGGCTGATGAACGTCGAACTGATTTCGGCTCTGCGCCAGATAGAGAGGGAGAAGGGGATCAAGGCCGAGACGCTCATCGAGGCGCTGGAGGCGGCCTTGCTTTCGGCCTACCAGCGCAATTACGGCGCGGACCACCCCGCGAGGGTGGAGATGGACCGGGAGAGCGGCGAGATCAGGGTTTTCAGCCAGGAATTCGACCAGGAGGGGAACCTGCTCTCGGAGGAGGAGGTCACTCCCGACAACTTCGGGAGGATCGCAGCCCAGACCGCCAAGCAGGTCATCCTGCAGAAGATAAAGGAGGCGGAGAGGGACCTCATCTTCGATGAATATCACGAAAGGGTGGGGGACATCGTCACCGGGATCGTGCAGCAGAGCGACTCCCGGGTCACCTTGGTTGACCTGGGCAAGGTGGAGGCGGTGCTGCCCCACTCCGAGCAGATGCCGGGCGAGCGCTACGAACACGGCGACCGGGTGAAGGTCTACATCGTGGAGGTGCGCAAGGCCAGCAAGGGCCCGCAGATACTGGTGTCCCGAACCCACCCCGGGCTGGTCAGGCGCCTTTTCGAACTGGAGGTGCCGGAGATCGAGGACGGTTACGTGGAGATTAAGGCGGTGGCCAGGGAGCCCGGGCACCGCTCCAAGATAGCGGTGATCTCCCACGAGAGGAACGTCGACCCGGTGGGGGCATGCGTCGGCTCCAAGGGGTCGCGGGTGCGAATGGTGGTCAACGAGCTGAGGGGGGAGAAGGTGGACATCGTCCCCTGGTCGGATGACCCTGTGGTCTTCGTGACCAACGCCCTGGCTCCGGCGCGGATAAAGGAGGTCGTCATCGACCCCGATGAGCAGTCCGCCACGGTCATCGTGCCGGACAACCAGCTTTCTTTGGCCATCGGGAAGGAGGGCGTCAACGCCCGCCTCGCCGCCAAGCTCACCTCCATGCGGATAGACATAAAGAGCGAGTCCCAGCTGGCCAGGGAGAGGGCCGGCGAGTCGCCCGAGGAAGCGGACGGAGGGTCTTACGGGGAGCCCGCCGGGTCCGCTGAAGGGACGGATGCCTCGGTCGAGGCCCCGTCCGCGGAGGCGGACGGCGGCGGTTTTGGAGGGGCGTCCGAAGCAGACGGCGGTGAGGCCGGGGGCGGCGGGGCCTCCCCCGCGGAGCTCTGAGAGAGACCGTGAACGCGGGTCGAGCGGCGATGGTGTGGAACCGTCCCGGCTCGATTGTGTGTTGTCCGTGGATGGGGAAGAGAGCGCCGTCCCGGACGGTATGTTGAAGGAAGGTACGCGAATGGCAGGCAAGAGGGTACACGAGGTGGCCAAGGAGCTGATGATGCCCACCAAGCAGCTCATGGAGAAGCTGCGGGAGATGGGCATCGAGGTGACCAGCAACTTCTCCGCAGTCGATGATGCGGTGGTCGCGCGGCTCAAAGCCGGACTCGGCAAGGAGGGGGAGAAGCCGCCCGCAAAAGCGCCCTCGAAAACGGCCCGTCCCGCCGCGAAGAAGCCCGCGGCGGAGAAAGCGCCCGAGAAAGCGGGGAAGGCCCCTGCTCCCAGGGCCAGGACCGCGGTTGAATCCAAGCCGGCCGAAAGCGAGGTCGCCCGCTCCGCCAAGGCGGCGAGCGCGGCCGCCTCCGAGAAGGCCGCGCTCATAGGAGGGGGCGCGGCGGTAAAGGAGCGAGCCGAAGGAGAGGAGAGGGCGGCTCCGAAGAAGGCCGAGAAGGCGGCTGGGGAAAAGGCCGCCCCCAAAGCGCGCGATGCGGCTCCCGGAAGCTTGAAGGCGGCGGCAGCCGCGGCCGATGAGGCAGAGCCCGAAAGCCCGCCGCCTGCGACTGCAAGGGTTGAGCCGCCGGCAAAAGGGGCGGGCGAAGCGGCTGAGGCGCCCGCTCCTCCCAAGCCGAGGAAGCTGCGCGTCCCCTCGGGGTTGACCGTGCGCGACTTCGCCCAGAGGGTGGGGAAGACCCCGGCGGAGATAATCCGCCAACTGATGAGGATGGGGGAGATGGTCAACATCAACGATCCCATAAGCGACGAGGCCGCCCACCTCATCGGCGAGGAGCTGGGCTATGAGGTGGAGGTTAAGAGCCGCTTCGTCGAGGATGTGGAGGAGGAGGCGGAGGACCGCCCCGAGGACATGCAACCGAGGCCGCCCGTGGTCACGGTCATGGGTCATGTGGACCACGGCAAGACCTCGCTGCTGGATGCCATACGCTCGACCGACGTGATCTCCACCGAGTTCGGCGGCATCACCCAGCACATCGGGGCTTATCAGGTAAAGCACGAGGGAAAGACCATAACTTTCATCGACACTCCCGGGCACGAGTCCTTCACCGCTCTGCGGGCCAGGGGAGCCCAGGTCACCGACATCGCCGTGCTGGTGGTGGCGGCGGACGACGGGGTCATGCCCCAGACGGTCGAGGCCATAGACCATGCCCGGGCCGCGGGGGTCCCCATAATTGTGGCGGTGAACAAGATAGACAAGGAGGAGGCCAACCCCCTGCGGGTGAGGCAGGAGCTCACCGAACACCAGCTCATCCCGGAGGAATGGGGCGGCGACACCATCTTCGTGGACGTGTCCGCCAAGCAGCGGACCAACCTGGACACGCTGCTGGACAGCATCATCCTGCTGTCGGAGCTTTACGAGTTCAAGGCGCGCCACGACGCGCCCGCCCGCGGCACCGTCATCGAGGCCCGCCTGGACCGGGGCCGCGGGCCCATCGCCACAGTCCTCGTTCAGCGGGGCACCCTCAGGGCGGGGGACGCGGTGGTGGCGGGGACCCACTACGGGCGGGTCAGGGCCCTTTTCGACGAGCGCGGGAACAGGGTGGAGGCAGCTACTCCCTCCACTCCGGTGGAGGTCCTGGGGATGAACTCTGTGCCCGACCCGGGCGACATCCTCAAGGCCGTGGAGGACGAGAAGAAGGCCAAGGCCATAGCCGAGGAGCGCAAACTGAAGGAGCGCGTGCTCTCTCAGAAGGCGGAAAAGCCCCGCCACATCTCCCTGGAGGACCTCTTCGAGCGCATAAACAAGGGCGACGTCCAGGACCTCAACGTCATCATCAAAGGGGACGTTCAGGGGTCTGTGGAGGCGCTCTGCGACGCCGTAGCCAAATTGGACGGCGGGGAGGTCAAGATAAACGTGATCCATCGAGGGGTCGGCGGGATCACCGAGAACGACGTGATGCTCGCCGCGGCCTCCGGGGCCATCGTCATCGGCTTCAACGTCAGGCCCGACGCCAAGGCGCGGGACCTCGCCGAGCGCGAGAGAGTGGACCTGCGCGTCTACCGGGTCATCTACCAGGTCATCGAGGAGCTGGAGGCGGCGCGCGTGGGCATGCTGGCCCCCGAGTTCGAGGAAGTGCAGACCGGTTACGCCCAGGTGCAGGCCATCTTCAGGGTGCCCAAGGTGGGGACCGTGGGAGGCGCCTTCATGCGCGAGGGCGAGATGAACCGCAATTCCAACGTGCGCCTGGTGCGTGACGGTACCATCGTCTACGAGGGGCGGCTGTCTTCCCTGAAGCGCTTCAAGGACGATGTGCGCTCCGTCTCCGCGGGTTACGAGTTCGGTTTCGGGCTGGAGGGCTTCCAGGACATCAAGGAGGGCGACATCCTGGAGGCATACGAGGTCCGCGAGAAGCCGAGGACCACCGCCTCCGAGTGACTCCCTCCTGAAGGCGGCGTTGTCCATGTTCGTGGGAGCATTGCGCGTAGACCTCTATATCCGGGATAGCGGCACCCTCAAGGACAGGCGGCAGGTGGTGCGGATGCTGCTGGACCGAACCAGGAGCCGCTTCCGAGTGGCGGTGGCGGAGGTGGGAGATACCGGCGACACCAAAAGGGCCAGCATTGCCTTCGCCTGCGTCGGCAACAGCGAGTACCGCGTACGGGAACTGCTCTCCCAGGTAGAGAGGGCGGTGTTCTCGTGGACCCCGGCGGAGGTGGTGGGCCTGGAGCGCCAGGTAACGAGGTTCGATGGCGGGGAGGTGACCTGAGTGATCCCGGCAAGGGTGAGGAGGGTCTGCGAGACCTGCCGAGAGGTGCTGGGCGAGATCATCCAGAAGGAGATAAAGGATCCGCGCATCGGTTTCGTCACCGTCACTGAGGTGGAGATGTCCGCGGATCTGCGCCACGCCCGCATCTGGGTGAGCGTGCTGGGGACTCGCGAGGAGGCTGACGAGGCCATGAAGGCGCTGGAGGGGGCCCGCGGCTTCATCCGCGCCGAGCTGGGCAAGCGGGTACGCCTGCGGTACCTGCCCGAAGTGACCTTCATGCGCGACGAATCCTGCGAGCGCTCTCAGCGCCTGGAGGGCATCTTCAGGGCTCTGCGGGAAGAGGAGTCTCGCGGCGGAGGGGGCGGAGACGAGCAA
>JACVIY010000097.1 GCA_015711755.1 Candidatus Geothermincola secundus | reverse complement strand
GTCCTTTCAAGATTGCATTCCTTCAGGATCTTCCTCGCTATGTTCTCGCAGACCATCTCGAGATAGAAAGACCTAGCTCGCAGGGACCGCAGGGCTCCCTTCGAGGAGATGTTGTAGATGAAGTCCTGTATCCCTGAGAGGTCGACATCCACTATTAAGAAACGCCTGTCATGCATATCGTATATGAGATCTTCCTCCCATCTTTCCTGACGCGGTTCCTTGAACGCGAGATAGATGTAGAGGCACGCAGCTATGGCCGCTGTCAGTCTAAGATGATCGAAAAGGCTTATGTCCGGGTCTTTCTCCGGATTCTCCCGTTCCACCCTGGTATCTCCGGGCACATATGAAAGGTGCTTTTCGAGAACAGCGAGGAGGGCGTTGGGGCCGAATATGCTTTTGATCTTATGGATGTCCTTATCTAGGCTTTCGAGGAGCTCTTCGTAATCTTCCCTACTCACCCGCTCTGCGTGTAATTCCTCTTGGGGAAACAAAACCAGGTCAGCTCTCTTCAAGGGGTAATAATATGCCTGGAATTCGCCCTCAGCTTCTCTTTCGTCTATTCTTATCTTGGAAAAGAGCGAGAGCAGCGCCGTTTCCCTATCCCAGGAGGAATAGCTCTCGTCCCCATGTCGCACTCTTTCCCCCGCCGCCAGCATGTCCGCTTGATTGACAATCATGGCCGAAGGGACCTTCTCATGGCGAGCTTCCCTTGTGTGATGCCAGAGCGCATATCCGCTGAAATTTCTCAGAAAGTCAAATCGTTCGAGCCATTCCGCACCGAAAGACTGATGGTTCTTAGAGGTGGGGGCTTGGTCAGCCCTCTGGACCACTTTGCCGATATCGTGCAGAAGTGCCCCTATGGTAATATCTCTGACCTTTAAGTCGTCTATCTCGTTCAAGCCATCCTCCCCATGGTTATCTCCTTATTTTCACAAAACCTCTTTCTGCCTTTGCCCCACCAAACCAAGGTAGCTTGCTTTTAATAGTATGTCAAGGCCACAAAAAGCTTTTCCTTTATCCGGTTATTCTCTTTGGCCATCATCGATCTCATTCTTAAAAAGCCTCCTCAACAAATTCGATTGCAATGGACCAGACTTGGCCTCTTCGCTGAATTCTGTATTCTTTCTCCCGATTCCACCCCTCTTTACCGCATCCATATAAATAAGACACTTCCTCACAGCTTGCGATTATAAATACGACCGATGACAGAATATGCAACATCCATCTTCGCGATCTCCCCTTCCCGGAGCCGTGGGGAAGCCCCGAGGCCGCCTTATACCAGGCCGCGTAATATTGATCAGTCTCTGCGGGCCCCCGTTCCGCCCCCCCGCCCTTCCCCGCGCTGCTCCCGCTTTCCGCGTTACATCCCCGCTCTCAGCCCGTAATGGAGAGTGTGGGTTGAAAGGGCGACAACGATGGAGGTTTGGAGATGGGGTTCGTTCTCATGCTGCTGGGGCTGCTGTTTATCCTGACAGCGCTGTGGAGGCCGCTGGGCTACATCCTCGGCGTCCTCTTCATCCTTTGCGCCCTCATCGTCGGCGAGGAGGGGCGCGGGGAGGAGAGTCGGCGTGAGCGCGGGTATCGGGCGCATACGGGACAGGGCCTCCGGGCCGGTGCCGGTTCGGAACGCTCCAACGGGGAGGCCCGCTCGCTATGAGACCCCGGCCGGGTGAGAACGGAAGCGCGCGGGCAAAGAACATGCTCCACTTCGGATATCCTCGCCTTCTCGCGGAAACAGCGGTGTCTCCCCGCTTCGGGGAGCCAGGTGCAGGGGGCTCTCGCTTTCCGGGAGAGCCATGCGGCGACCGCCACCTCGCGCGTCCGGCTCGAGCGAATGACGCCAGGCCACTCTCCGCAGAATCGGACGCCGTGACCGTGTTTCTCGAGGGCGCCGCCCCCGAAGCCATACCCATCGCTCCGTTCCTCGCGGAGGAGCGCAGCGGCTCATGCGTCATCCTGGTCACCGACCTCACCGCCATGCGCGCGCGACGGGTATGTCTGGCCGGGGTGGACCTGCGCACCCTGGCCGACGTGCGCCCCACCCGCGGCGCCGCCGGCCTCACCCGCGACCATCTCAGGGTGCCTGGGGGCGACATAACCATCGGCTGCGTCATCGAGTTTCTGCTCGATGGGGCCAGGCTGCCCATCAGGAGGCCCCATACGGATGACGTCCGCTTCGACCCCTCCACCGCCAGGGTACTCCGGCGGCTGGGCCCGGGCGACATGCATCGCGTCCTCAGCGGCATCGCGCGTCCCCTGCTTTCCGATATCTACGGCGCGCGCATGCCCGTCAGATGCGTGGAGGCCGGTGACGCGGACCGCTCCCTGGGCACTCTGCTCTGCCGCAGCGTGCGCGCCCATCTCGACCGTATTCGGAAACTGCGGGTGGACCTCGTCTCCGCCGGCGGGGAGCGGCTAACCGATGTGCCCTTCAACGACCTCCTGCTCCGTGACGGCCTTGCCCTCGCCTCGCAGGAGGGGAGAGCTGAGGGGTTCATCGCCGACCTGAACCGAGCCCTGAACGAGGGCGGGAGCCCCATCGCCAGAGTGGGCCTCACCCGACCGTTCGACCCTTACGGCATGGACAGGCAGCTCTGCTGGCTGCAGGTGAACGCGGTCTATCCAGGTCCGGCCGGATGAGGGGTGGCGGGGAGATGCGCGGATGGGCAGCGGCGCTGCCTCCGGATGAGAAAGGAGACGCATGTGAGGTGATGGAGGAATAAGTCTTTTTCTGATTGAGGACGTGTCTTGAGGGCCGGGCTTCCCCTGCAGTTCCCGGCCCTCGCCGTTATAGCGGTCCGCTCTATCGGTTCCTTCGCTCAGACTCGGTCTAGATGTGGACTATCTCCAGCCCGCCCCACCTGCGGTCCAGGTACTCCAGGGCCAGACGCCTGTGGCAGCGCTCGGGCGTCGGCTCGCTGCACAGGAGCACCGCGGGGCCCTCGAAGAGACCCCGCGACAGTCTCTCCCCCACCCTCCTCTCCTCCAGCAGCTCCAGGTACCGCCTCTCGTACTCGTCCCAGCCGATGGCGCCGCTCCTGAAGCCCTTGAGGAGATCGTGGGTGGGGGCAAGGGACTTCTCGTGGACGTACTCCGCCCCGCAGATCTCCATGAGGAAGAAGGCCAGGTCCTGCCTCTTGGTGAACCCGGCCATCTGCGGGGTGTTGTTCAGCCTCACGTCCACCAGTCTCTTTATTCCCAGCGACCTCAGTCTCCCGAAGAACGCCTGCGCCGTCTTTCCGGCGAAACCGATCGTATAGACCTCCATCCCTCCTCCTTCTCCATTGGGAACAGCTCGCCCTGGCCCGCGGAACTCACGGCCCCGCCCTGACTTGCAGCTTCTAACCCCCCGTCGCCCCTTATGTGCATCACTTTCCAACCCTCACCGGCCAGGACGCGGCCCACCAAAAGGTTTCGATGGCAACCGGCGGGGTTTTCCTCCCCGCACATGACGGCCACCCTCACCTCCGCCGCCACCGCTCGCAGCTCTTCCATGCCCTGCCTGAATCCGTCGGACGCGGCCAGCCTATCGTAGAGCACCCTCCCCTCCTCGTCGTAGAAGCGCTCGTCATCGGGCATGCCCCCCAGCCGGTCCCCCAGGAACAGGTAGCCCACTCCCCTGCCCTTCAGGAGCACGCTCAACGCCTCCCGGTTGAAGTGGGGGACGTGGCGTGAACAAGGCCTCGACCGCACGTCAGCGACAAGCTCGACCCCGTGCGCTTCCAGAAATTGCAGGAAGAGCGCAGGTGGATGATTAGAATGACCGATGGTGAGCACGACCCTTTTCCCTCTTTCTCTCGCTCCCACCTGCTCGCCTCCTCCTTTCCCGGCATTCACGCCGCCGGGGGCGCGCATCAGCCCGCCACCTTTTACAACCATTACGGATGAAGATGCTTTTCGCAACCGGACCATCCGCGACGCCCGGCGTCTTCACGGATCCTTCTTGACACAACCCCATGTCAGACGCTATATTATATTCGCGGTTGTGAGCCGCGGAAGGTCGCCGTATCGAGTGGCACCTCCGTTGAGGTGCCTGGGCGGATGCGGTGGCTTTTTACCTTTTACGGACCTTGAAAGAGCCGCCGGCGGGCGGGCAAAGCGATCGCCTCGGGTGTCGCCGAGGGGGAGCGCCGTTGCGCTCCCGTGACAAGGAGGTGATCGCATGAACAAGGGACACATTAATCCGCCGGCCGGAGGCGGAGCGCCTGCGCGCCTCGCGAGCCATGAACCCCTCGCGAGAGATATGCTCCTCTCCGTCTACGGTGAGGAGCGGGTGTTTCTGCTCCGCGCCATCAGGTCGTTTTCCCGCTGCGCGGCGGGTATGGAGGAGGACATCCTCCAGGAAGCCGTGGAGAGGTTGCTGGCGAGGGCAGCGGCGGGGCTCATCCTCTGGGAGAACTGTCTCCACTGCCGCAACTCCATACTGAAGACCGCCAGGAACATAGCCATAGACATGAACCGGAGCGAGAGGCGCAGGGTCAGGACCACCATCTATCAGTCCGAGATGAGGCCGCATGGCCATCTCAATAAGGCGCATGACCCTTTCCCCGATGATCCGGGTGAACTGCACGCCGACGGAAGCGCCGACGGGCCGGAGGAGCAGCTGATGCGCCGTGAGGAGATGGTCCGCGCCCGCTCCATCCTCAGCGCCCTCGACCCGGAGGAGAGGGAGCTCCTGCTGAAGCGAGAGGAGTTGGGGATGTCCTGGGAGGAGATATCCTCGCTCCTCGACGTCCGACCCGAGGCCCTGCGCATGCGCTACTCCCGCCTCAAGCGGCGCCTGCGTCGCCTCTACGAGGAGGATTGCGCGTGATGGACCCGTGTTATAATCCAGTGGAGGGAATAAGCGATGCAAGCAATTCAGAGGGGGTGGGCGCCGTGGCAACAAGAGACTTATCCGCCCTCAGTGAGCGCTGGATAGAGCTCAAAAACGCGGGCCGCGGGAAAGAGGCGGAGGAGTTCTACTGGGGCGAGCTCTTCCCGCAGGTAAGGAAGGCCTTTCGCCGGAAATGCAAGGACTTCTCCGGCCGCTACGAAGCCCTTATCATGACCGTGGGGACCACCCCCCAACCCCTCATCCTGACCCTGGACGCAGTCCGTCCCCGCAGGATCCTCTTCATCTACACCGCCGAGACCGAGGAGCACCTGACCAGGGTCATCAGGGAGGTGGACTTCCTCCGGGAGCACGAGGTCCAATACGACCGGGAGAGAGTGGACCCCGATGACCCCGAGGCCATCTACGAGATCGTGGGAAGATACTGGGATGAATGGACCCGCGAAGGCCTTCGGGACATCGCTCTGGATAACACGGGCGGCAAGAAATCCATGGTGAGCGCGGCGGCCGCTGCGGCCAATTTCCTGGGCGCGGACCTTCTCTACGTGGACCATGAGACATATCTTCCCGAGCTGCGTGCGCCCAAGCCGGGCAGCGAGTACGTCACCCTGCTCCCCAACCCCTTCATGACATTGGGAGAGCTGAAGATAAGGCAGTGTCTGGATCTCTTCAACGCCTGCGGCTTCGAGGCGGCGGATGAGAAACTGTGCGAGGCCCTTGGGGAGATAAGGGGGAGGAGAGCCCTTCCGGTGAAGGCGCGGCTGGAGGTCCTCCGCGGCCTCGTCAAGGGCTTCTCGTTGTGGGACCGCTTTCACTACAACCCCGCGCTTACCCAACTAAGGAGGGCCGCTGAGTCGGCACGCCAGTTCGAGATGGGCCTGGACCTGCCGGGCCTGGAGAAAAACCTCCTCGCCCTGGAGGCGCTCCAGGGCGAGAACCGCGGCGATGAGCTGTACGGACTTTTCAGGAGGAACCCTTCCTACGGTCTTCATCTCGCGGTGGATCTCTACTGCAACGCCATGCGCCGGAACCGCGCGGGCAACCCTGATGACGCCGCCGTCCGCCTTTATCGCTGTCTGGAGATGATATCCCAGCTCAGGTTGGCCCAGACCACAGGCATGGACGGGGAGGGGCTGAACGCCGCCAAGCTCGACTGGGACAGAAGCGTTCCCCCCGCGGTAAGGGCCCGTTACGAGATGCTGGCCAGGGAGGTCTTCGGCCACGACTACGTGCGGACCCCGCATGAGGTATCGCTCATGCACGGGCACATCCTCCTCGCGGCCTTCGGGGATCCCATCTGGAATGGCGCCGGCTCCGCCGAACTCAGGGAGTTCCAGAAGATGGTCAACAGGCGCAACAACCTCATGCTCATCCACGGTAAGAGGAGGGCCACGACCAACGACATCGAGGGATTCGTCAAGCAGGTATCCGTGATGCTCGAGCGCCTTGCGGGGATGATGCGCGAGGACCTCGCGGAGCTGCTCGACCAGCATACCTTCATAGCGCTTTAGGAGGATCGCCCTGCTGCTCGAGAGGCCTGCCGCCGTCATCAATGGAAGGCCTCTGATCCGGCTCTACGGCGGCGTTCCCGTCGTCCTCTCATGCTAACATTCATCCCTGAGAAGGTCCATCCACAAGGAAAGGAGGTCCCCTCTTGGGCTCGCTCGTCGAGATATGCCTGAACATGCGGACACCACGGACCGTGAACCTGTCGGCAGGGGGCGGGCAGAGACTGAACGCACTCTTTCTCGGGCTGGTAAAGGAGGCGGATGAGGCCGTGTCCGCCCGGCTCCACGACATGCGTCCCCCCAAGCCTTATACCGTCTCCCCTCTCTACGGAGAGATGGAGTCCGTGGGGGAGGGCCGCCTCAGGCTTTTCCCGGACAGGGCATATGAGCTCCGCCTGACCCTGCTCGATGACGAGCTCGCCCGCCTGTGGAGCGAAAGCATCCAGCCGAGCATGATCGGGAGATATGTCATCCTCGGAGATATCCCCCTTTTCGTGGAGGGGCTCAGGGTAAGAGCGACGGATGCGGATGACCTATACCGCGAATGCGTGGTGAGCAGAAAGCCTCCACCCCGCCGCCTCACTCTCAAATTCCTGAGCCCCACCGCTTTCCGCAGCGGAGGGCGAAATGTCCTCTTCCCCCTTCCCCGCCTGATATGGCAGAGCGCCAATCGGGCCTGGTCCGCCGTCTCCCGGGTGGACCTCGGGGCGGACATCCACAGGATGGCCGAGGAGGTCGCCCATCCGTCCCGCTTTTCTCTTTTCACTCACATCCTGCACTTCGACCGCTCCCGTCAAATCGGGGTGGTCGGGGTCTGCGAATACCTGCTGCGCCAGGATGATGAGGATCTCTGCAGGGCATTGCACCTGCTCGCGCGTTTCTCGGAGTTCTGCGGTCTGGGCATGAAGACTACCATGGGCATGGGCCAGGTCCGCTTCCGTTCAAAATATGCCCGAGAAGAGGGAAACCCGACGCCTTCCATCTCCTGAGCGTGCCGAGGCCGTAAGACCTGCTTAGCCGCCCTCTCCGCGGCCCCTTCCTCCTTCCGCGCTCGGCTCCATGATCATCCGCCTGAGCGATTCCCGTTACAAGAGGCCTGCTCTTGCGTATTTAACAAATGGAAGAGGAGGAGAGGGACATGGCTGTTCTGTATGTACTCGAGCAGGGGGCGAAATTGCGGCGGGAAGGCAGCCGCATCATAGTAGATAAGGATGGCGTGGTCATCTCGGACATACCGGGCTTTAAACTCGAGCAGGTGGTCGTCTTCGGGAATGTCTCCGTCACCGTACCCATCCTCGACCACCTGTTGAGGGAGGGCATAGGGGTATCGTTCCTGACCATGCGGGGGCGCCTGAGAGGACATCTACGGCCCGCCTTCTCCAACCACGGAACCCTGCGCCGTCTGCAGTTCAGGGCCACGGAGGACCAGGAAAAGCGCCTCGAGCTCTCCCGGGGATTCGTGCGTGGCAAGATCCATAATCAGCGGATACTCCTCCAGCGCCACCGCCGACGTCGCGACCTCGCCGACCTCGATACGCACATCGCTTTCCTCAGGGAATGCCTCCGCGAGATCCCCCGCGTGTCGAACCTCGACGAGTTGAGGGGCCTCGAGGGTCGGGCCACAGCCGTCTACTTCTCAGGGATACGCCTTCTCGTCCCTGAGGGCTTCGCCTTTCCCTGCCGCACCCGCAGGCCTCCGCGGGATCCCGTCAACGCCCTGCTCAGCCTGGGATATTCGCTGCTTCTCAACAATGTATGGTCCGCGGTGGAGACCACGGGCCTTGATCCCTATCAGGGATTCCTGCACGGAGACCGTTACGGCAAACCCTCCCTCGCCCTCGACCTCATGGAGGAATGGCGGCCCGAGCTTGCTGACTCCCTGGTTCTCACCTGTCTCAACAGGGGCGTCTTTTCCCCTGACGATTTTCGCGAGGAGAAGGGCGCAGTACTGCTCAGCGAGGAAGCCCTGAAGGAGTTCGTGTCGCAGTACAACAGGAGGGCTTACGGGGAGTTCAGGCATCCCGACCGCGATGTTCCCGTCAATCACCTCATCGGCTTTCAGCTGCAGGCCAGGAGGCTGGTCAGGGACCTGCAGGGGAACTCCCCCTATCGCCCCTTCCTCTCCCGATGAACCGGGGACATGGCTGCTGCTCAGTTCGTTGTGGTGGTCTACGACATCCCCTGCGACCGTGTGCGCACAAGGGTATGCAACGAGCTCAAGAATTACGGGGATCACGTCCAGCTGAGCGTGTTCGAATGCGTGCTGAGCGAGGAAAAATATCTTCAGATGAAGGAGGCCCTTGAGGAGATCATCGAGGGCGCGGAGGCGTCCGTGCGGTTCTATCGCATCTGCCGCTCCTGCGTCGAGCGCAGCGAGCTCATCGGAAAGGGCTCTTTCGCCAGCGATGTGGACATATACATAGCTTGAGAAATAAAGATGTCGCAAGCCGCTATTATGATACAATCGGCTTGGTGATGGCATCACGTCCATCGCTGGGGCTGTTCCGGCAGTGGTGAAGTGGGAGCTGATCGCCGGACGTATGGGGACCTTGAAAAACGAACAGCGTGTTAGCCGGCAATGAATGCCGAATCGCCGCGCCCTCTCATTGTGACCAAATGCGAAGGGGACGTGGGATACGTGAGGTGTTTCTCGTTCTGCCGTCGGGGCTTCGACAACCTCCTGGATCCCCGGAAACCCGGGAGGTTGTCGAACCCCCCGACATGCCCTTTCGGTAAAGGCATATTCCCAGCAAAAAAGCATTCCCGTTGTTTCGGACTCCCTCATCTGGATATGTTTGACGAGTGTTTCGCTGACTTATCGGCGCACACAACCCTCAGGTCATCGAAAATCGCCTTGAAACCCCTGATTAATAGGGATAAAATGTAAGCAGACCAGAAAAGAAAAAATCTC
>JACVIY010000096.1 GCA_015711755.1 Candidatus Geothermincola secundus | reverse complement strand
CGTCAAGGCGGCGCCCGTCCTTCAACCTTATGATCCGATCGCAGCGGGAAGCCACGCCGTCGTCATGGGTCACCAGGATGACGCAGCGCCCTTCTTCCGCCAGTTCGCGCAGCATCGAGACGATGACGTCCCCGGTTTGGGAATCGAGATTTCCGGTGGGCTCGTCCGCCAGCACCAAGCGGGGATCGTTGGCCATGGCCCTGGCTATGGCCACCCGCTGCTGTTCGCCCCCGGAAAGGCGGGTGGGGAGATGCCGCCACCTGTCTTCGCCTATGCCCGATCTCAACAGCAGCTCTTGGGCTCTCCTTTTGGCCTCAGGGCCCTTCCTCCCGGCCATAGCCAAGGGAAGCATCACGTTCTCAAGGGCGTTGTAGTGCCCCACCAGGTTGAAGGACTGAAACACGAAGCCCACTTCTTCCCTGCGGTAATCTCCCAGCCCCGACTTGGCGGGGAAGACCTCCCTCGCGCCCACCGTCACCTTCCCCGAATCCGGGGTTTCCAGCGACCCGATCACGTAGAGCAGGGTGGTCTTCCCGCTGCCCGAGGCCCCCACCACCGCGGTCATCATGCCCGCCTCCGCCTCCAAGTGTACCCCTTCCAGAGCCGCTACTTCCCCACCCCTGTTGCGAAATCTCTTGCTGACGTCCTCGACGACGACTCTGAACACCGCGCTCACCACCTCACTCCATCCGCAGCACCTGGGCGGGACGCAGCCGCGTCACCCCCACCACCGGTATGACCATCCCCAGCAGGCATATCAACATCAGCATCAGGCAGGCGTAGAGGAAGGCGCGGCTCCCGAACATCACCACGATATCGCTGTCCGCATCCGCGGGCGGTATGTACTTGCCCTGCGACGA
Source organism: Candidatus Geothermincola secundus (assembly GCA_015711755.1). GTDB lineage: Bacteria > Actinomycetota > Geothermincolia > Geothermincolales > Geothermincolaceae > Geothermincola_A > Geothermincola_A secundus. Next base: position 8,644 of record JACVIY010000096.1, on the reverse strand, counting down.
ACCCCGCAGGGCGCTCAGGGCCGCCCCACCGCCACGCGCCTCCTCCACGGACTGCTCGGCCGGAGCGGCTTCCGCGGCATTGCTCTCCTCCATGAGCCATTCTCCCAGGCTCTGCCCGATCACCGCCGTGGCGAGAGAGGCGATGATCATGGCCGCCATGCACAGCACCGCCACCTCCACAGCGAACTGGGCGAGTATCTGACGGTCGGCGCTTCCCACCGCCTTGAGGACTCCCAGCTCCTTCATGCGCCCCCGCACCACCAACAGCATGGAGAGCAGGAGGATGAGCACGCACGCCCCCAGCGAACCCCCCAGCCCGATGGTGGAGGCGTTCCCCGTCTTGGTCAGCGGGTCGGCCAGCGCCTGATAGTCGGCGTAATCAGTGGTAATCTCACAGCGCTCGGAGCCTTCGAGCGAACTGAAAAAGGCGAGAAGGGATTTTGTCGAATCCACGTTGTCGAAATAATAGGAGGCGGAGTCGACGTAACCGGGGGTGTTGTTGAGGTCCTGCACCAAGGACAAGGGGGCGTAGAAGGTGTTGCCGAAAGGGTTGAACCCCAGGGGGCCGCTCTCCCTTTCGGCCTCGCGCGTCTCGTATATACCGATGATCCTCACGTACATATCGCCCGATCGGCCCGACCGGTCCTTGACCCGCACCTTCACGCCGTCACCCACGGAAAGGCCGTTCTTCTGCGCCAAGTTCCTCTCTGCCAGCACCACCGGCGCTCTTTCGAGGTAATCGAAATAATCGTAGTAACGCCCCTCTATAAGTGCCTTTCTTCCTTCGCGAAAATCCGCCAAGGAAGCGGCATCGGTGTTGCCGGTGAAGGCAAATGTGCTCTCGGTCAACTCGATGCCCACGCGGGCGGCCTGTTCGGCCAGTCCCTTCTCGAACACCGGCATGATAGCGGGGTTTTCCATCTCGGGGACATCGATGCTCGCCGTCAGGAACTTGTCGTAGGTCCTTATGTATTCGCTTCTTGCCAGCTCGTCAGCAAGGCCTTCGTCCACCAGCAGCTGCGCCCGCTGCCGGCTTGCCTCTTCCGGGCTCATGGAGCGCGCCTCCCTCTGTCTCTGCGCCTGCGATTTCTCGCTCTCCCGCATATAGCGGTCGAAGAAGGCCTGGGAGGCCCGTCTCACCTCGGCGTAGTTGCCCACCCGGCCCTTCACCTTTTCCACCTGGGAGCGGGCGGCCGTGCGCACGGCCAGCATGGCCAGGGAAAAGGTCAGGCATACCCCCAGGAGGACGACGATGATAGCGCTGCGAGCCGGGTTTCGGTAAACGCTTTTGAGGCCCCGGGCGAAAGTCCCCACGGCGGTCATCCCTCCCTGACCATGTCTTCCAGAGATATCTCCGCCTTTTCTCCCGAACCCTCTCCCCTGGTCTTCTTCACGCTGAAGGTGGCGCCCGCCGGGTCGAAGCCGGGGTTGGGACGGACGCTCTTGGGGTTGAGGTCGAACACCAAGAGGCAGTCTTCCAGCACCTCGCCCACCTTCAATCGGAAATCGACGGGGGCGAGGTCTTCCTGCTGCAGGAGCACCGCGGCTATGAGGTTTTCGCCCACCGGTTTTCCCAGAGGATACTTCCAAGCGTAATCCTCCGTGTTGATGCCGGGGCTCCACAGCCGGAACTCGAATTCCTTAAGGTCCAACAGGTCGTCGGAGATGTTCTCAACCGTCAGCTCCAGCTCGAGATAATCCCCGCTTACCTCCCGCAAGGCCTCCGAAGCGACGCTGGAGTTGTCGTCCTTCCTGACCGCCGAGGTGACGGTGAACCTCCCCCCGCCCACCTCCAGCGAAACGCTCTTCTTTTCCTTCCCGGAAGCAGCTTCCTCCGCTTCCGCGGGCTTGCGGACAGGGGCGTCGTCAGGAAGCCCTCCCTGTTCCACCACGCCCGGCGGAAGCTTTATCCCCTCGGGGCCGACCGGAACGGTTTCAGGAGAACTCCCGTTCCTGCATCCCATCCAAAGCAGCGATATGAGCGCGCAAACGCAGGCCGCCGCAAGGGTCCCTCTTCTCGTTCCCATCCTTACCTCCCTTTCTTAAGTCGCGCCCCCGCTGGCCCGGCACCGCGCGCCGCGTCTCCGCGGCCCGCGCCAGCCCCTTTCAAGCTGATCCTGGCTTTATCGGTCAGCGCACCGAAGAATATCAAGCGGGTCACCGCTTCGGTCGCCTGCGCCGCGGTATAGGGCAGGTCGGCCAGACTGTCCGGATTCACCACCTCGGCTACCGCGGCGGCGTATGCCGCCTCCAATATCAGGGGATCCAGGTCCTTGAGGAAGAAACCCGCGCGCACCCCCTCATCGATGAGGCGCCTCAGATGCGAACGAAAAAGCGAGCGGCGCATGTCCCTCACCGCATTCCACAAATCGGGGAACTTGCGTCGAACGTCTTCCACCAGGGGATCCCCTATTCTCGCAAGCTCCCCCGAGCGCAGCTGCATGAGGCGGTTGAGCTTTTCCGGGAAATCCAGATCCCCGTCGGCCATGATCTCCTCCGCTTTCTTCACCGCCTCCTCAAGGGCATCCTCGATGACCTTGAGAAAAAGGGATCCTTTGCTTTCGAAATACTGGTAGAGGGTGCGCTTGCTTATCCCCGCAGCTTCGGCGATCTCGTCTGTGGTGACCTTGCTGAAGCCGTGGCGAAAGAACAGTTCCCTGGAAGAATCGATGATCCGCCTCCTCATCTCAGCGTCCTTAGTCATTCTCGCACCTCACTAAGTAAACTATTATGGTATCTTCAGTTTTATTCTAACCCGCTCGCATACGCAGTCAAGTTAATTTTCTGTTAAGGAGTGATGAGGGCGTACCTGCCCGTACCGAGCTCCCTGCGCGGATCTCGGCCCCTACTATCAGCCCTCAGTCGCGGAAGGACATGTCCAGCTCGTAGAGCCCCGCGGAGAGCGAGCGGCGTATGTCGAAACCCGCCTTCTCGAACACGTGCAGCATGGGCTTGTTCTCAGCCAGGACCTCGGCGGTGAAGCCGCGCAGGCCCTGGCGCCTTGCCAGCTGGGTGAGGTAGGCGAGCAGCTCGGTGCCGATGCCGTTGTTCTGGTAGTCGTCCCGCACCACGAAAGCCACTTCGGCGGTGTGGGTGCCCTCGTTGATGCCGTACTGTCCCACTCCCACCAGCTCCTCCCTTCCCTCCTCGGGTATCACCGCCAGGATGACCATCTCCTTGGTGTAATCGATCACCACGAACTCCTGCAGGCGCTCGTGGGGCATATCCTGGCGGGCCGACACGAACCGGCGGTAGAGGCTCTTGTCGGAGAGCGAGTAGAAGAAGTCCTTGAGCATAGGCTCGTCGGAGATGCGCACCGGGCGTAGAAGTATCTCCAACCCGGTCTTGGTCCTGCGATACTGCTCCAGCTCAGCCGGGTATTCCCCCTCTTTCCCGGGTATGAAGGCCTGGTCCTTGTAGATGAGGTTGTTCCTCTTGGCTTCCTCGACGAGCCACGGGCGGAATTTCGGGTGGGCGATGGCTATGAGCTCCATGGCCCGCTCCCGCACGTTCTTCCCGTGCAGGTAGGCGATCCCGTATTCCGTAACCACGTAGTGGACGTCGCCGCGGTTCAGGGTGACTCCCGCTCCCTCCCTGATCAGGGGCTGTATGCGGGAATACTCCCCGCCGCCCGCCGTGGAGGGCAGGGCCAGGATGGTCCGCCCCCCCGGCGCCAACACCGCGCCGCGCATGAAATCGGCCTGTCCGCCGATGCCGCTGTAGAAGACCTTCCCCAAGGACTCCGCCGAAGCCTGGCCGGTCAGGTCTATCTCCAGGGCGCTGTTGATGGCCACCATGTTTCGGTTCTGTGCGATGATGAGCGGGTTGTTGGTGTAGTCGATGGTCTGGAACTCGAAGCAGGGGTTGTCGTCGAGGTAATCGTAGGTATCCATAGTGCCCATGCAGAAGGTGGCCACGGTCTTCCCTTTATGGATGGTCTTGCGGCTGTTGTTGATTACCCCGAGGCGCATCAGCTCGACGATCCCGTCCCCCACCAGCTCAGTATGCACGCCCAAGTCCCTCTTGCCCCTGAGGTTGGCTAGGATGGCGTTGGGGATGCTCCCGTATCCCACCTGTATGGTGTCGCCGTCCTCGACGAGCCGGGCCACGTACTTTCCGATGCGGTCCACCAGTTCGTCCGATACGTCCTGGCGGTATTCCAGCAGCGGCTCGTCGTGGATGATGAGGTAGTCCGCCTGTTCGGTGTGGATGAAGGTGTTACCGTGCACCCGCGGCATGTATGAGTTGACCTGGCAGATGACCAGCTTGGCCGACTCCACCGCCTGCTTGGTGATGTCCACGCTCACCCCCAGGCTCATGTAGCCGTTGCGGTCGGGCGGGGACACCTGCACCAGCGCCACGTCAATGGGGATGAAGCGGCGCCTCAGCAAAGCGGGCACCTGGGAGAGGAAGATGGGGGTGTAGTCGGCCAGTCCCTCGTTCACCGCCCTGCGGGTGTTGTTTCCGATGAAGAAGGAGTTGTGGCGGAAATTGCGGGAGAACTTCTCATCGGCGTAGGGAGCGACCCCCAGGGTCCAGACATGGAACACCTCCGCGTCGAACAGGGCCTTGGGGTTGGACTCCACATATTCGGCCAGCTCTTTCACCAGGAACTGCGGCTCCCCGCAGCCGGTTCCGATGAAGATGTGATCACCCCGGCGGATGTGCCGGAAAACCTCCGTCGGCTCGGCGATCCTGTCGCCGTAGCGTTCTAAGAAAGACCGGGGTATCCTCTTCCTGCGCTCCATATCGACCTCCCGCTGTAAAATCGCTGTTATTTTACCCTTTCCGGCTTTAGGACGCAGCGAGGGCCCTCTTGGGAAGCGCGCTCACGCAAAGGTAAGGGCCCCGGAGAGATCACCGGGGCCCCGTTTTCGTCGTTCGGCGGATCAGAGGTCTTCGGGGTGTTTGTATGCCTCTCTCTCGCCCATGGGCCAGATGGGGAGAATGGTCCGGTTGTAGATCTCGTTGATGTTCTCGGCCATGGCCAGGTAGAGCGCCGCGAATCCGGTGAACAGGCCGATGATCCCGGACACTATCATCAGGCCCTCGCCCGCCTTGATCTCCAGCCAGTTGCACACGGCCAGCAGGATGAAGAGCACGGTGAGCGTGACGAAGATGAACTGCAGCACCCTGTTTATCCTGAAGGTGCCGACGGTCATGAACGCGGTGAAGACGCCCCAGAGCAGCAGATACCAGGCCAGCCCTTCGGTGTGCACGAGAACCCCCAGTCCCCACTTGCCGCTGGCGATGACCGCGAAGACCAGGCTGATCCAGAACGTGCCGTAAGCGGTGAAGGCGCAGGTGCCGAAGGTGTTTCCCTTGCGGTACTCCAGGATCCCCGCGATGACCTGGGCCAGCCCGCCCACGAAGAACCCCAGGCCCATGATGGCGGTGTCGAAGGCCTTGATGATGCCCACGTTGTGCAGGTTGAGCAGCATCGTGGTGAGGCCGAAACAGGTCAGCCCCAGGACCGCCGGATTGGCCAATTTCACGTCGTCTGCCATACCTCCCTCTCCTTTCCTGTTCGTTTCCAAACTGCCTGCCTGCTGAAACTGCTGCCGCTTTCCCTACTTCCCCATCAGCTGCTTGTTGCCCTCGATGAGGGAGTCCACCACCGAGGGGTCGGCCAGGGTGCTGGTATCACCCAGCGAATCCGCGGTGCCCTCGGCTATCTTGCGCAGGATGCGCCGCATGATCTTGCCCGAACGGGTCTTGGGAAGGGCCGGGGTGAAGTGGATGATGTCCGGGGTGGCTATGGGGCCGATCTCCTTGCGGGTGTGGGCCACCAGCGCTTTGCGCACCTCGTCCTGGTCCATGCCCTCGTATTCCGCCTTGAGGGTAACGTAGGCGTAGATTCCCTGCCCCTTGATGTCGTGGGGGTACCCCACCACCGCCGCCTCGGATACGTACTCATGGCTGACCAAAGCGCTCTCCACCTCAGCGGTGCCGATGCGGTGCCCAGAGACGTTGATGACGTCGTCGATGCGCCCCTGCAGCCAGTAGAAGCCGTCCGCGTCCCTGCGGCACCCGTCGCCCGTCACATAGTAGCCGGGGAACATGGTCCAATAGGTGTTGACGAAGAGCTCGTGGTTGCCGTAAACGGTGCGCATCATCCCCGGCCAGGGCTTTTTGATGCAGAGGAAACCGCTCTCATCCACCCCGCACTCGCTCCCGTCCTGATTGAGGATGACCGGGTCCACGCCGAAGAAGGGGAAGCTGGCCGAGCCCGGCTTCATGGGAGTGGCCCCCGCCAGGGGGGTGATGAGGATGCCCCCCGTCTCCGTCTGCCACCAGGTGTCCATGATGGGGCAGCGGCCGCCGCCGATGTGGTCGTAGTACCACAGCCAGACCTCGGGGTTGATGGGCTCGCCGACCGTGCCCAGGATGCGCAGGCTGGACAGGTCGTGGGTCTTGGTCCACTCCTCGCCCTCGCGCATCAGCGAGCGGATGACCGTGGGAGCGGTGTAGAACACCGTGACCTTATACTTCTCGCACACCTCCCAGAAGCGGTCGGGTTTGGGATAGGTGGGGACCCCCTCGAACATGACCTCGGTGGCGCAGTTGGCCAAGGGCCCGTAGACGATGTAGCTGTGGCCGGTCACCCAGCCGATGTCCGCGGTGCACCACCAGATGTCGTCGTCGTGGATGTCGAATATCCACTTGTGGGAGAGGGAGACGTGCAGGAGATAGCCGGCGGTGGTGTGCAGGACGCCCTTGGGCTTCCCGGTGGATCCGCTGGTGTACAGGATGAACAGCGGGTCCTCGGCGTCCATCTCCTCGGGCGGGCAGTCGGCGCTGATGTCGGGGGCGGCGATCTCCTCGTGCCACCACAGGTCCCGCCCCTCCTTCATCTCCACCTCGACTCCTCCGTGCTTCACCACTATGCAGGTATGCACGTCGGGGCATTCCGCCAGGGCCGCGTCCATGTTCTTCTTCAGAGGGACCTGCTTTCCGCTGCGGAAACCGATATCCGAGGTGATGGCCATGCTCGCGTCGGCATCGAGGATGCGGTCGCGCAGCGCCTCCGAGGAGAAGCCGCCGAAGACCACGCTGTGGATGGCGCCGATGCGGGCGCAGGCCAGCATGGCGATGGGCAGCTCGGGGATCATGGGGAGGTAGATGCACACCCGGTCGCCCTTTTTCACCCCGCGCTTCTTGAGCACGTTGGCGAAGCGGCTCACCGCGTCGAGCATCTCCGCATAGGTGAGCTTGCGACCCTCACCCGGCTCGTCCGGCTCCCAGATGATGGCTAACCTGTCCCCCTTGCCCGCCTTGACGTGGCGGTCCAGACAGTTATAGGAGACGTTGATCTTGCCGCCCGCGAACCAGGTGCATTTGCAGGCATCCTTGTCCCAAGTGAAGACGGTATCCCATTTCTTGAACCAATCCAGGGTCTCCGCCTGTTCGCTCCAGAAGGCATCGGCATCATCCAGGGAACGCCGGTACATCTCCTTGTACTGGTCCATGCTGCTGATGTAGGCGTTGCGGCTGAGCTCTTCCGGCGGATAGATGATCTCGCGGCTGTCCGAGCCCGTTCCTTCCTGCGCCATGTCACGTCTCCTTTCGCTCAGGTTTTTCCGAAAAGCGCTGCATCAGGCGCTCGGAGGTCGACCTCCCTGCTTTCCAAGAGATGGAATATATCACAAAACAGACGCCGTGTCACTAATTTTATCAAGATACTTTTTAGTAACTTTTGGGGCATGCGCGGCGGAACGGTGCCGCCTGCTTATCGGACGGACACAGGCGGCAAGCGGTTTGTGATAATTTGTGATAATGGTGTCAGACACCATTGGGTGACGGAGGGAGGGGGCAGAGGAAGGCATCAGGGCACTTACCAGCGAAAACTCACTTAGCCGGCCGGCGGTTTGTGATAATTTGTGATAATGGTGTCTGACACCGGATGGACATCGGATGGGAAAGGGGGAGCGCCCTGCCTTTTCGAGCGGCGGCAAAGGACCGCGTCAGGCGGCTGACCGAGAATGTATACCAGGCCGTTAAGGCCAAGGGGTCCAACGTCTACGTGATCCTCGAGCCAATGCCTTGCCTGGTGGACGCGGGCTTTCCCATCGACCTTTCGCCCATCCGAGCCGCACTCCGCGATCTGGGCGCTGACACCGCCGATCTGGAGATGGTCATAGCCACCCACTATCACGGGGACCACGTGGGCACGGTGGCCCGCCTCAAGCGGGAGAACGGGCTGAAGGCGGCCATCCACGCGGACGATGCCCCCTACGCCAGCGGCGAGATCCCCTACGAGAGGTTCAAATACCGCCCCTCACGGTTCCTCTTTTATTACTCTCTCTACCCCCTCTTCCGCTACCGCTGTTTCCGTCCCGACATCCTGCTGGAGGAAGGGATGGAACTTCCCTTTCTCGGAGGGCTCAGGGTGCTGCACACCCCCGGACATTCGCGGGGCAGCATCTGTCTTTACTCGGAGAGCGAGGGGATCCTGTTCAGCGGGGACTTGGTGCGCAACGAGGGCGGGGTCCTGGAGGGGCCGCCTCCTCCTTTTACTCCCGACCCGCGGCTGGCCGCCGCTTCACTTAAGCGGCTTGCATCGCTCGATTTCGACATGCTCTTCCCGGGCCACGGGGAACCCATACTTCGGGGCGCGGGAGCTCTCTTCAGTAGTCGGCTGGAG
>JACVIY010000095.1 GCA_015711755.1 Candidatus Geothermincola secundus | reverse complement strand
CGACCCGCTGAGACGGGGGCACGGCGGTGCCGCGGCCCGAGACCACCTGCGCGGTGACCGTGAAGGTGTCGATCTCGAAGGCCACCTCCACGGCGTGGTCCTCGGTGACTTCGCGAACAACGTAGTCCATCCCTTCGGGGTCGGCCACCTCGACCGGGATCCCGTTGTCGGTGATCGAAGCGATATGCCATCCGCTGTCCGGGATGATGCTGATGGGGGAGGCCTCCTGCCCGTGCTCCACCCGCTGTTCTGCGGGGAGCGCCGTCCCCCGACCCGAGATGACGGAAGCGGTGACGTTATGCGTATCGATCTCGAACAGGGCCTCGATGATGTGGTCGTCCTGCACGAAGGTGAAGACGTATTCCTCCACCGCCCCGACGCTGCTCCCGTCCACCAGCACGTCTTGGACGTGCCATCCCTCATCGGGCGTGATGGTGAAACGAGCGTCGGATGCCGCCACCACCTCCACATCCCCCGCGGGATCGACGCTCCCCCCCGCTCCCGACGATGCCGTGACGGTGAACACGGCGCCGTCGTGGCTCACGCTCCACAGGGTGGCCCGGGCGTCTATGCGTCCGTGGCCGAAGTATTCGTCCCACCCCGGCTCGCCGAGGTCCACGGCATTGTCGAATATGGCCCGCTCCACCTGCTCCGGGGTGTACCACGGCCTCAGGGCGAACACCAGGCAGGCCAGCCCGGCCACGTGGGGGGTGGCGTAAGAGGTACCGGTGCCGAAGGCATAACCGCCCGATCCCTCGTATTTAGTGACGTAAATGTCCTTCCCGGGGGCGCTGACGTCCACCCATTGATGGTGATTGGAGAAGGAGCCCCACTGGTCCTGATTGGTGGTGGCCGCGCAGCCGATGACCCCTTCCAGGCAGGCTGGATAAATGACATAATCCGCGCCGTCGTTGCCCACCGCCGCGCAAAGCACCATCCCGCGAGAGCGGGCATAGTTTACCGCGTCCTGCTCCGCCTGGGAGTAGAAGGGGCTGCCCAGGCTCATGCTGGCCACCCTGGCCCCGTTGTCGGCCGCGTAATAGATCCCCTCCACCAACTCGGCGATGTCGAAAGCGCCGGCCTCGTACCCCGCCGAACTCAGCACCTTGAGAGGCATGATCACGGCGCCGTGAGCTACCCCGGATATGCCCCGGGCGTTATCGCTCTCCGCCGCCGCCACCCCGCTCACCGAGGTCCCGTGCCCGAAATCGTCGCGGGGAAAGGGGTTGGGGCTGGTCTTGAAATAGAAGTCATAGGTGCTGCTCCCCACCCAGGACGACCCGTCCCACAGCCACTCCTGCCCCTCTTTATACGGATTGCTCCCCCCTTGATAGATGTAATAGTAGTCGGTGGAGCTCTGGTTCTCCGTGCTGAAGACCAGGTAACAGACGGCGCCGAGGTCCAGGTGATGGGGCTGGGACAGCTCCTCGTAGATCAGGTCGATGGTCTCCACGATGTCGTCGGGGCTTATGGTGAAATACCCGAGGTCGGGGCCGTTGAGGTCCTCCCTGACGGAGACGGTTATCTCGCCGGTGGGGTTGCCCACTTTGGTCAGGAGGATCCCCACGTGGGCGATGTCGTATCCGGTCCCCTTGATGGACTGGGCGTAAAGGCGGGTGGAAGGGCCGGTCCCGAAAGACCGGTACCTGGGGATGTAAGTGCCGCCCGACTTGGAGAAGAAGAGGGTCTGGGAGATGCCGATGAAGTTGTAGCCGTGAACGTCGTCGACATAGCCGTTGCCGTCGTCATCTGAGCCGTTGTCGGGGATCTCGCCCGGGTTGGTCCATATCTTTCCGTCCAGGTCGGGGTGGTCGAACTTTATCCCCGAATCCAGCACCGCCACGGTTACGGGGTGAGAGTAGCCCCGCTCTATCTCCCAGGCGGCCACCGCCCCGATGTCCGCCCCGGGCACGCCGGGCACCCCGTTGATCACCTGGCCGGTGTTGTAAAGGCCCCACTGATTGCCGAAATAGGAGTCGTCAGGGATGAAGGGCAACGGCCCCGGCAGGCGGACCAGGCTCCTACGCGGCCGGGATCCCGCCGGCTCTTCCAACGGACCGGGAGCGAAATCCAGGGAGGAGTTCAAGTAGTCGGGCTCGGCGTATTCGACCTCCGGGTCGTAACGCAGGGCCTCCACGGCCCCCTCCACCGTTGCCCCATGTCCGGTCTCCACAAGCAGGACCCGACCTTCAGGGGGTCCCATCTCCTTGAGCACCCGGGAAACGCCCGCCTCCCCCAGCAGCTTATCGCGGACCTCAGGCGGCGTCCCCGCCCGGAACTTCACCAGCAACTGGCCCGGGACATAGGGGGGCAGCTTCACCTCCAAGCCGGCCTGCTCCGCCCCCTCAGGGATCCTGGAGCCCGAGCATCCCCCGAGCGATGCGGCCAGGAGGACCCCCAGCGCGATCAGGGGCACCATGGAACAGAAGAGCCTGCGCGCCGCTTTCACGCGTGCCTCCCGATTACATTGAAGTAATCCGTTTAGTAACTTATCGACTTTTTTCAAAGGCGCCTTGAACCCCTTCTTCTATAGGTGCTCTTCGCTGCTAAGGGACATCATACGGGGCGGATGTTTTTTCTCAGTTATGCCCGATCTCAAAAAACCGCCTCAGCCTTCCGCCGGATACTCAGGATGGGACCGGCGGCGGCGACCCCATCCTCCGCGCCGGGCTTATTCGGCCGCGGCCCCCCCCGCCAACACCTTTCCCCCTTTGAGGATGTCGGCGTACTTGCGGCGCAGCCCCCACACCACCTTGAGCCCCTCCCAGAAAATGTTGGAGCTCATCTTGGACTCGCCCCCCACCCGCTCGGTGAACACGATGGGCACCTCCACTATGCGGAAGCCCAGCGCCTCGGCCACGAAGGTCATCTCTATCTGGAAGGCGTAGCCCCGCGCGTCGATGCGGTCCAGCGCCATCAGCGCCTCCAGCACCCGGCGGGAATAGCAGCGGAACCCGGAGGTGGCGTCAACCGTCCTGGTGCGGGCCACCAGTTTGGTGTATATGTTTCCGCCCCTGCTTATCATCCAGCGTAACCGGCTCCAGCCCTCGCATCCCCCACCCTTGACGTAGCGGGAGCCCACCGCGGCGTCCGCCTTCCTCGCCGCTTCGTAGAGACGGGGGAGGTCGGCGGGGTTATGGGAGAAATCAGCGTCTATCTCGAAGAGGTACTGGGCCCCCCGATCCATGGCGAAGCGGAAACCGGCCAGGTAGGCGGTACCCAACCCCCCTTTGCCCTCGCGGTGCAGCACGTGGATGCGGGGGTCCTCGGCCGCGAGGCGGTCGGCTATCTCCCCGGTACCGTCAGGGGAGTTGTCGTCCACGATGAGCAGGGAGAGCTCCAGGGGTTGGGCGAGGATGGCCTCGGCGATGCGCGGCAGGTTCTCCCTCTCGTTATAGGTGGGCAGGACCACCGTCAGTTCGCTCATGCTCTCCATCCGCGACTCCTCTTTAAGTCCGGCCCGATCTCCCGGCTTCCCGCCGGAGGGCCGGAGACATTCTATCACTTGCGGCGGTCGCCGATAAGGCGGGCGGGCACCCCGCCCACGACGGCATAAGGGGGGACGTCCTCGGTGACCACCGCCCCCGCCGCCACCACCGCACCAGTCCCGATGGTCACCCCTCGCAGGATGACCGCATGGGAGCATATCCAGCAGTCCTCCTCGATGGTCACCGGCCCGTACTCGCCGGGCTGGAAGCGCATGCGTTCCCCGCACATCTCCATGCCGTGGTCGGCGCAGTTGATGTTCACGTAGGGCCCGAGCATGCTGAACCTGCCGATGGTGCAGTCGGCGAAGGCGTTGATGATGTTGAAGGGCCCGATGGCCACCCCTTCCTCCAGCGTGAGCACGGCGTCGTTGGCGGCAAAGAGGCGCGCGTAGGAATCTATGGAGCAGCGCTCCCCGATGATAATCCTCCCCCGATCATTGCCGCGTATCTGCACCGGCCCGGGGATGAAGGTGCCGTCGCCGATGGAGCAGGAGGAAGCGCCGCACAGGGCCACGTCCGGCCTGCCGGATATCCAGACGCCTGGCCCGGCATCCACTCCCCCGCGGCGCAGGCGCCACTGATAATAGGCGACGCGGGGGTCGGCGGCCGCCGTCCTCAAGGCGCGCGGCAAGACTCCCATGACTCTCATCGGTGATATTCTCTCACATCTTCGAGGCGGGGGGCGTTCTCGAGACAGTAAGGGCACAGGCCCGCCTGCCGCGGGGCGTCAGGATCAGGGCTCAGGCCCGGCTCTCGGGGTGCAGCAGGTCGTCGCAGCAGTAGTTCAGCTCGTATTCACGCTTGCGCACCGCCCGGGCCGCCCCGCCGGGGCAGTACTCGAAGCACTGTCCGCATCCCAGGCAGCGCTCCGCGTCGACCCGGGCCTTGCCGTCCTCCGTCCGGATGGCCCCGAACCAGCACCGCCCGGCGCAGTCCCAGCCGCACTCCTCCGTCCCCAGGCACTTATCCCGGTCTATCTCCGCGTGATAGTACCCCGGCTTGAAGACCCGGTTCCCCCGGGAAAGCTGGTTGCGCAGGGGGACGCAGTAATCGGGGCGGCAGTGGCAGTAGGAGATGAGGAAGCCGTGCCTGGTCCCGATGCCCCAGGCGTTGAGCACCCTGCCCCGTCGGTGCCAGAAACGGGTGAGCTCCGCCAGCTCGGCGGCCTCGATGGGCTTGTAATGCTGAGGGTAGCTGTAGAGGTGGCCTTTGCCCCAGTCGCCGATCATCACGCAGGTGTAGTTGGGATCGCGGCCCTCCTCCATTTCCTCGGTGTAGTTGTCCTGACCGTGGCGGCACTCGCAGATGCCCAGGGCGATGGGGTGGCCCTCCTCCTCCACCAGGCGCAGCATCTCCTCGACCTCCGTGGGGGTGACCACCTCCCCGTGGATGACGGGGAGGACCACCCGGTTGGCCAGCCAGTCCACGAAGCGTCGGGTGGGGCGGTGGCGGTACAGCCAATCGGTGTCGTTGAGCCACCCCAAGGCCTTCATCACCAGGTACTCGTAACGGGCCCCCAGGATGTCCAGGGGAAAAGGTATGCGCTGATGGAGGCGGGTGCCCCCGTGTCCCACATGCGCCAGCAAGACGGCTCCTCCCTTCCCTCGCAGCGGGCGCATCAGCGCTTAAGGGCGCGGATGCCCCACCGATATTCCTTCCCCTAGCCGGCGAGCAAGGTTATCAGAGGGGAACGCCTGCGGCAAGAACGGTCGACAGCGGCGGGTGTCGCCCCTCCGCGCGGGGCGCAGGGAGCCCGGCGGCCCCGCGGATCAGCCGCCCGCCTCCCCCAGCAGCTCCAGGGCCCTGCGCACCGTCTCCCTCTCGCCGCGGTAGCTCAGCTTCTCCGCCGCCTCCTCCATGGGGAGCCACCTGACCTCCTCGACCTCGGCATCGTGGTCTCGAGGGTCACCCGCTTCGTAGCGGAAGAGGAAGAAGTGCACCAGCTTGAATATGCGCAGGTCCCTGCGGGGATCTCGGTATCCGTATTTTATGTAACCCAGAGGGGCCTCGGGGATCCCCCTCATCCCCGTCTCCTCCGCCACCTCGCGAGCCGCCGCCTCCTCGGGAGCTTCCCCCGGGTCTATCAAGCCCTTGGGCAAAGCCAGGACCTTTCCGCCCTTGAGGACGATGCAGGCCACCTCAGGGCCGTTCTCCGAACGGCGGTAGAGGACGCCTCCCGCCGAGATCTCCCTTGCGGTGCCCGCCATGGGCCAGCCCTCACCTCCCGCGGCTCGTCCCGCTCGCTCCCCCCTGCCTCATTCCTCCACCAGGGCCACGGCGCGTATCCATCCGGCGCTCGCCCCTTTCACCTTCACCGGGAAGCAGAAGAAGGTGAAGCCGTATGGCGGCAGGGACTCCAGGTTGGTCAGCTTCTCTATGTGACAGTATCCGCGCTCGATGCCGGCGAAATGGCCCTCCCAGATGATGGAGGGATCGCGGCTTTTCTCGAAATCCCGGGCGATGAGGGGTAAGGGGCGGTCCCAGCTCCAGGCGTCGGTGCCCACCACCCTTACTCCCCGCTCGGTCAGCCACAGCGTGGCCTCGCGGCCCATGCCGCAGCCTTTGAGCAGATACTCGGGTTTTCCCCACCAGGCCGAGGCGCCGGTCATCACCAGGACGATGTCCCCCGCTTTGAGCTCGTATCCCAGCTTGCGGAAGGCCTCCTCCATGTCCGAGGCGGTCACCAAATACCCGTCCTCGAAGTGGCGGAAGTCCAGCACCACCCCCGGGCCCATGCACCACTCCAGGGGCACCCGGTCGATGGTAAGAGCGGGCGCCCCTCCGTCCATGGTCGGATGGTAATGCCAGGGGGCGTCCAGGTGGGTGCCGGAATGGGTGGAGAGGGTGACGAACTCCACCGCCCAACCCAGGCCCTCCGGCAGGTCCTTCCCCGGGTCTATGCCCGGGAAGAACTCGGCCATGGAGGGGGCCCCCGCCGCGTGGTCCACGTAGGTGATGCGGGGTATCATCATGGGCGGGTCGGAGGGAAGGTCGTTCTCGATGTCGATGCTCAGATCGATGAGCCGCCTGGCCATGGGAGCGCCACCTCCTTTGATGCCCGTCCTCCCCGGGGGAGAACGGCTCGAACCTCTCCGCCAGAACATCATAAACCAAACGGTGCGGAACGTGGCCCTTGAAGGGACCGATGAGACTAACGGCCGCGGCGAAAGCCCCAACCCTGCCACCCCGTCTTTGCGGAACTCCCGATGCGGCATCAAGAACGGGCGGCCCCGCCCAGGGCAGCTCCGGCCGCGGTCCGTTATCCTTTTCCCCCCACGGGGTATGATGCGCATGAGGCCGTTTAAGCGCCTGAAGCGGACATAAGGAAAGGAGACCGCCCATGTCCCTTATAGATGAGATAAGATCCATGGCGGCTTCCGTGGGAGCCGACCTGAAAGAGAAGGGCGGGGTGTTCACCCTGACCCTGACGGTGGCGGAGCGCAAGGCCTTCCTCAGCAGGAAGAAGCTCGAATACGTGGCCAGGTTCAGAGTGGACAAGGCAGCGGGAGAGATGGTGTTCACCGAGATGCTCAAGGAGCGCGGCTCCGGCATCTCCGCGGGCGATGACCTCTCCCCCGGCTTGGGGTTCAAAGCGGGGACTTACCGGACCGGCGCCGGCCCCAGGGAGGGCAGCATCATCGAGCAGTCCGAGTACTTCGGCCGGCGCTATTCATATTCCTTCGACTGGAAGACGATGCGGGGATGGATGGAGCAGGCCGCCCGGGCGTCCGGACTCGCCTTCCGCTATTCGTCGGCAGGCCTCTCCTGAACCCGCCCCGCTCGGCACCTTACGGGTGAGCCCCTCCAGCAGGCCGACTGCCCTGTGCGCCATCGGCTTTGCGGGACTCCGCATGCCGCCCGCCGACAAGGTCCCGCCCTCGCCGGCCGTCCGGGCTGGCCGGGCCCGCCGAACGGGGCGGCCGCCACAGCCGCTTTTTTCATCTCCCGCCCTGTGCTATGATGTGTCGCTGTGACCTTCTGCTCCCGGCGGGGCCGGGGGCCGCTTGAGACCGGAGGAGGTGAGCGATGCGCGATTACGAGATGATGCTGATCACCCGCGCCAACCTGAGCGAGGAGGAGCAGGAAGCCCTCCGAAACAAAGTGAGCGGGCTGATAGCGGGGCAAGGCGGGGCCCTTCAAAAGCTGGACGTATGGGGGAGGAGAAAGCTGGCCTACCCCATCAAGCACCAGACCGACGGCTTCTATGCCGTGTTCAATTTCAGCGGCGGCAACGAGCTGGTGGAGGAGCTGGACCGCGTCCTGTCCATCACCGACGAGGTGCTTCGTTTCAAGATATTCCTCATGGAGAAGAAGTAGGCGAGGGCGGGCACCCCGCTGTTATTTGTCTCTCCCCGGCGCTATCATGATGATGGCGGACGCGGCGGGAACAGGGAGGAAGAGATGGCAAGCTATAATCGGGTCATACTGGTGGGGAACCTCGCTCAGGACCCCGAGATACGCTTCCTTCAGGGCAGCGGCATCCCCATGTGCAAGCTGCGCCTGGCGGTCACCCGCGACTTCTCCAATCAGCAGGGGGAGAGGGAGACCGATTTCTTCACCGTAGTGACCTGGAGAAAGCAGGCGGAGAAGTCCGCCGAGTATCTCTCCAAGGGCCGGGCCATACTGGTGGAGGGGCGGCTGCAGAACCGCAGTTGGGAGGCTCCCGACGGGCAGAGGCGGTCCACCATAGACATCGTGGCCGATCGCGTCGTCTTTCTGGGAAGACGGGCCCAGGCGGAGGGTTCCCCTTACGAGAACGGGTTTTCGGGCTACGATGAAGTGCCGCCCGAGGCCATCGAGGGCGAGGACTCCCTGCCGGAGATAAACGACGAGGTGGTCTTTTAGGAGCGGAGCCCGGCAGGGCGCCGCCCCCGACAGCGGATCGAACAGGATCGGAGGTTATGCGGATGGCGTCTGGATACCCCAAGAAACCGAAGCGTAAATACTGCGCTTTCTGCAAGGACAAAATCGAATACATAGATTACAAAGACCTGCCCACACTGACCCGCTACCTCTCCGAGAAGGGCAAGATAAAGCCGCGGCGGGTCTCCGGCAATTGCGCCCAGCACCAAAAGCTCTTGGCGAAGGCGGTCAAGAACGCCCGTGAACTGGCATTGATACCCTACACATCGAGGCAGAGCACGGTGAAGGAGCCTCGGCGCTGAAGCATAAGAGGCCGGTCCGCGGGGCGACGTGCGTCGGTGGTATATTCTCTCGAAGAAGGGATCGTTGGGGAAAGAGAGGTCTGCGTTGAAAGTCATACTCCTAACCGACATCAAGGGTCTGGGGGAGCGGGGCACGATAGTCGAAGTGAAAGACGGCTACGCCAACAACTATCTCATCCCCCAGGGCATGGCCCTGCGCGCCACCAGGGGCAAGACCAAGGAGGTGGAGCAGCTGGCCCGGATGAAGATGCTCAAGGCGGACAGGGAGAGGGCCAAGGCTCAGGACATGTCCCGACGTCTCGGGGAGCATGTCTTCGAGATCAAAGCCCGCGCCGGAGCCGAGGGAAAACTCTTCGGAACCATAACCCCACGGGAGATAAGCGAGCATATCCGGGAAGAACTGGGGATAGAAGTCGACCGCAAGAAGATCCACCTGGAGGAGCACATCAAATATCTTGGTGTCTACGAAGCCAGGGTGAGGCTCCACCCTCAGGAGGAGGAAACGATAGTGCACCTCAAGGTGATCCCGGAAGAGGCGCAGGCGGGCTGAGCCCGAGTTCGGAGCGGTAGCGCCTCTCCGTCTGAGGAACATCTGCAAAGAGCGGCTTTTGAGGAGGGCATGGGTTTGGCGACCACGGCGCAGGTTTACGGTCTTCCCGACCGCAACCCTCCCCACAGCTTGGAGGCGGAGCAGAGCGTGCTGGGGTCCATGCTGCTCTCCCGCGAAGCGCTCACCGATGTGACCGAGCTGCTGCGACCCGAGGATTTCTACAAGGAAGCGCACCGCAAGATCTACGAGGTCGCCTGCGACCTCTATTCCCGCGGGGAGGCGGTGGACCCAATCACCGTGGCGGAGATGCTCAGGGCGCAGGGGGAGCTGGAATCGGTGGGAGACCGC
>JACVIY010000094.1 GCA_015711755.1 Candidatus Geothermincola secundus | reverse complement strand
GCGGAACAGAGGTTGTCGGGAAGCCCCAGGGACATGGCGAAATCCCAGTAGCGCTCCCCCTGCCCTTCCAGGGCAACCACTCCCAAGGTGGTGAGGACCTCGCTGGTGACCGGCACCGCCCGCCGGAAGACGTGAATGGCCTCCACGGGGAAGTTGAAGGGCACCAGGATGACCTTGCCCCCTTCCTCGCGGACGCGGCGGGCGCTCTCCAGCCAACTCCCCAGCATCCTGAAAAAGGCCAGGGAGGCGCGGCGCACCCGCGGTTGAAAAAGAGCGGTCAGCGCGCGGGCCGTGTCCCCCGGGAGGACTTTGATGACTCCCTCCGCTTCCTCGTCGCTCACCTCCTCGGGAAAGCGGTCCATGAGCGAGATGAGCGAGTAGACCCGGTTCAGCAGGCCGACCTCTCCCCGGTTAAGGTCCTCGACCAAGACGCATCCCCCCTCCCGCCGACTGTTTTCGAATATATTACCAAGGAGTAAATGGCGAGTTCCAGTGGTAGGACGCAGCCGTAAGCACGAGGACACGGCCGTTCGCCCCGAGGCAGGGCGCGAAGCGTGGCCCTCAGTCCTCCTCGAACAGGGGAATGCCCTCTAAGGGCAACCAGGGCCTCTCAGCGCCATCGGGACGCGAGCCGAGATAGGACGCGCGGTTGAGCCAGTTCAGTATCAGGGGCAGGAAGTCCGCCCCCCGGAAGACCCCCAGCCCGCCTCGCGCACAGGAAACCTCCCCGAAAGAGCTCACCTCGTCGCGCCGCACGCTCCCTCCGTGAAAGAGAGCCGGCACCGGCTCGCCGGAGTGGATGACCCGGGAGCGCGAAACGCTGGGGGTGCAGTGGTCCCCGGTAATCACCTTGAGCAGTCTCGGGTCCCCGATGAGCTCCTCCGCTTCCGAGAGGGCGCGGTCCAGCTCCTCGATGATCCGCATCTTGCGGAAGGGTTCGCCGGTATGGGCCGCTTCGTCCGGCTCCTCGCTGTGCACCACCACCAACTCATATCCGTCCACCATCAGCTGCCAGGCCTCTTTCAGCTTGACAACCAAGTCCTCGCCGGCGGACGAGCGGCGTATATGCCGTGATTCCATGCCCAGAGTGAGGGCCATGCCTCCATGCAGAAGCCCGGAGGCGACGAGCGCGGCACGCAGCCCCCAGCGCTCCCGGAAGGGCTGAACGTCCCGGTGGGACGATGCCCATTTGGTGACGAAGGCCGCGTCCTCCCCCATCTCCCGCAGCCTCCTCCTCGCCTCCGCGAGAAAGCCGTTTACGGACGCGGCGGTACGCAGAGCCAGCCCGGGATCTCTTGCCTCCCGCAGGGGCTGCACGCGTAAAACAGGCAGGTGGGGGAAAAAGGGGTAGGAGTCGCTGATATCCGGGGAGGCCTCCCCCCGCAGGAACACCAGCACCTCATCCCCGCCCGCATGGACCAGGTCGAAGCATATGTCCCCGCTGCGGATGCCCTTGAGCTTTTCCGTCCAATCGAGGCAGCGCTCATGCGGGAACTTGAAGCCGCGATCCACGTACAGTGCTCCACGCGAGCGCCTGACCGGGACGATGTTTCCCATGAGCACCACCGTGCCTTTGGGCGGCTCATGGCCCAGGGCCCGGGCGTGCATGAGAGCCCTTCCGGGATACTCGTTCATCTCGTAGCCGAACATGCTCCATTGAGCCAGGTCGCTCCCGGCGCAGGCGCCGGGGGAAAGGGGGTAGTGGAGACCGCAGCATCCCTCCGACGCCAAACGGTCCATCACCGGCGTTGAGGCCGCCTCCAGGGGGGTCCTCCCCTCCAGCGAAGGGCAGGATCTGTCGCCCAAGCCGCCGAGGATAACCCAGAGAGCCCCGTCTTCCATGACGCTCATCTCCATCCTCCGATGATCTCCACCGCCTCACCCACCGTGTCCGGGCCCTCCTGCATCCGCGATAATAAATCCCGAATCCGCAGGCTCAAGGGCGCCGATGCCTCGGGGAGGCCCGCTCCCCGCAGGCCCGATCCCGGGGCTTTCTCCGCGGGTATCGCAGACAGATGATAAAACAGCGCGGGGAAGCCCGTAACTGGCGTTCTCGTTCGGTGCCCGAGCTCGGGCACGGCGGAGAAGGCCGTCAGGCTCGCGGGTTCTCGAGCGGGTTTTTGGAGAGGGCGCGCCGCACCAGGGAAAAGACCACGGACACCGCCTTCTGGGGGTCCACGTCCCGATTGAGAGCCAGCGCGTAGGCGACCATCTGCCCCATGCCTATGAGCGCGTAGGCCACCGTCTCCAGGTCATCCAGCTCCATCAGCTGGCCCTGCTCGATCCCCACCCGCAGATCCTCGACCACCAGGCCGGCCAGCGTGCGGTAGATGTCCTGGAGATGGCTGGCCAGCTGGGGCTTTCCCACGGTCTGTCCTATCATCACGTTCAGAAGGTCGGTCTTCTCCAGGTAGAGGCGGGTGAACTCGCTTCCCTTGATCATCAGCCGCACGAAGAAATCCCTCTCCCCCTCCAGCTTCTCCTCGATGCACTCAAGAGTTTCCTCCACAAGGCGGCGGATTACCTGTATCAGCAGCTCCTCCTTGTTGGGGAAATAATTGTAGAAGGTGCCTTTGGCGATGCCCGCCGCCTGAACGATCTCGTCGATGGTGGTGCCGTCGAACCCCTTGGTCTCGAAGAGCCGCGCGGCGCTGCGGATGATCTTCTCGCGCCGCGAGAGGTCCCCGCCTTTCCTCCCGCCTTCCATCCCGGTTTCCGCGTCAGGGGCCATTTCCATCACCCCGATTATGCCCGCGATGTCCCTGACGCTCATCCCGTAGCGCACTCGAAGATGTTCTATCATCTTCAGGCGCTCCAGATGCACCTTGGTGAAGCGCTCGCCCTCCTCCCCCGCCAGAGGAGGGGGGATTAGGCGCTGCCTGCGGTAGCGGGTCACGCGAGCGGGCTGAAGCTCGCTCCCGGTATCGGCCCTGAAGGCCTCGAGGAGCTCTTCCAGGGTGTAGGCGGCCTCTCCTACGGAGGGCCTGCCGCCCCTTCCGCTTTCAACCCTTTTTCTCGACATCCCTTGAAGCCCCGCTTTTCAGAAAAACTCGGTCCGCCCATGAAATGTTCCGACACGATTGGTTCTGATATGACTGTCCAGTCAGTCATCATAATATCCCCATGCTCGCCTGTCAACCCGTAGCTCGGATATCGATATACTGGAGAAGCGGAAAGCGGGATTCGCCTTCCGTTTCTCCGTGAAAAACGGCGGCCGGCATAAAGAGACGCCGGATAAAGAGCAGGCAAGAGCGGGCCGATATATATGTTTGAGGTGTATGGGGAAATGTGGATATAAGATGAAAAGAGGGTGACAATGGGTGATTCCGTTCTCGCCGTTGACGATGATAAGCTTCTGCTCAGGCTTCTGGAGATAAACCTGGGGAAGGCGGGATGCCGGGTGCTCAAGGCCCCGGACGGGGCTACCGCTCTCCGCCTCGCCGAGGAACAGAAGCCGGATCTGATACTCCTGGACCTGATGATGCCGCATATGGACGGCTGGGAGGTCATGCGCCGCCTCAAGGAGTCGGAGGCCACGCGGCACATCCCGGTCATCGTCATAACCGGCAAAGTGGATCCCCTGACCCGGGCGGAGCTCCTGGACATGGGAGCGGAGGACTTCGTGAGCAAACCCTTCGACCTGCTCGAGCTGCGCGAGGTGGTGAGGGAAAGACTCGCCGGGGCCGGCGGCCCGTAAACGCGGCTTACGGTCCCGGCTCCGTCTTGAGGGAGCAGCGCCGGTTCGGGCCTTTTATCCTCACCCGAACATCTCCGTCCCCGCAAGACTCTCGGCGCATCTCAAGCCCGATCCGAGGCCCCGAGATGAAGGCGGATCCGGTGATATAATGTAAGCCGTTCGGCGCGGAAGGGTGACCGAGTCGGCCGAAGGTGATCGCCTGCTAAGCGATTGTGCGTTAACAGCGCACCGTGGGTTCGAATCCCACCCCTTCCGCCAACTTCACAGCGGGGGTCCCGGAGGAAAGGAGGAGGCCGTGGGCAAGAAAGCGTTGAGAGCGGCGGAGAGGAAGCTGCAGGAAGCCCGCAAGGCGGAGAAAAAGGCCAGGCGCCGTCGGAGGCTCCTTCTGCTCATGGCGCTGGCGGGAGGAGGAGCGGCGGCGGGCGTTTTTGCGGGCAGGGGAAAAGCCCCGGGGGGGTCGGGAACGGTCACCTTCCGCGATGACGAGCCCAACGGCCTGTCCGCCATGATGGGGCAGCTCATGGAAGTCTACATGCAAGAGCCCAAGAAGAAGGCCGTGGCCGATTCCATGAACGTCAGCATAGCCATCCAGGACATCACCGCTCCCGACGTGGCCACCACCATCACTTTCAAGGGGAGCGACATAAGCATCGCCAACGGCGTGACCCCCGACGCCCAGATATACATCGGCACCGAGTTGGGCCTGCTGCTGTCCATGAGCGGCGCGGGTCAGGGTCTGCAGATGCTCAAGTGGCTGCAGACCGAGGAGGGAAAGGAGCTCCTGAAGGCGTTCCGGGAAGGACGCTTCAAGGTCAAGGGCGTGCTCCTGCGCGCCCCTCAGATGATGAAGCTGCAGGCGCTGCTGGCTCCGGACGAGGATTAAGCGATAATCGAAGTCCCCCGCAGGGACGGGATTGCCCGCCCCTTTCCCTTTTCCTCTCTCATGCATCCCCGGATCAACGCGCCGCGCGCCTAAGGCGCAAACGGCCCATCACCCGCAGGCAGTATTCGAAACACAGGATGGAGTCGGCGGCAAGCCCCATACTTAAAAGCAAGGTCAGAGGCCCGGGGAACTGGAGGGACAGGAAGTGGCGGAACCAGGGAACCGCCAGCGTCAGCGCCAGCAAGCCGACCATGGAAAGCAATAACCCCAACCTCCAGCCCCTCAAAGGACGGGCCAGTCTCGCCAGTATCCACAGGCCGAAAATACTGGTCACCAAGGTTACCATGAGGCAGGACCGGGGGTCGGGCTGCAAGAGCGAGGTCTTGGGGTCCACGACTTCCGGATAGAGCCCCTTGGTGATGGCGTAAGTCAGGATGATCGCCATGGAAGCGAAGAGGCCGGCGGGCACCGCGAACCATAGCACCCTTTTGACGAAGCCCGGCCGGTAGCGCCGGCGGGTGGGCGCGAAGGAGAGGATGAAGGCAGGTATGCCTATGGTTATGCTGCTCACCAGGGTCAGCTGCCGGGGGAGCAGGGGGTATTTCCAGCCCAGGACCCCCACCAACACCGCCAGGACGGTCGCATAGGTGGTCTTGGTGATGAAGAAGTTGGCCACCCTCTCCATGTTGGCGATGACCCGGCGGCCCTCGGCCACAACCCCGGGCATGGTGGAGAAACGGCCGTCCAGCAGCACCAGTTCGGCTACCGCCCGGGTGGCGGGAGCCCCCGACCCCATGGCCACCCCTATGTCCGCGTCCTTCAAGGCCAGCACGTCGTTCACTCCGTCCCCGGTCATGGCCACGGTGTGGCCGCGCGACTGCAGGGCGCGCACCATGCCCCTCTTCTGATGCGGCACCACCCGCCCGAACACGCTGTGGGCTTCGAGCCGTTCCGCCAATTCTTCACCCTCCTCGGGGAGGGAGCGCGCGTCCACCGGCGAGCCTGCGCCTTCTATCCCCGCGCGCTCCGCCACCGCGGCCACGGTAACGGGGTTATCGCCCGAGATGACCTTTATCTCCACGCCCTGCTCGCGGAAGTAGCGCATGGTCTCCGGGGCGTCCTCCCTGACCTTCTCCTCCAATACCAACAGGGCCGCGGGACGGAAAGAGGGAGGGAGCTTCGGCTCCTCGAGCCTGCCGTCGGAATGCGCCAGCAGCAGCACGCGCGCTCCTCCCGCCGCGATCTCCCCCACTCTCTCCAACAACCGCTCGTCCCCGCGATTGCCGGAAAGGAGCACTTCCGGAGCCCCCAATAACCAGGTTCCGTGAGATGAAAAGCTGACCGAGCTCCACTTGCGGGCCGAGGAAAACGGCACCGAGGCCACCGGCTCCCATCCCTCCCCGGAAGGACGTGGGAATGCGGCTCCGATCGCCTCCATGGTGGGGTTGCGCGAGGGCGACGCGGCGGCCATGGCTACCAGGGCCTTCTCCGCCTGTCCGGCAAGGTCCTCCTCAGAGTCCCCGTCACCCAGCAGCTCCAGCCGCCCGAAGGCCAGTCCTCCCTCAGTCAAGGTGCCCGTCTTGTCCACGCAGAAGACGTCAACCCGCGCCAGCCCCTCCACCGCCGGCAGCTCCTGGACCAGAACCCGGCGGCGGGCCAGGGTAAGGGCCGCCACCGCGAAGGCCATGCTGGTGAGGAGGACCAGCCCCTCCGGGACCATGCCCACCAACCCCGCCACCACCCCGGGCACGGAGTCCCGCAGCCTGCCCAGGGTGAAACCGCTCAACGCCCCAGATGACTTGAGCTGGCTGTAGAGGAGCAGCAGCCCCGCGGGGATCATGGCCCAGGTTATGTAGAGGAGGATGAGGTTGATGCCTTCCCTCAGTTCCGAGGCGGCCAGCTTGAAGCGGCGGGCCTCCGCGGCCAGCTTGCGGGCATAGGCATCGGCGCCCACCGCTTGCGCCCGAATAAGCCCGGATCCCGCGACGACCACGGTGCCTGATAGAGCCTCATCCCCCGCCTCTTTGCGAACAGGCACCGACTCCCCGGTGAGCATGGACTCGTCCAGCTCCAGTCCCTCCGATAGAAGGACCTCGCCGTCCGCGACCAGCTGATCCCCCGCCCGAAGCTCCATGATGTCGTCCAGCACCACCTCTTCCTGGGGCACTTCCACGATCTGACCTTCCCGCAGGACCCGCACCCGCGGCGCGGCGAGCAGGGACAAGCGCTCCAGAGCCATCTTGGCCCTCAGCTCCTGGGCCGTTCCGATGAGCGTGTTCAACAGGAGCACTCCTCCGAAGAGGGCGTCGTGCAGAGGGGCTCCGGCCAGCAGGATGACGACGAAAAGGGTGCCGAGGATGGCATTGAAGCGGTTGAAGGCGTTGGCCCGGACGATGTGCCAAAGGGAGCGGCCGGCCTCGGGAGGTGCCGAGTTGACCAGGCCCCGCCTCACCCTCTCCTCCACCTCGGCCCGGGTCAGCCCCTTATCCCCGTATTCCAAAGGCGCACTCCTCCTTATCTGCGACTGCGACAATTCTAACAGAACGATAACGCGGAAAACGCAGCGGTACCGAAGACGAACGCCTCGCGCGTCCCCGTCCTCGGTCCTCGAATCCGGGTCGGGTAATCGTAAAGCTGTGGTAAATGAGATCCGGTGGGTACAATAGAGGTGGTTTTCCCAGACGAGCTTCAATCGAGCAGGAGAGCGCGGAGGTGATGCGGTTGCTGGAGATAAAAGGCCTTAAGGTGGAGGTAGAGGGACGCGAGATCCTACACGGCGTGGACCTGAGCATCGATTGCGGACAGACCCATGTCCTCTTCGGCATGAACGGTTCGGGCAAGACCACCCTGTTGATGGCGATAATGGGGTTCCCGCGCTACCGGGTCACCGCCGGGAGCATCCGTTTCAAGGGGCAGGATCTCGCCGGGCTCTCGGTGGATGAGCGCGCCCGTCTGGGCATCGGCATGATGTTCCAGCGGCCCCCCACGGTGCGGGGCATAAAGCTAATGCAGATGGCCCGCCTCATACCCGCGCGGGAGGAACGGGACATCAACGTCTTGGCCGGGGAGCTCAACCTGGCCGATTTCCTCGAGCGGGACATCAACCACGGCTTCTCGGGAGGGGAGATAAAGCGCTCCGAGCTCCTGCAACTGCTGGTGCAGGATCCCAACCTGGTCCTGCTGGACGAGCCGGAATCCGGGGTGGACATGGAGAACATGCAGGTGATCGGGGAATATATCCGTTCCCTCCTGCAGAAGGACCGCAGGCGCACCCGCGACCACTGCGGGCTCATCATCACCCATACCGGATATATCCTGGACCATGTGGAGGCGGACGTGGGGCATGTCATGTGCGACGGCAGGCTGGTGTGCTCGGGCAACCCGCGGGAGATGCTCGAGGACATCAGGGAGAACGGCTTCGAGGAGTGCTCGAGATGCGTGAGATGAGCGGGCGGCACACATACGATGGCGGAAGCAGGCGGGCTTGGCCCGCTCGGGGAGGTACGGACCATGCCTGAGAAGTTGCGGGAGAGGATCGAGGAACTCAAGCGCCTGGCCCGGGCCGCCGAGGACAAGCCGGCCGCCCTGGGCATGGACATAGACCTGGCCCGGTTCGGCGAGCAGCCCCCGGGATATGACTACAGGGAGGCGCTGCAGCACATAAGCGAGCTGGACCCCGAGGAGATGGCCCGCACCGGCGTGCGGGTGGACGCGCGGGAGCGCGCCGGCTCCTTCGTCCAGATCGACGACACGGTGGTGCACGCCAGCGCCCTGGAGGAGGGCATCGAGGTCATGGGCACCCGCGAGGCCCTGGAGACCTACGAATGGCTCTGGGACTATTACTGGAAAGCGGTGCCGGTGGACATGGACAAGTACACCGCCGCGGTGGAACTGCACCCCTTCGACGGATACTTCATCCACGCGCTGCCCGGTGCGCGCATCATCTACCCGTTGCAGGCCTGCATGTACCTGCGCTCCCCCCGCTATATCCAGCGGCTGCACAACCTCATCGTGGTGGAGGAGGGGGCGGAACTGCACATCATCACCGGCTGCGCCAGCGAGCACGAGATCGAGTCCGCGCTTCATGCAGGCGTCAGCGAGTTCTACGTCAAGCGCAACGCCAAGCTCACCTTCACCATGGTGCACAACTGGCACCCCAACATGTACGTGCGCCCCCGCTCCGGCATCCTCGTGGAGGAGGGGGCCACCTTCATCAACAACTACATCTGCATGGAGCCCGTCCTCTACCTGCAGACCTACCCCACCGCCCGCCTGCGCGGCGAGGGGGCGGTGGCCCGCTTCAATTCCATGATGGTGGCTTCGCCGGGGAGCGTAATGGACGTGGGCTCCCGGGTCATCCTGGAGGCGCCGGGGACGCGGGCCGAGGTCATCAGCCGCGCGGTGACCAGAGCCGGCGAGATAATCGCCCGCGGCCAGATCGCGGGAAAGGCCCCCGGCATCAAGGCCCATCTGGAATGCCACGGCCTCATCCTGGACAAAGGGGGCCGCATCTACGCCATACCCGAGCTGGACGGCGGGGATCCCGACGTGGACATGAGCCACGAGGCCGCCGTGGGCAAGATAGCCCAGGAGGAGGTGGAGTACCTCATGGCCCGCGGCCTCAGCGAAGAGGAAGCCACCTCGGCCATCGTGCGGGGCTTCCTCAACGTGAGGATCGAGGGGCTGCCCCCGCAGCTGGAGCGGGAGATACAGCGCCTGATGGAGGAGTCGGAGAGCAAGGCGCTGTGACGGCATGGGCAGGTGCTGGCGAAGCGGCATGGGTGCTATAATGCCACCGCTTTGTCAAGCGTGAATCGATTCGATTGGAGGTCTGCCATGTGCAAGGTCCTCCGGCTTCTCACGATAGCGGTCTGCGCGCTGATGCTGGCCATGGCCGGTACCTCCTGCGGCAAGAAGAAAGAGGCCGCCACCAAGGGCCTTCCCCCGGAAAAAATCGAGGCGATAGACGAGGCGAT
>JACVIY010000093.1 GCA_015711755.1 Candidatus Geothermincola secundus | reverse complement strand
CCCCTCCGGCCGCCATCGCCCAGCGGGTTTCCGCGGATGAAAATCCGCGGCCCAATTGAAGCGGGCGGGAGTTCACCCTCCCCTTTTCCCCGGACGGGGAGTTTCCGCGGATGAAAATCCGCGGCCCAATTGAAGCGAGTATAGGACCCCGCCTGCCGCCATCGCCGCGCGCCGTTTCCGCGGATGAAAATCCGCGGCCCAATTGAAGTCACGTGCCGCAGTGGCAGAGGAACTTATAGAGCATGTTGTTTCCGCGGATGAAAATCCGCGGCCCAATTGAAGCGCCTTCAGCCCTTTTGTTTTGCTAATACTCTTAGATGAGACTTGCTAAATGGCATTAATGATAAAATATTAAAGTTATATAAAATAAAGCTTCGTATATGCCACCTTAGCGCTTATAAACTTTTCCTCAGAGGCCTGGTGGGGGATGAAAGGCCGCTTTGGCGAACCGGACGCGTGCATCCCGGCAATGCTCGACGGCCGGCAAGTTTAAGGGATGCGGGGATGCTGCGGGAAGCGGCCGGGGCCCACGCCCCTATAAGTCGATGTTCCCTTGCGCGAGCTCTATGCCCTTCAGGAAATCGATATATTCCTCGGGCAGCCCCCAGCGCTCTGCCCCTGAGATGATCTGGCGCATGTATCCTGCGCTCGGAGGATGCTCTTCGCCGGATCTTTTGGCGACGAAGTAAGAGAACGCCTCCAATCCCCGGGCCTCGTCCCCGTTCGCGAGAACGGAGACGAGTTCGCGGTCGTAGGCGTTGTCCTCGCCCACGCCATAGTATCCCTCGCATTGATCGAGCTTCATCAGGTCCTCTTCGGAGATGTCGTAGACGACCCCCCAGACGCCGGGGCCCGCCTCATCCTCGACGGCGTCGGCCACCCCGCCTCCGCGCCTTCTCGAATATCTCGTGAAGGCGAGCCGACGGCCGGGAAGAAAGGCGATGCACTCGAAACGGCTCGACGGGCATCTCTCCTTCATCTGCTGCGGGTCCAGGTTGGAGCCGTAAGCGAAATAGAGCATATGACCACCTCCCACTCCTCTGAATATTGATTATAAGACCCCATAAGGACGATTTCCGATACCGCCCGCCCGTTCAGGTAAAAAAGCTGTTTCTTCTGCCCCGCGGACTTTCCCTCCCATCCCCCGCTCTCATCGTCCTCGGGGTTTCGGAGGGGGGCAGGAACGAGGGTTAGGCCATGAGCATGGCCTCGGCCACCCGCTTTCCCAACCTGGCCCTGGCTTACTTCGGCGAGCCCGGCCTCCCGCCCACCCCCGGAGAACATCCCCCTGGAGACGATGGAGCAAGCCATAGATTGGCTGGGCCGTCAGGATGTGGTGGAAGGGGAGCGCATCGGCCTGCTCGGGGCCTCCCGCGGCAGGGAGCCGGCCATTCTCGCCTCCACCCTCATCCCCAAGGTGAGGGCGGTGGTGGGTTACACTACATGCGGGGTCGTCTGGGGAGGCATCGGTGAGGGGGACGCTTCGGCCTGGACCTGGCGCGGCCAGGCCTTCCCCTGGCTCCGATTCATGGAGACCGAGGAGCAGGGGGAGAGGTTCGAGGAGGCCAAGCGTACCGGCCAGCCGTATTTCGACGCCCCCTCCTTCGATCACAGTCTCCAGATGCAGAGCGACCGCGTCTCCGAAGCCACCATACCCGCGGAGAGGTCGCAGGCGGCCTTCCTGCTCATCGGCAACCCAGGTGACGGCGTGCGGCCTTCCCGCGACCTCTCGCAGATCACCGTGGACCGGCTGCAGGCCCACGGCCACGCCGGGCCCTTCCGATTCCTGGCCTACGAGGACGGGGGGCACATGCTCATACCCTATCCCTTCTATCCCACCACCATGAGGCAGTTCTACCATCCCACAGTGGGGGTCTGGGAAGGTCTGGGAAGCACCGCGGAGGGGGCCGCCCGGGCCGCGGAGGATTCCTGGCCGCAGGTGCTGGAGTTCATCCATACGGAGCTGGGCGACTGAGAGGCCGAGGCGCTCGTTATCGCGAAAAGATAAATGCCGCCGTGGCTCGAGGCCCGGCGGCTTACGCTTTACGCTCGATCCAGGGCTCAGGGAGCCAGCTGCAGCACCGGGGCCACAGGCGCCCCGTCGCTCCAGCAGCCCATGTCGAAGGTGAGGGCGCCCCGACCGTCCAGGGCCGCGTCCAGCGCCGCCCAGTAGAAGCGCCAGTCGGTGGCGTCCACCTCGCCGTCCCCTCCGAGGACCAGGTCCATGATGAAATCGGGCATCCAGCCGTCGTCGCTTATGCAGGCGTTGTGGTCGGCCATGAGGTCGGGGTCGCCGTGCTTGTCGGTCTGCAGGCAGTAGAGAACGCGGGAGGAGGCCCCGGTGAGGTAGCCGTACAGGTCACGCGCCTGCGCGGGGCCGGAGAGCTTGTCGTCGGTGCCGGTGAGCACCATGGCCTTTGCGGTGGTGCCGGGAGCGAGGCGCTTCCAGTCCAGCGTCTTGATACTGATGAGGCCTTTGACGAAGGAGGGCATGCCCGCGGTGGCGTCGGTGGCCAGGTTGGCCAGGACCACCGCCCGGGGACGGACCCCGCCCGAGGCCTGCCAGCAGGCGCCCAGCAGCCCGCCCAGGGAATGGCCGAATATGGTGACGTCGGAGAGGTCTGCCTTACCCGCCACCATGGCCAGCCCGGTGTTGGCGTTGCGGACGGCCCGCTCCATCATCTTGGTCTGGTCGGTGTCGCGCAGCATCCCGGTGAAGCCGCCAAGGTTGTAGCTGGGGAAGACCACGATGTATCCCTGGTTGGTGAGGTGCCTGATGTGGGCCAGGTATATGTCGGGCGCTACCATCATGAAGCCGTGAAGATAGATGACCACCGGAGCGGTGGAGCCGTTCTTGAGCACCGACGGGACGAACACGGTGACCTTGGTCCCCAGGGTGAAGCTGCCCTTCTCCAGCCGCTTGTAGCTCGAGCATATGTAGCGCTCGCCCGAGCCGTACCCCTGCGTGGGCTGGCCCGGCGGCTTGGGGGCGCAGGCCATAGCGGCCGGCAGGGCCAGCATGACGGCCACCGCCGCCGCCAGCATCGGTGAGCAGGCCCGCAGCAAGGCCTTCACCCTCATCGATCCGGACATCTCCTTCGCCGACATAGGATCCCCCCCTTCCTCAGGCGCGACACCTGCCGCGCTATGACCGGACCGCGCTTCTCATCCTCAGGAACGGCTGATCCCGTGAAAGGGCATGCGCCGAGTCCTCGCGGGAATCGTTTCCGATGGCTTGTCGGATATGGTAAGCATAATTAGAAAGCCGTTACAATATTACTTACCACTTGTCGAGCGCCGTGTCAAGAGGCAAAACCTTCAATTAGGGCCAGGCCCAAACCTTCAATTTTTTCTTCGCCCCGCCCAAGGAGCGTAAAAGTGTGGATTGAAAGGCCTATCTACGGGATGGCCGCGAGGATGTGGGATGTGAAGGGATGAAGGGCTCACCCGATGTATCAGCGGCGGGTGGGGAAGCGGTAGCCCTTCACTCCGTCGGTCTTCGCGCCCGCCAGTTTGGCGTCCACCAGGTCCACCCCGGTCATGTCCGCCCCGCTGAAGTCGGCTTTCTCCAGGTTGGTGCCGAGGAGCATGGCGTCGCGCATGTCCGCCCCGCTGAAATCGGCCCCCACCGCCAGGGACTTGTTCAGGGTGGTCTGATGCATATGAGCTCCGCGGAAGGAGGCGTCCACCAGGTGGGCGCCGCGCACGTCGGCGCGTTCCAGGTCCGCTCCCTCCAGATCCGCGCCGTGCAGGTAGGCGGCCACCATGAAGGCGGCGCGCAGGCAGGTGCCCCTTAGCTTCGCTTCTCCGAGGTTGGCGTGGCCGAAGTTGACCATGGCCAGGTCCATGCCCGAGAGGTCCGCCTGCCAGAGGTCGGGTCGGACGTCGCGGTGCTCCTTACGCCACTCGTTCCATTCCTTGACGCCGCGCATCAGTATCTCCAGGTGTTCCGGGTCTGCCATCTCGCTCGTCCTCCTGCTAATTACCTGCTGCGTTCACGGTGCCGCCGGCCCCCGCCGAACCGCCTCCGACCGCGCGGCCGCGCATGATTATAGCAGCAACGCCAGAGCGCGCATCAAGCACATGGCGAAGATCGAGCTCTATGCACCAAATGTGCTTACTGCATGCCTCTATTGGGTGATGCGGCGGTGCCAGTGGGCGCATACGCTTTTCTCGGGCAAGCGGGTTGCCCCAGGGAGGGCGCCTTTCCTCCGGGAAAGAAACGTTAGTCTGGTTGTCGTGGATCGGCGGGAAACTGAGTGAGACGGCGGAATGGAGGGAGGGAGATTTCTTTATCCGGGGACATACGGACAGCGAGGGAGCCAAGGAGGGACCGTGCGCGTCAAGAATGTCGGGCTTTCTGGGAAGCGGAGCGGGAGGATAGAGTCCTTCTATAAGGGCAGTGAGGGACCGGGTATTATGTTCCTCTCGCCTGGTGCCTATTGGATGGCGGGCGGTCGTTCACGGATGCGCCTACCGATGTTGCGGGCCCTCAGGGGACTGTCGAAGAACCTTCGCTAAGTTCGCAAGGGCTTTAACCCGCGCATCGCGGTATGAGGCGGTTGACGGGCCATGCAGATGGCCCTGCGTCAAATTTGAGGAACGCGAGGTTTCCTGGAGAACACGATTCCACATGATAGCTTGAGCGGATGAGCGCATCGTCCGCCGTTGCGCCGCGGATCGCCGGGCGGTCCCAAAGGCCGCCGCTCACCCCTGCTCGGCCCGTTTGAGCAGGTCGCGGGCCCTCTCCAGCAGGCGGGCGATGTCCGCGAAGGCGCTTTTCTCGTCCACCTCCACCCGCGTGTCCAGTTCCCCCTCCATGATGCGGCCGGAGACCGCGTCGAGATCGAGGATGGGTCGGGTTATGTAGCGCCGCGTGGCCCAGGCCATGGCCAGGGGGGACAGGACCAGGCAGAGCAGCAGGAACAGCAGGCCGAGCAGCACATGGTTGCGCAGCAGGGCCCCGCTGCTGCTGCGGTAGAGCTCCTCCAGGGCCTGCGCCTGCGGGGTCACGTCGATGCGATAGTACTCGAACTGCTCCTCGCCCATGCCCGGGTAGGTGGTGCGGTGCATCATCTCGATGACCAGGTCCCCCTCTCCGTAGAAGCCGCGGGTGATGCGGGGGGTCTCCCCCAGGCGCACCGCGCTGACCTCCGAGCGGTCCTCGCGCCCCTTCTTCACGCTGACCATGCGCCTGACCTCGCCGGGGAATCCCTCCTTCTCCGGCTGCACCTGTACCAGGGCCACGTCGCAGTCGAAGGAGTCCCTCATAAGGCTGTTGAAACGCTCTATGGAAGGAAGGCGCTCCATCTGCACCTCGGGCTTCCAGAGGTCGCGCCCGATATAGACGTCGGCGTTGGACTGCCCTGCCGGGAGCACCGAGTCGTAACATTCGCTGTAGTAGTGGGCCATCTCCCGGTCCACGCCGTGCATGATGGCGTCGGCCTTCTGGTTGAGCATGGCGATGGAGGAGGTGAGGAGGATGGCCACGCTCCCCGCCAGCAGCATGGTGGTCACCCCCGCCCATATCAACATGACCAGGTCGACCTCGCGGCGGCGCATCCGCGTGTCGGCGGGGGAGGGTGATGCGTCCGCCCCCTCCGCCGTCTCTCCTTTCTCCAGGATGACCCCCCCGCTGTTGAGCAGGCGCTGGATGTTGGCGAAGACGCTGTCCTCCCGCACTTCCTCCCTGCGGAGCCTCTCGCCCTGCAGCAGCCGCCTCGCCTTGTCGCCGAGGGCGGCGATGGGGCGGGCCAGGTAGCGGTTGATGGACAGGTGGATGAGGGCGAGGGCGATGGCCATCAGCGCCAGGAAGATGATGGCCACCGTGGTGACCTGCTGCCTGACCATGCCCGACTTCTTTTCTTCGAAGGCGCGTTTTATCGATCCCACCTGGCTGGTGTTGTCGATGGCGTAGACCACCCGGTCCCCTGCGTAGAGCCCCGGCTTCTCGAAGAGGAGGAAGGAGCCGCCGCGGCCCGCCAGCTCCCCGACCACCTCGTATTCCTTGCCTTCGGGGACCTCGCCCCCGGAGAGGTCGACCGTATCCAGACCATCCCGGCTCTCGGAGAGGAGGAGGTCTTTTCCTGAATAGATGGTGATGTAGTCGGCATCGTAGGTCTTGAGGATGGTGGAGGCGAAGAAGCGGTACAGGGCCTCTTTATCCGACATCAGCCGGAGCACGCTCGCCCCGAACTCGATGCCCTCGTCGCTCTGCAGGAAGCTCACCATGCTCTCGTAACAGCCCTGCAGGTGGCCGGCTATCTCCCTGGCCATAGCCATCTGCATGTTGTCGGTCTGCTCGCGCAGTTCGGCGCGGGAACTCAAGGCCAAGTAGAGAGTGACCGAGACGATCATCAGCAGGCAGAAGACCGTGCTCACCGCGACCAGCCTGCGTACTTCCCTGCCTCTGAACATGCACGCTCCTTTCCCCACACGCTCCTACAGTCCAAAGGAATGCGCCCGCGCCCTATAGGGCCGTTTGCCTAATCCTTGCTGATGGGAGCCTGTCTTCGCGCTTTGCCTGCGCTGCTTTTATACCACGGGCAAGTGGTCATCGCAACCGACCCTGAGGTTCCATCGAGATGGCTGCTTCACGGCAGTGCCGAGAGCGGGGGATGGGCCCGGAGGGGCGGGATCGGCAGCGGATCGCCCGGTGCGGGGCGCGGCACGGGGAGCGGAAGCGGGCATCGCGGGGCGCGGATGCGAAGCCGCTTCGCCGCTTCTATGCTTTTTTCCATCGGAAAATGTCGCCACGCGGGCGTAAGATATAGACGGGCATATGGAGCGCCCCTTGAGGTGGCATGCGGGTCGGAGGTGACAGGCGATGACGGTCTATTCGCACAGCAAGCTGGAGGCGTACAGGAACTGCCCGCTCTCCTACAAGTTCCGCTACATCGACCGCATAAGGTCCGATAGGGAGGGCATCGAGGCCTTCATGGGAAAGAGGGTGCACGAGGCCCTGGAGAAGCTCTATGCCGGCCTGCGCATGTGCAGGCGCATGAGCGAGGAGGAGCTGGTGCGGGCCTATCACGCCTCATGGGATGAGAACTGGCACGACGGGGTGGCGGTGGTGCGCGCGGAATACTCGCCCGAGGACTACCGGGCGGTGGGGGAGAAGGCCCTGCGCGGATACTATAGGCGTTACGAGCCGTTCGATGACGGCGTGACCGTGTGGCTGGAGAAAAAAGTGGACATACCCCTGGATGCCGAGGGCCGCTACCGCATGACCGGCGTGGTGGACCGACTCACCGCCTTGGATGGGAAGATCTACGAGATACACGATTATAAGACCTCGCAGACGCTGCCCGAGCAGGCCGCGCTGGACGCCGACCGCCAGCTGGCGCTGTATCAGCTGGCGGTACAGGATTCCTTCGCTGACGCACAAGAGGTTCGGCTGGTCTGGCACTTCCTGGTCTTCGACAAGGAGCTGCGGTCGCGGCGCAACCCCGAGGACCTCGAGGAGCTCAAGCGTTCCACCGTAGAGCTCATCGAGGAGATCGAGGCGGCGGAGGATTTCCCGCCGCGCGAGGGCGTGCTCTGCGACTGGTGCGACTATCAACGCCTCTGTCCCCTGCGCAAGCATCTGGTGGAGGTGGAGCAGCTGCCTCCCCGCGAGTTCTCGGAGGACGAGGGGGTGCGGCTGGTCGACCGCTACGCCGAGCTGAGCGCCCGCAAGCGGGAGTTGGAGGGGGAGTTGGAAGAGCTGCGCGAGGACATCATCCAATACGCGAAGCAGCATGGGTTGGAGAGGATTAGGGGGAGCGGATGCGTCCTCAGCATGAGCGCGGAGGAGAGGTTGACGTTCCCGCCCAAGG
This sequence comes from Candidatus Geothermincola secundus, assembly GCA_015711755.1. Taxonomy (GTDB): domain Bacteria; phylum Actinomycetota; class Geothermincolia; order Geothermincolales; family Geothermincolaceae; genus Geothermincola_A; species Geothermincola_A secundus. Next base: position 1,806 of record JACVIY010000093.1, on the reverse strand, counting down.
GGGACGATCGGAGGGAGGAGCTCGAGGAGGAGTTACGCCGCATGGGGCGCTGGGAGGAGGTGGCCTCTTTGGACACCCGGCGGCTGGCCTCGGCCATAAGCGGCGGTTCCTGGGCCGCGGAAGAAATAGAGGCCCTGGAGCCCTACATAAAGCGGGAGGAGGCGTATTCGATCAGGATGAAAAGGCCTAAGGAGGGCGGGGGCTGAGGAGCGGGGCATGGCCGATGTTAAGCTGAAGGAGTTTCGGCTGATGTGTCGGGGAAAATGGGTCGGGAAGATTCTTCGGCCGCGGCCCTGAGGGCCGCTCGCGAGCGAAGGGGGACTTTGAAGGCAGGTGGGGCCATGCTGGGAGCGATCGCGGGGGACATCATCGGGTCGGTATACGAGTGGAACCCTATCAAGACCGCGGAATTCCCGCTTTTCAGCGAGTCAAGCCGCTTTACGGACGACACCGTGCTCACGGTGGCGCTGGCGGATTCGATAATGAGCGGGATCGATTACGCGCGGAAGCTGAAGGAGTACTATCGGCTTTACCCCGATGCGGGATACGGGGGGATGTTCCACGCCTGGGCCTCCTCGGAGCGGTCGGAGCCTTACGGCTCCTTCGGCAACGGATCGGCCATGCGGGTCTCGCCGGTCGGCTTCGCCTGCGGCGACCTCGATACCGTCCTGGAGAAGGCGCGGGAGAGCGCCGCGGTCACCCACGACCATCCCGAGGGCATCAGGGGGGCGCAGGCCGTGGCCGGGGTCATCTTTTTGGCTCGGAGCGGCGCGGATAAGGATGAGATACGCGATTGGGCGGAGGGGGAGATGGGCTACGACCTCTCCCGCACCCTGGACGAGATAAGGCCGTCCTACCGCTTCGACGTGACCTGCCAGGGGACGGTGCCCGAGGCCGTCACCGCTTTCCTGGAGAGCGGCGACTTCGAGGAGGCGGTTCGGCTGGCGGTTTCCCTGGGCGGCGACTCGGATACTCTGGCCTGCATAACAGGAGGCATGGCCCAGGCCTTCTACGGGGGGGTGCCCCGGCACATCACCGAGAGGGTCCTGGAACTGCTTGATGAGCGGCTTCGCTCGGTCACCGTCGAGTTCATGGACCGCTACTGCTCAGGTTGGCGCGAGCCCGTTCTCTAATCCTTGAGAGGGGGCTGGACCCGAGGCTTTAGGGGCCCGGAGCGGCGCGGGCCCAGCGCGGAACCGGATGAAGAGGCCTGTTGCGGGGGTGCCTCTTCAAGGAAACGCTATCGCGTGCTCGCCGCCGCGGGTAGAAGAGAAGAGTCTGCAATGTTGCGGGGTGCCTCTTCAAGGAAAAGCAATCGCCCCCGATGACAGCCCTTGAGACCGCCGCTGAGCACGTCAGCGCCCCCGCGAGAAGGGTCATTTGTTCAAGACCTGGGGTTTGCTGATAATCTTTACCCATGGACATGGGCCTGCCCCTGGGGGAGGCGGAGTTCTGCGCCTTCGATGTGGAGACCACCGGCAGCATGCGCAACCTGCGTATGGTGGAGATGGGGGCCAGCCGCTTCCGGCTGGACGGAGGAGAGCCGGAGTCATTCACCACTCTCGTTGACCCCGGGGTCAACATATCCCGTGCCTCCACCCTCATCCACGGTATAACCGACGAGATGGTGGAGGGAGCGCCGGAGGCTCCCGAGGCACTGGAAAGGTTCTTCCGCTTCGCCGAGGGGTGCGTGTTGCTGGCTCATCACGCTTCCTTCGATACGGCCGTGGTGTCCATGGAACTGACCAGGCACCGTCTTCCCGTGCCCGCTTTCGACATCCTGGACACCGTCGGACTGGCCCGCCG
>JACVIY010000092.1 GCA_015711755.1 Candidatus Geothermincola secundus | reverse complement strand
CCTCCTCGGGTGCGGTCATCTGCGAGCGCGCCGTCTACGGAGGGGGCAGGACCTGGGCCCACGACTCCGCGGGCTACTCCCCCTGAAGGAGACGGCCATCAACGACAAATCACAACACGTGGAATATTTCAAAGGGAGCCGGGATCAAAACCCATGAAGAGACGGGCCTTGCGAAAAAACCGTTTTGTGGGGTGGACGCGCGGCGGTGATCGGAGATAAATCAGCGCCGCATCGACGATGAGCGCTCTCATTTGACCCGGAGAAAAGGCCGGTTTAGAATCCCTTACAGGAGAGGGCCGGGAAGAACCCGGGACCATAGATAAAGAAGCAGACCGACAAGAGAACGGAGCCGCGAAGGCCGAATGCCTCAGCGGCTTTTCTTTTAGGGAGGAGAGATGATGGCCCCTTTGGCGGCGGCGGGGCGGTATGAGGACCTTCTGGAGGAGGCCAGGAGGTTCTTCAACGATCTCGCCTCCTGGTGGGAGCAGCGCATGGATCAGGAGGCGCGGCGCAGGAGCCATCTGATGCTGCAATCGCTGGGGATAAAGAAGGGCGGCCGCGTACTTGACGTGGGCACCGGGACCGGCCTGCTTTTGGGGTGGCTGAGAGAGATGGTGGGGGCGGAGGGATCGGTGTGCGCTTTGGACCTGGCGGAGAACATGCTGAAAGTCGCCGGCCGTCTTAACGGCTGGGAGGGCCTGCGGCTCTATCGGGCCGACGCCTCCAGCATGCCCTTCGAGGATGCCGCCTTCGACGAGGTCATCTGCCATAACTGCTTCCACCTCTTTCCCCGCCGTTCCTCGGTCCTGCGGGAGGCGCTCAGGGTCCTCCGCCCGGGAGGCCGCCTCACCATCGGTTTCTCCTGGCCGCGCGAGGAGATGAACCGAGGGCTTAAGGGATTGCCGTTCTCGCATGCCGCGGGAGGGGAGATGCCGGACAGGGAGGAGATGCTCGCGGAGGTGCTCTCGGCCGGTTTCCACCGGGCGAGCTTGGAGGAGGGGGCTGCGGCATACCTGCTTCAGGCATGGAGGCGCCCGGTCCATACCATGGGTGATAATATGGACAGGGCAGGTCTTGCGAACATATCCGGGAGGAGAAGAGATGAGCGGGCACCATGCGGACCGCGCGCCCCTGCTGTTTAAGCTGGCCCTTACCGACTGCATGCGCCGCATCAACGCGGAAGCCGAGGCCGTTTCCCGTTTAGAGGCGCTGGCGGGCAATCTCGGATGGGAGGAGGCGGAACGCCGCCTTTACGCGTTGCGGGAAAAGCTGCGCGCCGCCTCGGAGGAAGCCGCCGATGCGGTGGAGGCGGCGGTGCGCCTGCAGGCGGCGGCCGCAAGGGAGCATGCTTCCGCCCACGAGCACGAGCATGCCCATACCCACTCGCATCCCCACGAACATCCCCACGGCCACGAGCACGCATGAAGGCGCGCCGGCCCGGGACACACACCTCACGTAGCCGAAGCGTTCGGCGCCGGTGCGCCCGCTGCCCGGCCGAAGCCCGTTGACGCTTTGTATTAAGGGGCTTAATCTATTATTAATTAACCGGATGGCCGGTCTATAAATATGAGGAAAGGGACGCCGGGCCGCGGTTTCCGGCGGGCCGGGCCGAAAGGAGGGCTCGAGATGAGGGTCATTGCGCTGGGAGGGGCGGGAGCCATGGGGAGGCGCGGGGTGCGGGACCTGGCCACCAAGGCGAGCGTGGAGGAGCTGGTCATAGCCGACCGGGACCTGGAGGCGGCTCGTTCGCTGGCTTCGCGGCTGGGGGGCAGGTGCAGCGCGGTGCAGGTAGATGCCGATGACCGTGACGGCCTGGTCGGGGCGGTGCGGGGGTTCGACGTGGCTATGGGCACCATCGGCCCCTTCTACAGATATGAGGCCAAGGTGGCCCGCGCCTGCATCGAGGCGGGCGTCCATTACGTCAGCATCTGCGACGATTACGACGCCGCTGAGGAGGTGCTGCGGCTGGACGGCGAAGCCCGGGATGCCGGAGTCGCTGTGATCACCGGGGTGGGATGGACCCCCGGGGTGACCAACATGCTGGCGGCCTGGGGTGCGGGGAGGTTCGAGGAGCTGGACACGGTCAACGTGGCCTGGGGCTGCCACACCTCCGACACCGAAGGGAAGGCGGTCACCTTCCATACCATCCACATCTTCGCCGGCTCCGTGCCCTCCTTCAGGGACGGGCGCACCGTATGGATAGACGCGGGTTCGGAGAGGGAGCTCATCCGCTTCCCCGAGCCGGTGGGCGAGGTCTACGTGTACAACCTGGGGCATCCGGAGCCGGTGACCATACCGCGCTCCTTCGATGTCCGCAACGTAACCCTCAAAGGGGGACTCAAGGAGAACTACTTCAACGTGCTGGGCATCCTCATGTCCCGCCTGCGGCTTTCCACCTCGCTCACCGGCACCGAGCTGCTCTCCCGCTTCTTCAACGCCGTACTGCCCTACCTGGAAAAGCTTGACCGCCCGAAAGAGACCGCCTCCGCCTGCAGGGTGGACCTCACCGGCAGGGCGGGGGGGAGGCGGGAGCACCTCGCTCTGGGCGCGGCGGCCCACATGGACCTGCTCACCGGCCTGCCCTGCTCGGTGGCGGTGCAGATGGTCGGGGAGGGTCTGGTGTCCCACAGAGGGGTCATGGGGCCGGAGGCCTGCCTTCCCCCGCAGGAGTTCCTGAGCCGCTGCCAAGAGGGAGGCATCCTCTTCTTCCGGGGCGATGACATGAAAGAGCCCCTCGATCTCTCATAGAAGGACCGGCGGCGCCGCTCCGATGGGGATCGTCGTGCGCAGCAGGGGAACGGGCGCGTGCTTCCCTCCCGCGGATGCACAATAATCCTCGCGTGGTATCAATGATCGCCGCCCGAGGGTCGATAAAACCGAGATGGAGCGATAATCGGGCGGATAGCCGGCGATTTGCGAAGACGGGATGGAAAGGAAGGAGGAAAGCGGAGGGAGATGGACAGAGCGAGGATCGAGCGCCTGACCCTGAGGGTACACGCCATCGGCTTCGTGACCACCCTCCCCCTATACCTGGCGCTGACCCTCCTCGGCGCGGTGGTTTACTTCCGCTTCGACGCCCGCATGCTCGCCTGGTACGGTATCACTTTCGTCATCGGCTTCGCCGTGCTCATCCTGCCCTACCTGCTGGTGCTGCTCTCCCTCTACCGGCGCCTGCGTCGCTGCCTTGAACCCCTGGCCGATGGAGGAGCGGCGGGGCGGATACCCGGGGAGAGGGAGCAGCTGTTCATCGAGAGGTATCCTCTCTGCATGGGGGTCAGCGCCTTCATCGCTTTGGTCTCGGGTAACGCGCTGGCAACACTCATCTTCTACCTCGCGGCCGAATACAACCCCTGGCTCGCCCTATATTATTTCGCCGTCGGCTTCTCGGTGGGACTGGTCTGCGGGTACCTGCAGGCCTACATCATCTTCAACCTGATGAAGCCCCTGCGCGCCTCCTATTACGCCGCTTTTCCCATGGACCCGCGGGCCCGGGGGCTTAGCCTGCGCGGGCGCGTGTTCGCCCTGGCGGCTCTCTTTCTCCTGGTCCCCCTGATCCTGGGTTGGGTCACCTCGGCCCTGGTCTCCTTCTTCAATGTCAGGGACGACGCCAGCCGGCTATGCCTCAACGGCGCCAGGCAGGTCGCCGCGCGGTTGCAGGACTACGTGCAGGACCCCGAGTGGGCCATGCGCGGCGCGCAAACGCCTTTTGAAGACGACCTCATGCAGGTCTTGGACGGATCCGGGCAGGTCCTTCTGGAGGTCAGGCGGGGCAGAGCGCCTGAGGGTGAGGCGGTCGAGCGCCTGCGCCTGGAAATACTCTCCGGTAAGGAGACCGCCATCAGCCGCCGCAGCGACCTGGTGGCCGCAGCCGTTCCCATCCCGGGAAGCGACCGCCTGCTGCTGGAAGTTATACCGCTCTCGCCATTGATGGGCTTCAACCTGGCCAACCTGGGGCTTTTCGCCATCCTGGGGGCGCTTTTCATCGGCCTGGGGATGTTTCTCATCAGGATGACCGCCGATACCTTCACCGTGCCCCTGCGCGAACTGGAGAAGGCGGCAGCGAAAGTGGCCGAGGGCGACCTCACCGTAGAAGTGGAACCGGCAGCGGCCGACGAGATCGGCTATCTCACCCGCTCCTTTTCGGTCATGGTGGAAAGCCTGCACCGCTTGAGCTCCGATTCCCTGAGGGCCGCCGAGGAGACCAGCGACGGCGCTGAGGGCGTCTCCGCCACCACCGAGGAGCTGCAGGCATCGGTGGAGCAGCTCTCCTCGGTCATCCAGCAGTTGGCGGAGAACGCCGCCGCCCAGTCGCGCACCACCGAGGGCGTCTTCAAGCTCATCGAGGAGATCTACCAGGCGCTGGAAACCAGCTCCCATCAGGCGGACGAGGGGGCGGAGGCCTCGCGGGCCTCCAGCAAGCTTGCGGAGGAGGGCAGGAGGGACGCGCAGGAGGCGGTGGAGAAGATGAGGTCGGTCAGGGAGAGCATCAACGAGACCGCCGCCATCATCCAGTCCCTGGGCGCTCAGACGGGGGAGATCGGCGTCATCGTGGAGATAATCGACAACATCGCCGACCAGACCAATCTGCTGGCCCTGAACGCCGCCATCGAGGCGGCGAGGGCCCAGGAACACGGGCGCGGCTTCTCGGTGGTGGCGGAGGAGGTGCGCAAGTTGGCGGAGGAGTCGGCGCAGTCAACGGCGCGCATAACCGGACTGGTGCGGGAGATCCAGCGCAACGCGGCGGCGGCGGTGGACGTGACCATGCGCGGGACCGAGGACGTCCACGCGGGCATGCAGGCGGTGGAAGTGGCGGGCCGGTCACTGGAGAAGATATACGATTTCGTCAAAAGGGCCGAGGAGCTCTCCACGGCGGTGGCGGAGACGACCCGCCGCCATCTCGAGCTCATCGAGCAGGGGCTGGAGGCCATGGAGAACATCCGCCAGATCTCCGAGCAGACCGCCGCCTCCAGCGAGGAGATCTCCGCGGCGGCGGAGGAGCAGTCCGCCTCTATGCAGGAGCTGGCCGCCACCAGCGAGCAGCTGGCCTCCCTGGCCCAGCGGCTCAAGGAGATGGCCTCCGCCTACCGGCTCTGAGCTCAGGCCCTCGGCGAGATCGGGATGATTGCCATGGCGGTGCCGGCGGCCCCGCCTCCTCAGCGCTCGCCCCCGAAGACCTTGTGCAGGATGCCCCTCTTCCACAGGAAGCGGATGAGCCCGTGATAGGCGGCGGGGGAGATCCGCTTTAGCAGGTACTGCGGCCCGGCGTGCGACCAGGGGACGATGACGATGCCGCGGTCTTTCTCCAGGGCCCGCAGCCCCGCCTCGGCCACCACCGAGGGGTCCACTCCCTTCTCCCGGTAGAACCTGCGCATGGTCTCCCGGGAGTCGCTCCCTTTCCTGGTATAGAGGCGGATGCGGCCGTCCTCGATTATGTTGGTGTTGATGATCCCCGGGCAGAGCATACTCACCCGGATGCCCTGCTCATAGAGCTCCACGCGCAGCGTTTCCCCCAGACCCATCACCCCGAACTTGGAGGTCTGGTAGGCGGCCATGCCCGGGATAGAGAAGAGCCCCGCGTCGGAACAGGTGATGAGGACGGAGCCTCCGCCCCTCTCGACCATGCGGGGGATGAAGCAATGCAGGGTGTATATGCAACCCCACAGGTTCACCCCCAGCACCCACTCCCAGTCCTCCATGGTGGTCTCAAGAAAGCGGGCCCCCAGGCCCACCCCGGCGTTGGAGCAGAGGATATCCGCGCCTTCCCATCCCGAATGGAAGGCGTCGGCGAAACGGCGCGTCTCCTCAAGGTCGGCGTGGTCCACGCGCCAGCCCTGAGCCCGCGCTCCTCGTAAGCGAAGTTCCTCGACCACTCGGTCGAGTCGTTCCTGACGGATGTCGGTCACGGCTACGTCGCATCCCCGTTCCGCCAGCGCCAGCGCCAGGGCCCTTCCTATGCCCGAGCCCGCCCCGGTCACCACCGCTCTCTTTCCCTCGAAAAAAGCCGCTCCGCCCATTCTCGACCGCCCCCCTTGAAGGATCTCGCTTGGACACGAAAGGACCGCAGGTTCTCCGTAAAGGCCCGCCGATCAGACCGGGGTCGCCCTCAACCCCCGGCGATGCGCGGATATATGGCCACCTCGTCCCCGTCCTGCAAGCGGGTGCGCGCCCCCTTGAGGTCGGAGGCGTTGCGCCCGTTGACCATGACTATGCTCTGTGCGAGGTAGCGCTCCACGCCCGGCCCGTAGCGACCGCGCACCTCTTTGAGGATGTCCTTTACGGTGCCTGCCTTGGTGGAGAACTGTCCCTCGCCCGCCGCCTTGCGCAGCAGGCTGTGCAGCTTCACGGTGACCATGTCCTCCTCCTACCCGAGGCGGAAGAAAGACCCCCGCCCGTCATCCGTGCAGGGCGTCGGCCACTTCCTTCATGCCCAGCGACTCCAGGCGTGCCCGGCTGGGCCGTCCCTTCTCGTCGATGTCGCGCAGCCGGTAGTACTCCTCCAGCATCTCCTGGAAGGGAACGGTGCTGCGGGCCCTTTCCGACTGGTCGCCCCGCTTGAGCCGGCGCTCGTGCCCGGCCAACCCCGGGATGAAGCGCAGGCCGCGCAGCAGGCGGTCTATGTTGGGGAAGAGGTACTTGGTGGCCATATTTGCGGTCATCTCGTGCATCTTGGTGTTGCGCAGCTTGCCCATGGGCTTCATGGTTATGTAGGTGGGGAAGAGGGCGCTGGTGAGGTTGGGGGTGACCCCCTCGGGATGCGGCTCCAGGATGCGCTGGGGGACCCGGTCCTCCTCCCGGGTGGCTCCGCAGAGGTTGCCGATGGCCCGCTTGATGTACCAGATGCGGTCGGCCACGTCGCGCAGCGAATCGAGGTCATAGCCGAACCCGGTGACCGAGTTGACCAGGTCGGCCATGGTCTGCACCCCGGCGAAGGCCGCCACCATGACGTACTCGCAGATGACCGCGGAGTTGGAGAGCACGCTCTTCACCTGGGATCCCACCGTCTGGGCCGCCTTGCCCTTGGCCTTGAAGGGCCAGGAACGCTTGATGCCCAGTTCCTCGTGGGTGATCAGCCCCATGTCCGCGTAGAGGTTGGCGTCGGCGCAGTGGCAGGCGCCGCGGATGGAGGTGGCGTAGGTCAGGGACATGCCCCAGAGGGCGCGGGGGTCGTGCATGGGACACTCCAGCCCCTTCACGTGGATGGCGAACTCCTTTCCTCCGTACTTCTCGGAGGCGCGGCGGGTGCCCTCGGCCAGGATGTCGCCGATCCCCTCGCGGTAGGCGATGCGCCTGATGACCTCGGGGAGCATCTCCGGGTTGTTCCAGGAGAGCTTCAGCCCGCCGGTCTGCTCGTCCGTGAGAAGTCCGTTCTCGTAGGCCTCGATGGACCAGGCGATGGTGGAGCCGGCGGAGATCACATCCATGCCGTAGCGGTTGCAAAGCTCGTTGGCCTTGAGGTTGGCGTCAAGGTCGTCCATGTAGAGCAGGGTGCCCAGGGCCGCCGCCCCCTCGTATTCCGAGCCCGGGCCCTCCGGCATGGCGAAGGGGCCTTCCTTCACCTCCACGATACGCTTGCAGGAGATGGGGCAGCCGTAGCAGGCGTGGTTCCTGGTGAGGCGGGTCTCCGCCACCACCGAGCCGGCCAGCTTGTCCGGGCCGTTCTGCCAATAGGCCACCCGCCAGTTCTTGGTGGGGACGTCGCCGATGGCCATGCCGTACTCCATGTGCACGTTGGAGCCGAAGGCCTTCAACCCGTCCGCCACCAGGCTGAACTTGAGGGCTTCCTTCATCTCCTCGCGCAGCCGCTTGAAGGCCTCCTCGTCGGCCAGTTCCGGCCTGAGCCCGCCGCGGGCCACCACCGCCTTGAGCTTCTTGGAGCCCATGACCGCTCCCATGCCGCATCGCCCGGCGGTTGAGCCCTTATCGTTGAAAACGCTGGCGTAAAGGACCATGTTCTCCCCGGCGGGGCCTATGCAGGCCACCTGAGCGCGTTTGTCGCCGATCTCCTCCTTGAGCAGGTCCTCGGTCTCGTAGGTGTCCTTGCCCCAGAGGTGGGAGGCGTCGCGTATCTCCGTCCCCTTGTCGGTCACGTAGAGATAGACCGGTTTGTCGGAGGCGCCGGTGACGATGATGCCGTCGTATCCGGTGGCCTTGAGCTGCGGCGCGAAATGCCCGCCCATGCTGGACTCGCCCCAGATGCCGGTGAGGGGGGAGCGGGCGCAGAACTCCAAACGGCTGGCCCCCGGCAGGTTGAGCCCGGACAGAGGGCCGCACATGATCATGAAGGGGTTGTCGGGGGAGAGGGGATCGGCCTCCCAGCCCCGATGGTCGAAGAACCACTTGGCAGCGAGGCCGCTTCCTCCAAGATAGTCGCGGTAATCCTTCTCCGGGATCTCCACGTCCTCGGTGGTGGCTTTGCTCAAATCCACCAGGAGGACCTTTCCCCAGTTTCCTTTCATGCTGCCCTACCTCCTTTTGGGTTCACCGGGGCGCGGAGCCTCGGACGCAAGATGACGGTGCAGGCAAAAGTCTAATATGGGGATGATTGGCAGTCAATAAGAGCAATGAGCTCGCGCATCCTTCCTCGGGCTGTCACGGGACCCCGCTCGCCCCACCGCGCAAGAGCCGTCCCCCCGAAGCCGGCGAAAAGTGAGCGCAGTCGGTTAGGTTTGCGGGATTTTGGGAATAAGCCTTACAAGGTGTTCGGAGACGCAGCGGATGCGTGCCGCTTCAAGGGGGTTGAACGGTGGACGAGAGGATAGGCGACGAGTTCCAGCGGCGAACCAAGTACACGCGTTCGGGGCTGCGGGGCGGCTGGCTGCTGGACTGGGAGAACCGGCCGCTGCCCTATAAGGAATATCCGGGGAGGCCGCGGATGGAGCTGCCCACGCCCGGACCCCGAACCACCATGGACCTGGATCGGGCGCTGAGGGAGCGCCGCAGCGTGCGCGACTTCGCCCCGCAGCCCCTGGAGCTGGAGGACCTCTCCTATCTGCTCTGGGCGGCCACCGGCATACAGCGGCGCGAGGAGGGGTACGCCTTCCGCACCGCCCCTTCCGCCGGGGCCCTCTACCCGGTGGAGACCTATCTGGCGGTGAATCGGGCGGAAGGGCTGGGCTCAGGCCTTTACCACTACGCTATCGAGGCGCACGCCCTCGAGGAGCTGCGTCGGGGAGATCTGGGACAGGAGGTGGCGAGGGGGGCGCTGGGGCAGGGCATCTGCGCGGAGGCCGCCGCGGTGTTCCTGTGGACCGCGGTATTCCCGCGCTGCAAGTGGAAGTACCGACAGCGCGCTTACCGCTACGTCTACCTGGACGCCGGCCACGTGTGCGAGAACCTCTATCTCGCGGCCACCGCCCTGCGTCTGGGGTGCTGCGCGGTGGGAGCCCTATTCGACGACGAGCTCAACTCCCTGCTGGAGGTGGACGGCGAGGACGAGAGCATCCTCTACCTGGCAGCGGTGGGCCACCCCGTTTCCTGACCACGGAACATGGGTACCGGAAAAGATATATCTATAATATGTAAACATATTGATCCGTGCCAAGATCCCGACCGATGCCGCTCGGTCAGGGACATGCCGTGATAAAATCGGTTCATGGATGAGAAAGGGCGCATGGAAGGGCTCATCGAGCGCATCCTGG
>JACVIY010000091.1 GCA_015711755.1 Candidatus Geothermincola secundus | reverse complement strand
GCGGATGTCCTTGTACCCCAGGCGCAGTTCCCAATGCGGGCACTCTCCCCGCACGATGTTCTCCCCGAGCCGGATGTCGCAGGTCCGCGTGGAGGCCCGCAGCTCTCCCAATGGGAAGGTCACGTAATGCCTGTCTCCCTCCCCCTGCGGCGTCTGTATATACAGCATCATCACGCAGTCATCCCTTTTCAGCGGGTAGCGCAGGTCGGGCCGCTGGATGACGCATACCGCCTTATGGCCGTCCTCCATCTCCGCATCGAAATACCACCATTCGAAGTAGAACCTGCCGGGGAAGGGATGGGCCCCGTCGAAACGGGCGGGGATGCCCGCGTTGAGGTCGTCGGGGTGCCTGGCCTGCATGCTGCCCAGAGGGAAGACCGGCACCTGCATGCGGCCGCGGTATGCCGCGTAGAGACCCGCCGCCAAAAGGGCGTTGCCGCCCAATGCCTTGAGCCATCTCCCCTCAGCCAACGCCGGGCGCCTCCTCCACCGCGTTCCCTGCCGCCGCGCAGCCTTCCTCCGGGGCTTCCTCGCCGCTTCGGTCCCAACAGTCCCTGGCCAGCTTCACCAGGGAACAGCATATCACCGGCATCATGGTGAAGAAGCCGATGAGGGCCACCTGCACCATGTCGTCGCCTCCCTGTCCCGCGTACCACTGCATCTCCAGCACCAGCACGCCCACGGAGAAGAGGATGAACGAGTAGGAGAGCAGGGGGAAGAGGTTGAAGACGCTTCCCCTCACCCGGTTGGGGCGCTGGAAGAAGAGGCAGAAGATGAGGACGGCGATGAAGGGGGCCAGCCACCAGCCGACGAAATTCCCAATGGGGACCCCGCCCGCCGGATTGAGGTCGCGGGGTACCTCCAGGCCGCGCAGATAGGGTCCTCCCTTCATCCAATACCACCAGGGCTCCTTGCCCACGGCCCTCCACACGCTGCTGGTGGCGAAGGGGTCGATCATCAGGTCCCAGGCGCAGACCATGGTGGCGGTGGAAGCGGCCAGCAGCACTGACCACAAAGCCCGGCCGAGTCGGGAGCGGCCCCTGGCCTCGCCGTTCAGGTCCAGCAGCCAGTCCAGCAACATGAAGGCCGCGTACATCACCGATGACCAGGTGACGATGATGACGGCCGGGACCCCCCCGATGCGCCATCCCAGGGTATCCGTATAGTGATAGCTCCCGAAGAACCAGCCCCGGTTATGGCCGATGAACTCGCATATCCAGCTGACCAGCACGGCTATGCCGAAGAAAGCGGCGGTGGCTCTCTTTCCCTTGATCTCAAGGGAATGCCATACCGCCATGGCCAATAGACCGGCATTGGTGAAGATGACCAGCTCCACCTTCAGAGGAGGGTCATGCCTGAGCCAGGCCAGGAGGTGGGCGAGGGAGGCCGCCGCCCAGAAGAAGACGATCAGGCCCATCAGCGCCTGCTGGGAGAGGGACATCCTCTTCCATGCCGAAACCGCGACCGCCACCCTCTTCCTCATCATCCCCCCTTTTCACGCGGGAAACAGCTATCCGAGGTTATCAAGGGTGGAAGGGCGTGTCAAATGCCCGGGCCCTCAGGCAGCCGCCATCCCGCCGAAGTGCCCGACGTCGGTTCTGGGCCGTTCGCGGGGATCACGGATGTATAATAATACGGCTGTCTGCGGCGGGCGGAGAACGGAAGGCGGGAACCGCTTCCTTATCCCCGCACCGCTCCTGCCATCAGGCGATTAAGCACAACGGGAAGGGGAGGGAGTTTATGAAGGTGCTTCTGCTCTACGAATCATGTACCGGGAACACCGAAATGGGCGTGGAGGTGATCGCCGGGACGTTGCGGCGGGAAGGCCATCATTGCGACACCCGCCGCTACCGCGAGACCCCGCCCGAGGCCCTCAAGGGATACGACCTCTACGGTTTGGCCACTCCCATACAGAGCTTCGCCCCCCTGGCCCCCGTGTATTCCTATATACGAGCCATGCCCGATCTGAAAGGCAGCCCCGCCTTCATCTTCACCACCGGCGCCGGCTGGCCGGGAGCCGCCCACCGCCTCATGGCGCGGGCCCTCCGCAAGAAAGGCATGAAGGTCCTGGGGGCACGGCTGATGCCCTGCCCGGACAGCTGGCCGCTGGGAAGGATCCTCGACCGCCATCTCTACGACCGCGTGGCTTTCCCCACCCGAAGATCCCTGCGCCGTACCAGGGTGTTCGCCAGGGAGATGGTCAATCTGGCCTATCGACACAATGAAGGGCTGCCGGTGGCCGAGGCCCCGTCGAAGGTCCTTCCCACCCCGACACTCCCCTTGGCGCTAAACGCCCTGCGGGGGGGACTGAAGACGGCCCTGGGCAAACGCACGGTGCGCACCGAGGACTGCTCGCGCTGCCGGACCTGCGTCGAGTCTTGCCCCGTAGGGGCGGTACGCCTGGACCCTTTCCCGGTTTTCAGCGACGCTTGCATAGGATGCTGGGCCTGTTTCAACAACTGCCCCTACTCGGCCATCCGCAGCAGCATCTGCGCACCCCGCAATTTCTATCGCGGCCCGCGCGACAGGGAGAAGCTGCTGAAGCGGGCGGGCTTGGCCTGAGGAAGTATCGCATCGCCCTTTGCGCCATGACCGACCGCCCTTATCGCGGGAAAGGGAGGTGCCGGATGCGGCAGGAGGGTCGAGGGCTATCCTGATGCGGGCAGGCCTCGCGCCCTGATGCCGTTACCAATGATCCCGTTATGGTAATCTTTATCTTGAGGAGGTGGATGGCTTGATCTCGGGACGATCGGGAAACATACCGCCTTTCATAGTGATGGAGATACTGGAGAAGGCCATGGCCCTGGAGAGGGAGGGCCGCAGCATCATCCACATGGAGGTGGGCGAGCCGGACTTCGACACCCCCGATTGCATCAAGCAGGCGGCCTGCCGGGCCCTGCAGGAGGGAAGTACGCATTACACCCCCAGCCTGGGGCTGCCGGAGCTGCGCGAGGCCGTGGCCCTGCATTATCGGGAAAAATACGGGGTAGACGTGGACGCGGAGCGGGTGGTGGTGACCAGCGGCACCTCACCCGCCCTGCTGCTGATATACGCGGCCCTCCTGGACCCCGGGGACGAGATCATCCTCTCCGACCCCGGGTACGCCTGTTATCCCAACATGGTGGAGTTCGTGGAAGGCGTGCCCGTGCGGGTCCTCGTTCGCGAGGAGGACGGCTTCTCCTATCGGCATGAGGGCATCGTCTCCCATCTCACCCCCCGCACGCGGGCCATCATGATCAACTCGCCCTCCAACCCCACCGGCAACCTGCTGGACGTGGAGACCATGCGCGACATCGCCTCCCTGGCCTGCCGAGGGCTCTACGTGATCAGCGACGAGATCTATCACGGGCTGGTCTATGAGGGCAGGGAACATACCATCCTGGAGTTCACCGACCACGCCTTCGTGGTCAACGGCTTCTCCAAGCTATACGCCATGACCGGATGGCGCCTGGGTTACTTGATAGCGCCCCTTCCCTTCATCCGCCCCATCCAGAAGATGCAGCAGAACCTGTTCATATCCGCCAACTCCTTCGTGCAGCACGCGGGCATCGCCGCCCTGCGGGAGGCGGGTGAGGCGGTGGAGGAGATGCGTCTTCTTTATGACCGTCGCCGGCGCTTCCTCCTCGAGGCCCTGAGAGAGCTGGGCTTCGGGGTGCGAGTGGAGCCGCAGGGCGCCTTCTACATACTGGCCAATGCCCGCAGGTTCGCGGATGACTCCTACGCCTTTGCCCTGGAGCTTCTGGAGAAAGCGGGAGTAGCGGTAACCCCGGGCATCGATTTCGGGCAGGGAGGCGAGGGTTACATCCGCTTCAGCTATACCACCTCCCTGGAGAACATCGAGGAGGGAGTGGAGAGGCTGCGTTCCTATCTGGGGAGTAGGCGTTGAACATCTTGGACATATCTCCCCGCCGCGTGCGGGATTTCATCGCCAGGTGGCCGGTTTATGCCCGCGACCGCGAAAACCCCAACCGCCTGTCGTCCGAGGATCTGGGAGGACTCCGAGACCGCCTGCTGACCGAACAGATCCGTTGGCTGAATGAGTACAGTCCCTTCTATCGGAAGGTCTTCCGGAAGGAGGGGGTCGACATCGACAAGGTGCGGGGGTTGAGGGATCTCTACCGCATACCCGTGACCTACCGCCGCGACTACCTGGAGGACCCCCTTGCTTTCCTGCCCTCACCCCCGCAGCGGCGTCCGGAATTGGCGGCATACGAGATCACCTACACCGCCGGCTCCCAGGAGGGAGAGCCGGCCCCCTTCTTCAACACCGCCTACGACATGATGGCCATATCCTTGCAGATGAGGCGCACCGCGGAGATATGCTGGATAACCCCGGTCGATACCCTGTTCAACCTCTTTCCCTATTCGGGGCTCCCTCATATCGGCTTTTACCGCACGGTGCACATGGCCTCCTCCATCGGGGCCAAACTGGTCAACGCGCTGCTGGGCGAGGACCTTCCGGGGTTCCCCCTGCACCGCTCCCTGGATGAGGCCGTGCAGCTGGCCGCGGACTGCGGAGCCAGCGTGCTTGCGGGCACCGCCAGCGGGGACCGCCACTTCGTGCTGAGGGCACAGAACCTGGGGGCGCGGCTACCGCTGGCGAGGGTGGTGCTGGCGCTGGGGGAAGCCGCCCCGGAGCGGATGCGGGAAGATATACGACGTCGCCTGCAGGACGCCGGTGCGGGAGAGGTCTTCGTGGCCAACGGATACGGCTTCACCGAGTGCCAGGGGGCCATGGTGGAATGCTGCGAGTTCGGGGGCTGCCACAATCCCTCTCCCGACCTTTACTATCTGGAGGTGCTGGACCCCCGCAGCCTGGAGCCTTTGGGGGAGGCGGAGCTGGGGCTGCTGGCCATCACCCACCTCAACCGACGGGGCACCGCGGTGCTGCGCTACGTGATCGGCGACCTGGCGGCTCTGGAGCGGGGGCCCTGCCCGCACTGCGGGAGGTCGGGCGAGCGGCTGGTGGTAAAGGTGGGGTCGACCTATGCCACCCGCGCCGACGAGGTCCTGACGATAAAGTCAAAGATGGTCAACCCGCAGGTGCTGCGAAACGTCTTGGACGCAACCCCAGGGGTACTGCGCTACCGCCTGGAGCTGGAAAGGGAATCGGCGGGCGACCCCTATTCGGCCGACCGGGTCAGGGTGGTCGTCTCAGCGGAGCCGGGAAGGGGGGAGGAGATCGAGGCGGAGGTAAGGGAGCGGCTCCGGCTGGCCACGGGCGCGGAGGTGGAGGTTCGCTCGGCCGACCCGCGGCAGGATCTCTACGACCCTTCGTTCGTCCTCAAGGACACGCGCGTAGTGGACCGCCGCGACTGACCGAGCGGACATGGTGGTCAGGTCTCGTTTCATGCCTGAAACATGGGGGTCAGGCCTCGTTTTATGTCCGGGGCACCGGCGCATATGCGACTCCGGGGCCGCGCTGAAAAAAGTGAAGGTTTGGGCCTGGCCCCAAATTGAAGGAATGTGAAGGGGTGACCCTGATCGGTCAGGTGAGGTCGCAGACCATGATGGTGGCGTCGTCGTCCAGGGGCCTCCCCGAGAATTCCCTTACCCTACGGAAAAGCTCCTGTATGAGACGTTCGCGCGGGACGCCCTCGCGGGCGTTGACGAAACGCACCAGCCGGTTGAGGCCGAAGGGGACGCGCGCGCTGTTGCGGCATTCCACCAGCCCGTCGGTGAAGAGGATGATGCGATCGCCCCTGCTCAGCTCGACCTCCTCCAGCCCCAGGTCGGGCAGCTCGAAGGCGCCGAGGATGAGCCGATGGCGGCTGGGCAGGAATTGGCCGCCGCGCCCCCGCCGGATCAGAAGCGGATCATAGTGCCCCGCGTTTATATAGCTCATCTTGAGGGTCCTCAGGTCGATCTCGCCGTAGAACACGGTGAGGAAGTTGTCCTCGGCCTGATTGGGGAGTATGGCTTCGTTGACCCGCTGGATTATCTCCAGCAGGTCACGGGAGCGGCGCGCCTCGGTGCGGATGGCGCTCATGGCCATGGTGGCCATGAGGGCCGCGGGCATCCCGCTCCCCGCGGCGTCACCGATGACCAGCGACAGCCGCTCACCCCTCAACCAAAAATCGTACCAATCCCCTCCCACCTGCCGCGCCTGCTCCTGACGGCATCTTATCTTCACCCGGGGATGCTCCAGGCGGTCCCCGGGCAGCTGCGCCGTCTGGATGTTGCGGGCGATCTCCAGCTCCTTCTCCATCACCCTCATCTCTTCCAAGCGTTTCTGCTCGGTTATGTCCCGGAAGATGGCCACCACATTCTCGATGCGGCGCTTGGGGTTGCGCAGCAGCGCAAAAGAGCCGCCGATGAGGGTGCGGCTGCCGTCTCTGCGCACCAGCTCCATCTCTTTTAAGGGGCCGGTGTCTCCCCGCAGGGAGCGGGCCAGGGGACAGCCCTCCACCGGGCATCCCCCGGGCTGCGGCTCCCTTCCGTAGAGCACTTCGCAGCAGCACCTGCCCAAGACCTCCGCCGCCTTCCACCCCATCAGCTCCTCCGCCGCGGGATTGAAGGTGACTATGCGCCGCTCCCGGTCGATGAGGATAATGGCATAGGGGCTGGCGTTGATGATGGCCTCGCTGCGCTCCCTCTCTTTGAACTGCATCTCCAGGAGGCGGGCTTCCTGCAGGTCTCTCTCCTTCTGGTGGACGCTCTCGCGCAGCTTGAGCTGTTCAAGAGCGGTTGCCGCCTGCGAAACGGCCGCCGATATCATCTCGATCTCGTTTCGGTCAAAACGGTGGGCTCGGCGCACGTGGTCCAGGAGGACCAACCCGATAACCTGGTCGCGGTATATCAGAGGGGCCGCCAGCCTCGAGCGGAGGGCGAGGCCCCCTTCCTCGCGGCTTCCGGCGAGGGCGCAGGAGTCGGCACCGTAGACCTCCGCTATCTCTCCCGTTTCCACCGCCCTGCGCGTCTCCGCGTCCAGATCGGCCAGACCAACCTTAAGGCCGCTGAGCCGTCCGCGCTCCGCCGCCTTCAGCCCGAAGCCCCTCAGGAACTCGAGTTGGCCCGACTCGCGGTTGAAAGAATAGATGACACAGCGGTCGACGCCGGCGATGCTGGTGAGGTTGTGGACGATTATGCCCAGAGCCTGATAATAGTTGACTGAACGGGCCACGTCCTCGGCCATCTCTTTGGCGATGAGGGCCTGCTCCCTCCGCCTCCTCTCCTGCTCGAAAAGCCTTGCGTTCTGTATGGCCACGGCCGCCTGCGACGCGAAGGTGTCCAGCAGGGTCAGGTCCATAGGCTGATAAATCCGGGGGTTGACGTCATAGAGCTCGATGCCGCCTATGCGCGAATCCCCGCGGATGATGGGGCAGGAAAGGACGGAGCGGGGCTTCCTCCCTCCGGGTAAAACGGGAAGCCTTAGTCTTTCCAGCCGGTCGTCCACGGCCGACTCCGGCCTCCTCGAGGAAAAGGCCTCCTGGAGCAGGGACTCCTCCAGCCTCATGGTCATACCCCTGACCCAAGGCCGGGAGAGCCCCAGCGAAGCCTCCAACCTCAGCTCCGCGGATGCCTCGTCCAAGAGGAAGACCCCTCCCATATGCACCTGCATGAGGGCGCTGGACACCTCCAGTATCTGCCGCAACACCTGGTCCAGCTGTATGGTGGCGGCGATGGTCCTGCCCACCTCGATCATGGCCTCGAGCTCCTGCATGTGCCGCTTGATCTTGGAATCCTCTTCCGCCATGTAGGAGAGGCAGATCCCGGAGATGAGGTCGAACTCCAGCCTTCCCTTTATGCCGATGAGGTGGGTCCAGTCCTCCAGGGAGTAACCGCCTTCCGCCACACCCCGCACCACCTCGCCCCAGACGACCTCCTCTCCGATGTAATAGGCCTTGATGATATCTCCGAAGGGCATGTTCTTGAGGAAGCGGGCCCGGCTCACCTTGCGGGCATAGGCATGGGCCTCTTCGCTGTCCCCGCCCCCCCTCTCCAGGAACCCGGCGATCATCTCGATGAGCTCGCACAGGTCGCGCTCCAGCTCCTGGCGGGAAGAGCGCGAGGCTCTGTATATATCCATGAAGGTGGGAATCTGCTCAGCCAGGCTCAGCGCTATCCTCGCAGCCAGGTCCTCGCGCTCCCGGCGGATCCTCCCGGCAATATGCTCCAGCATCCCTCACCTTCCCCCGATCCGTTCCCAGTATATCCTACCCGCGGCCCGCGAAAGGCGTCAAAACCGCTGGCGGGGGATCGAAGCGATCCCCTATCGGGGCGGTCCCCCCTCACCTTACGACCCCCCAAGTGCATGAGTAAGGGGCATGTGCTTTCACCGACTCACTCCCACTCCTTTACCGCCGCCCGGATACGGCGCGCCCTCATCCACCACAACCATGCACAGAGCGCCAGCAACGCCAGAAACACCGCCAGCCTAGCGTAGTTGAAGGGATGGCCTATCTCGTGCCCCTCCTCCAGCAGCTCGATCCGCCGGGCATGGATATCGGTGTCTCCCCCGTGTTCCTGGCACACCCGGTAAAAGGTCCCCTCGACCCGAACTCGGTCGCCCTTGGCCCTGTAGGAACCCAGATGCTTCAGCTGCTCCACCTGCCAGGTCTCCGCCCATATTCCCATGCCTATGTTGGAATATCCGGCGAAATCCCCGCCCTCCTCGATGCTCTTCTCGCTGAAAGCGTCGTCGTTGACGGTTATCCAGGCATGGTCGCCGCGGCGCATTATATCCCCCACGACCTCCCCCTCCACGATGATCAGACGCCCGTCGAACTCCTCCATGCGGTTGACGAGATCGCTGATGTTTACTCTCTGGGCTTCCTCACCCAAGACCTTGCCCGCGAACAGTGGCGCGGCTGAAAGCAAGGCCGTGAGGGCCAGCAGAATCACCGCTCGGAACGCCGCCGCGCGCATATCCTCACCTGCCTTTCCTCCCGCTTCCGCCACGGCCCCTGCCCCCCAGCAGGGAATAGACCCTAGCGATCAGGGCGAACGCGAAGATGAACTCCAACCGGCCCATCCACATGATAATCATATAGGTGAGCTTCAGGGCGATGGGCGTGGCCGGCCCGGTTATGCCCGCGGTAAGGCCCGTGTTGCTGCCCAGGGAGACCGACTCGAAAAAAGCGCTGGTGGGCTCGTGGCTGAAGAACATGCCCGCAACCGCTCCGCCGATGAAGAGGACCATATAGCAGATGACCACGAACATGGCGCTTCTCACCACTTGATCGTCCAGCCAGAGATCCCCGGCCGCCCGCACTTTCTCGCTCACCACCGAATAGTCCGGGCTTATCACCCTGCGCACATCCTGCCAGAGCGAGCGAAAGATTATGCCCACCCTGAGTCCCTTAAAGCCGCCCGCGGTGGAGGCGGCGCTTCCCCCCACCATCATCATGAGGATGAGCGCCCAGGCGCTCACCAAGCCGAGCTCGCTGATCGTCTTTCCAGGATAAAAGACGGAGCCTCCCGCCGTGGTGTGTGCGCTCATCACGGCGTACAGCCCCTTGCGCAGGGCGATCCCGGTTCCGCGCAGCGCCCCCGCCCGCCACAACCCCAATGAGAACAGGGCAGCCCCGATGAAGAGCGTGCAGGCCATGGACCTGATCTCCACGTTCCTGAGAACCTCCCGCCGGTTGCCGGTCCACACCGCGAAGTGCAGGGCGAAGTTGAAGGAGCCGATGGTGAAGATGACCAT
>JACVIY010000090.1 GCA_015711755.1 Candidatus Geothermincola secundus | reverse complement strand
CCCGAAGCGGCCGAGATGCTCGATGAAGCGAGAGCCGACATCCCGGCCTTCGCCGCCTTCCCCAAGGCCCACTGGCTCAAGATCTGGTCCGCGGGCCCGCTTAAGCGCCTCAACCGGGAGGTCAGGGGGCGCACCGACGCTTTCGGCATCTTCCCCGACCGGCAGGCCGTCTTCCGGCTGGTCGGAGCGGTACTGGCCGAACAGGAGGACGAGTGGCGGGCAGCCCGGCGCTGCATGAGATTGGAGACGCTCGCCAAGGCGAGGACAGAGGTGATCGAGGGTGATGTTCCAGATACCGAGGAGGAGGTGAGGGAGCTCGTGCGGGCGGCCGTCTGGACAGACATCGCGAAAGGGATGGCACGATGGAATTTCTTACGCCGCTTGACGGGACCTGGCCGCAGTTGCCCTCCGCCCGATCTGCTTAATCGTATCAACATCGATTATTGAATTCAAGCTCAGGAAGTGTTGACTTGAGCCTCATTTTTTTGTTGTCACAACTTCGCTCCAAGGGAGCAATCAATATTGTTGATCACTCATCGAGCTAAGGAGAAGCACCACCTTTACCACCCCTCAAAACGAGCGGAGGCGCCAAGCAAAGCGTGGCGATAACCGCTGCTGCCCTTGCGGCCCCCCGCATGAGAGCGCCGGGATCGCTATGTCGCGGTGCCTCCCTCGGTCACGTCCAGGAGGTAGCGTGTCGTGCCTGATGCAGGCACTCCTCGCGATGACAGGCGCCTTCAGACCCGCATTTTCGGAATAGATAATAAGGTCTCATTTCGTCAATGCCAACATTGCTATATGGGCCAGCCATCACGGAAAAAGAGCGATTCTTCTTCATCCGCTTTGCTTCGAAAGGCACCGCAAACGGCAGTCCCGCAAAAGACTTAGCGTCCTGAACCCCGAGTCAGCATCGACAAGACGAAGGTCTCTCGCTCTGACCTGCTCGTCCGAGGGCCTGCAGCTGACGCGCCTCACGTGCCCAGCCACCACCAGGGGACCGCCATCACCTTGCCGTGCAGACGGGTGAAGGCGCTCCCCGTATGGACCAGCAGCCCTCCCCTCGCCCCTGGATGCTCCTCGAGGAAAGAGAGGAGATTCCTGATGTCGTTATAGGAGGGGCGGCTGGTCATCTTGACCTCCACCGCCAACAGCTCCCTCCCCCTCTCCAGCACGAAATCCACCTCTCTGCCCGCGATGGTTCGCCAGAAGTAGATGCTCGCGCGGGGGATGAGCAGTTCCGCGGCCGCCCTCAGCTGAAGTAGGACCAGGCACTCGAAAAGGCCTCCGAGCTCACGCGCGGAGGACAGGGCGTCGCTGTCGTGAAGGCCGGCGAGAAAAGCGTTGAGCCCGGGGTCCATGAAGTAGAGCTTGGGGGACTTGACCACCCGCTTGCCGCGGCTGGCGGTGTAGGGAGGCACCCTTACCACCAGGTTGGACACCTCCAGCAGCCGGAGATAGCGGAAGACGGTGGGCTGGCTGATGCCTACGTCCCGCGCCAGGGCGCTCTGGTTGAGGACGCTGCCCGCCCTCAGAGCCAGGGCGACCAGGAGCCTGCGGAAATCTATCAGGTTCTCTATCTGGGAGAGCTCCCGCAGGTCCCTCTCCAGATAGGTCCTCACGTATCCGTCCCACCACATGAGGATGTCCTTCGGGTCGCTCAAGCCCAACAGCGGTGGCATGGAGCCCCGGAGGATGTGGGGTAGGGGGTCCTCCCGCCTCACCCTTTTTTCCTGCTCGCCAAAGTCCATCAGGAAGGCCCGCTCAAGGCGGGGCGGCCTGCCGCCTCTCCCCCTCATCTCCCGGTAGGTGAAGGGGAGCATGTCCAGGTAGACCGCTCTCCCCGACAGGGATTCCGTCACCTTGCTCATGAGCAGCAGATCGGATGAGCCCGAGAGCAGGAAGCGCTTCCTGCGCCCGCTGCGGTCCACCTCCAGCTTGACCGCCTCCAAAGCCCGCGGCGCCTTCTGCACCTCGTCGATTATCACCTCATCGCTATCCATCCAGAGGGAAGCGGGATCATGGCGTGCCTGCTCAAGAAGGGAGAAATCGTCGAGGTTGAGGTAGCTGAAACCCTTGAACTCTCTCCTCAGGAAAGTGCTCTTTCCGACCTGGCGGGGGCCGGTGATGACCACGACGGGAAAGGAGCCGAGCGCCGACGCCACCCTGGGGCCCAGATCCCTTCTCCGGTATCTTATATCGCTACTTGAATGATAATTATTCATGATAAGAATAATATGAATGTAGCGCCTATCCGACAAGCCCAGGCGAACGAGAAGGCGGAGCATCGAATGGCTGAGGTTGCCCGATAAAACCGCCTTGGAGATAAATGGCCTCCAGCAAGCGGGAGTTCGTGGAATCGAATCCCGATGTGCCCAGCCGATAAAAGATATGCGCGATGCCGACGGGGCCAGCCGCCCCATACGCCTCAAGCATAACCGTTGCCGGTGGAGGCGGGGCGAATCGGGCTTAGATGGCATCCATTCAGCTTGCCCCTCTATCCTCACGCCACGATAAGGAGAAAAGCAAAGGGCCGGCCCCGATGGGGGGACCCCGATGGGTGGGTGGTCGCCATTTCAATCGCGACGCCGCCACTAACGACGCGCCCTCCGTCGCCGCAGGGCCTTCTCTCCCTCGGAGAAGGCGAGGACCAGGATGAAGAGCAGACAGGAGAGGGCCAGTTCGGCGGCCGCCAGGGGCTGGGTGAGGAAGACCCGGCCGGCCGGCGGCAGATACAATATCAGCATCTGCAGGGCGGCGATGAGCAGGACGGAGCCTGTCAGCGGGATGTTGCTGAAGATGCCCATCCGGAAAAGCGAGGCCTTCTCCGAGCGCACGGTCAAAGCCACGGCCAGCCGCCCCAGAAGCAGCGACGTGAAGAGCATGGTCTGCCAGTGCGGAACCCGACCGTGGGCCCAAGCCAGAAACACAAGGGCCGCCAGCCCCATCAGAGCTCCGTAGCGGAGGACGAAAAGGCCCCGCCCTCCGTCCAGCACCCTCTCGGCGGGCGGTACCGGCGGCCGATCCATGACGTCATCCCCGGCCCTCTCCGCGGTCAGGGCCAATCCCGGCAGGGAGTCGCACAGAAGGTTCATCCAGAGTATCTGCACCGGCTGCAGGGGAAGGGGGATGCCGAGGAAGGGGGCGAGGAATACGGTGATGAGAGTGGCGGCATTGGAGGCCATGGTGTATTTAAGATATTTGAGGATGTTGTCGTAGATGCGCCGCCCCTCGGCCACCGCCCCCACCACCGTGGAGAAGTCGTCGTCCAGCAGGACCATCTCCGAGGCCTCCCGGGCCACATCGGTCCCGGAAAGGCCCATGGCCACCCCGATGTCCGCCGCCCGCAGGGCCGGGGCGTCGTTGATGCCGTCGCCGGTCATGGCCACGATATGCCCGCGGTCCCGCAGGGCCCTGACTATCTTCAACTTGTCCTCGGGAGATACCCTCGCATATACACGCACCTTCTCCACCCGCGACTCCAACTCCTCGAGGGTGAGGGCGGCCAGCTCCGCCCCGGTAATGACCTCATCTTCCCCTTCTGCCAGAATGCCCAGGCGGCGGGCCACGGCCACCGCGGTCAGCGGGTGGTCGCCGGTTATCATCACCGGCGTGATCCCGGCAGCGCGGCAGCGCGACACCGCTTCCCTCGCCCCCTCGCGGGTAGCGTCCCCCATGCCCACCAGGCCCAGCAGCACCATCCCTCCCTCCACCGCCTCAGGCGAAACGGCTTCCGGGAGCCCCTTCCACCTGCGCATGGCCACCCCCAAGACCCGAAGCCCGTCACCGGTCATGCGCTCCAAAGCCTCGTACGCTTTGTCGGCATCAAGCTCCATTGTGCCCTCGGGGGTCAGCGCCGATTCCGACATCCTCAGCAACACCTCGGCAGCCCCCTTGGTGAAAGATACCACCCCCTCACCGCTGAGGCGGTGAAAGGTGGTCATGCACTTTCGGACCGGGTCGAAGGGGATCTCCGCCAAGCGGGGCATTTCCTCCTCCAGCTCTCTCTTGTCGAATCCGTTTATCTCCGCGAAGGAGAGCAGGGCCACCTCGATGGGGCTTCCGACGAATGCGCCTTTGGGATCAACGGTGGCGTCATTGCAGAGGGACACCGCCCTGAGCAGCTCCCCGCCCCTTCCGCCCAAGTCCGCCCCCCTGAAGAAAGCCCCCTCGACGAAGACCTCCTCCACCGCCAGGCGGTTGGCGGTGAGGGTGCCCGTTTTGTCGGCGCAGATGAAAGTGACCGAGCCGAGCGTCTCCACCGCCGGCAGCCTTCGCAGCAGAGCGTTGCGCCTGGCCATGCCGCGGGCCCCCAGGGCCAAGGTGATGCTGACGACGGCGGGCAGGGCTTCGGGTATGGCCGCCACCGCCAGGGCTATGGCCGTCAGGAACATGGCCACCCAACCCTCACCGAGGACGATGCCGGCCGCGAAATAGGCGGAGCAGGCCGCCATGATGGCCAGAGTGAGCGCTCTGCCGAAACCCGCCAGACGCCTTTGCAGGGGCGTCCTCACCCTTGCCTCCGTCTGCAGCATGGAGGCGATGCGCCCCAGCTCCGTGCGCATGCCCGTGGCCACCACGACGCCGGTGGCCCTACCGTGGGTGACGAAGGTGCCCGAGTAAGCCATGTTGGTGCGGTCCCCCAACGGAAGATCGGGGTCCGTCAGTGGCTGCGCCTGCTTCTCCACCGCGTCGGACTCGCCGGTCAGGGCGGATTCATCCACCGTGAGGCGGGTAACCTGCAGCAGCCGCATATCGGCGGGCACCGCTCTCCCCGCATCCAAAAGGACCACGTCGCCCGGGACCAGAGCGGAAGCGGGAACGCTGACCACCGCCCGGTCGCGCAAGACCAGCGCTTCCGGTTCCGCCAGATGTCGCAGCTCCCGCACCGCACTCTCCGCCCTGTATTCCTGGATGAAACCGATCACCGCATTGAGGATGACGATGGCGAAGATGGCCGCGGCGTTCACCGTCTCTCCGATGGCCGCCGCGAGAACGGCCGCGGCTGTCAGCACCAGTATCATGAAGTCGGCGAACTGAGAGACGAAAACCAGGAAAATAGGGCTTCTCCTTTGCTCCTCCAGCACGTTGGGGCCGTATTCCTCAAGGCGTCTTTCGGCCTCCCGCGAGGAAAGCCCCTCGCGCGAGGACCTGAGCTCCTGAAGGACCAGATCGCCTTGTTTATCGTGCCAACTCATCGGGATAGAAACCGCCCCTCATTTGAACGGCCCCGTCCATACGTGCCGAAGCCCGGGCGCACGGGACAATTATATCCCCGGCCACGCTCTCGTATGGCTTATCAGGTCGTCTCGGGGCACTCGGCGGGATCGCGCTCCCGAAAAGGGATGTGCACGCCCCTGTCTCCTCGTCACCTTCGGCAGCTGACCTCCGCCGGTCCAGCGATAAGCTCCCGCTTGAGAAGACCGCAGGGAAGCCCGTCACACGCTTTCCGTGCGGACGGCTTATGATAGATTATCACTTGTCGACGGTGGAGTCTTCCTCCGCAATATCGCAGCGGGAGGCCTGATCGAGCGCGATGAAGACGTCCAAAGGCACGGGGATCCCCGGAAGGGGGAGAGAGGACGCGGCGGTGACGCGGCAGGGGCCTCGCGTCCTGATAACCCTTTGGCCGGGCCTCGGGGACATCGTCTTCGCCACCCCCGCCATCCGCCACCTGCGACGGGAGTTTCCGGACGCCTACCTCGCCGCCATGAGTCTTGACGGGGGGCCGGGAAGAGAGCTTCTGGAGACCAATCCCTACCTGGATGATTGCTACTTCTCCGGCCCGGGAGGCATCTACTCCGCCTCCAACATCCGCGACGCGGCGCGCTGGGCGAGGTCCAGAGGATTCCGGGTGGGGCTGGAGCTCTCCTTCCCCATGCGCTGGTTCTTCCGCTTGGCAGGAATACGGGAAGCCTACGGTTTCGCGGAACGCCCGCTTTGGCTCTTCATCTCCTACAGCGACAGAGAGGCGGGGCGAGCCACCCATGCCAGCGAGCACTTCATGAAAGCGGTCGACCGCTTCGCGGGAAGGAAGGTGGAGAGGGACGGGGGAGGTTACGACATCTTCCTCACCGACGCGGACAGGGAGAAAGCGGAGACCCTCTTGCGGGAAGCGAAAGGAGGAAGGCGGGTGGTCATCCACCCGGGAGCGCGCTGCAACAGGAACAAGCGCTGGGGAGCGGACAAGTACGCCGAACTAGCCAGGCGCCTGACGGTGGAGGCGGATGCATTCGTCATCGTGGTGGGAGGGGCGGAGGAAGCGTCCCTCGGAGAGCGCATCGTCTCCGCCTTACCCGGTCAAGCCATGAACCTGTCCGGCAAGACCACCCTTAGGGAGACCGCGGCCCTGGTGGAGAGATGCCATCTGTTCGTCGGCAATGACTCCGGGCCTCTTCATGTGGCCGCCGGCACTACCACCCCTCTGGTAGCCGTCTTCGCTTCCTCCAACCCCAGCAACTTCGCGCCCCTGCATCCCCGGGCCCGCGTGGTGCAGCCGGACCGCCCCTGCGTGCCCTGCCTTCATTTTCCCGGATACATGCGGCTGCTGTGGGGCTTTCGCCTGCGCTATTACGACCGCTGCCGGGCGATGGAGGAGCTCGAGGTGGAGCCGGTGCTGAAGGCCTGCCTGGAAGCGCTGGGTTGAGCGGTACGTAGGACGATAAAGGGCTTACCGATAAGGGCTGTAAAGGAAGTTCCGGGGGCAGGAGCCGAAGGCCTTAACGCTTATGGCGGTCCGCTCATCCTCAGCGGCGGCGGACGCTTGGCCGCTCTCAGCGGTCGCAGCCCGAAGACCTCCCTCAGCCTTGAACCCCGGCATGAGGGGAGCCCGCATTACCATCATCCACTCCCTCTGCGTTATCATTGAAGCTGAGGTGAGGGAAGCATTCAGGGGCTTTCGCGCCGTCCGCCCCGCCGCAGGGTCGAGCCGACGCGGGCTCCGACGAAAGATGTGGAGGGAGCTCCTTTGAGGAATCCTGAACCGGCTGCAGTGGTCCGCATGCTCGAAGCGGTCAGGGGAAGGCGTGTGCTGATCCTGGGCGATGCCATGCTCGACCGATATGTGCTGGTGGAAGCGGTCAAGCTCTCGCGGGAAGCGCCGGTGGTGGTGGTCAGGCACTGCGGCAAGCAGCGAGAAGTGCCTGGGGGGGCGGCCAACGTAGCGTTGAACATACGCAGACTCGGAGGGGTACCCCGCCTCATATCGCTCGTGGCCGAGGACGGAGAGGGGCGCAGCCTGCGCGGCATGCTGGAAGCGGAGGGCGTGGAATGCATCCTGCTCACCGAGGAAGGCCGACCCACCACCCTGAAGACCCGTTTTACCGACGGCAACCAGCAGTTCTTCCGCTTGGACCGTGAAGAGACCATCCCCATGGGGGAAGAGACGGTGAAAAGGGTGAACGCGGCCTTCCTCAAGAATCTCAAGGAATGCGAGTGCGTCATCTACAGCGATTACGCCAAGGGCTTTTTCAGCCCCTCCCTCAAGAGGCGGCTGGACGAGGCCTTGCGGGGCAGCGGCCTTCCGGTCCTGGTCGATCCCAAACCGGACAATCAATACCTCTGTGAGGGATGCTTCCTGCTGACGCCCAACCGCCGCGAGGGGGCTCTCATCGCCGGCATGGCGGACCGCAGCGAAGTGGACACCGCGGAGATAGCCAGGAGCCTTTCCCGCCGCTTTTCCGCCAATGTGCTGGTCACCGAGGACAAGGAGGGCATGACCCTCTGCGAAGCCTCCGGCGAGGTCATCCACATACCCAGCCGCGCCAGAGAGGTCTTCGACGTATCCGGCGCCGGGGACACCGTGGCCGCCTGCATGGCGCTGACGGTTGCGGCCCGTCTGGATCTGCGCGAGGGCATGGCCCTGGCCAACCTGGCGGCGGGCATCGTCGTCTCCAAGGCGCACACCGCCACGGTCACCCCCGAGGAGATGATACAGGAGGCGACCGGCAGCCCCAAGATAATGGAGCGCGGACATCTCGCCAAGGTGGTGGAGGATCTGAAGAAAGAAGGCAAGGTCGTGGTGTTCACCAACGGCTGCTTCGACCTCCTGCATGTGGGCCATATCAGATACCTGCGAGCAGCGCGGGAACTGGGAGACGTGCTGGTGGTGGGCCTCAACACCGACGATTCGGTGCGCCGCCTCAAGGGAGAAGGCAGACCGCTCATCTCCGAGATGCAGCGCGCGGAACTGCTGGCGGCCATGGAGGCGGTGGACTACGTGGTCCTATTCCACGAGGACACCCCCCACGAGTTGATCTCCCTCC
Source organism: Candidatus Geothermincola secundus (assembly GCA_015711755.1). Lineage (GTDB taxonomy): Bacteria > Actinomycetota > Geothermincolia > Geothermincolales > Geothermincolaceae > Geothermincola_A > Geothermincola_A secundus. The sequence continues at coordinate 1,590 of JACVIY010000090.1, read as the reverse complement.
TCCGTCCGGACATCTTCGTGAAGGGGGGGGATTACAGGGTGGAGGAACTGCCGGAAGCCCCGCTGGTGCGCTCCTACGGAGGCGAGGTGGTGATAACACCCCTCTTCGGGGAGGGCATCTCCACCACCGGGATCCTCGAGAGGATCGCAGGGCAACCGGGAAAAGATGCGTAAGTGCGCTTTCCTGGACCGCGACGGGACCATCATCGTGGACCGCGGATACCTCAATGACCCGGACGGCGTGGAGTTGCTGCCGGGCGCCGCGGAGGGTCTCCTCCTGCTGAGGGAACTAGGGTTCCTGCTGGTGGTGGTGACCAATCAGTCCGGAGTGGGCAGGGGGCGATTGACCCGAAGTGATCTGGCGGCGGTGAACCGAAGGATGCTCGAACTGCTGGAACGCGGAGGTGTGGCGCTGGACGGCATCTGCTGCTGCGTGCACCGGGAGGACCAGGGATGCCCCTGCCGCAAGCCGGGGACCGCCTTGGCCCGGGAGGCGGCGCGACGTCTCTGGCTGGACCTGGCGGAGTGCGTGGTCATCGGCGACAAGACCTCCGACGTGATGCTGGGCAGGCGGCTGGGATGCACCTCCATCCTGGTGAACACGGGAATAGGCGGTGGCGACGGCTCGTTCGAGGTGAGGGCGGACCTGGAAGCCGCCGACCTTCTGGAGGCGTCGCGGGCGCTGCGGGACCGCTTGCTCCCGTGACGGCAGCCCCCCTACGCCGCCCGGGCGCGGCACCTCTCCCCTCTCTCGATGTTCGGCTTCGCCGATGCCTCCAATCAGGGTCAGCCCCCCAAACTCCAATTTGTGAATCGGTGTCTGAATCGGTGTCTGACACCGTTAAGGGGTTCTCGGGGTGATGGCGGGGGCTGCGGGCCTCTGGGCTGGGGGAAAGCGATTTGCCGACCGGCGGATTGTGAATTTTTGTGAATCGGTGCCTGACACCGTTAAGTAATCCGAATATCTGCTGTTTACGGTCCATATTGAGATAGTTGGTCATGTCCTTACTCCTCCTTTTAGGAGGAGTTTGGACTGCTTTCCTTTCTATCTCAAGTGGCCGCTTTTGAGGTGCCGATCAGTAGCCGTTTTTGGGTGCTACGTAACACCATTGGTCTTTCCGAGAGCCTGCTCCTTGCAAGGCCATCGGATCAGGCCAAGGAAAGAGGTGAGTGGGAATTGCCCGGTGAATTGAGCGAAAGAGTAGGAAAGTGGGATGCCTGCCGTGCGTTAGCGCGGTGAATTATCGATAAGGGAGCGCTTATACTCTTTCGTTCCAAGCATCGCGCACCTCCAAAGGGCTGTCATTAATTGGCCCGCAACCCGTCTACTCACGCGCCTCCCACGTAATCACTTTTTCTGGCAGGTGGTTAACGTCGGCCCGTTTAATGGCGGCCTTAAGCGATTCAAGGTAGTGAGATTCACGAACCCCCAGGTTTCTAAAATCGAAGTATACGGTGCGGCTCTTTATGTACTGAGAGTTCGCCTTGAAAGCATCAAGAATCTGGGCAACAACTTCCGCCTCGGTATACTCCCCCTCGTTATGCACGTTGTGGTCCAAACCCCCATAACTCGCTCTGGGCGATGGAAGGA
>JACVIY010000089.1 GCA_015711755.1 Candidatus Geothermincola secundus | reverse complement strand
GGCGGTGTGCCTGGAGACGCAGAGCGATAATGTCGCCGCGCTTTCCCTTTATCGTAAACTGGGCTTCGAGCTCCATGGCAGGTCCATGGTCGTACGTTTCCGGGCTTAAGTGCCTGCGTTATGGCGGGGCGGATAGATGCCGGGCACAGTGAGGACGCGTTATGAGCCGCGTTCCTTACGGGTCAAAGAGGGGCTCCGAAGCCGACGAGTCTGCTAACCCTGCATGGTGGAGGTGCGGTGCGGATCGATGTAGAATAATGAAGATCGAGGAGGGAGAGCGGCGAGAGCGCTCGCGGAGAGAAAAAAGGAGGTTCGGTATGAGAAGGTGGTTGACGAGTTCGGTGGCGTTGTTCCTGGCACTGGCGGTCCTGGTGTCGCTGGCCCTTGCCGGCTGTGGGGAGAGCGCGGACAAGAAGCAGGCCAAGGAGCATATGAACGCGGGAGACGAGAAGTACAGCCAGGCCGCGAAGACCTTCGGGGAACTTCAGCAGGTGCAGCAGTCGGCCCTAACCGAGCTCAAGGACGCCACGCCCGAGAAAGTGCAGGAATTTGAGAAGAAGCTGAGCGAGCTCGGAGATCAGCTCAAGGGCTTCCTCCTTGCCGCCATGGAGGAATACGACAAGATCGAGGCGCTGAAAGACGTCGAGGACTACAAGGCCTACGCCCAGAAGATGAAGGACTTAATCCTGCAGTACCAGGCGATGATAGAGAAGGGCTCCTCCGTGAAAGACAAACTGATAGCCATGATCATGTCGGGCCAGTCCGTGGACCCGACGGCCCTGATGCAGGACCCTGAACTAAAGGCGCTCATGGACATGCAGTCCGAGATCCAGAAGATGGAGAAGGAGGCCAAGACCTACAAGGCCGACAAGAAGCTGGCCGAGTAGTCCGCAAGGGCTTCGAGGAAAAAGGAGGGCTTGACCGTAAGCCCTCCTTTTTGCGTGGTCGGGGTGAGAGGATTTGAACCTCCGACCTCGGCGTCCCGAACGCCGCGCGCTGACCAAACTGCGCTACACCCCGTTTACGGCGGGCAGGAACCCTCATGGAGATTATATCAGAAGGAATAGCTACGAGGCCGCGGCGTCGGAGGTGAAGCCTCGCCTCCCGGCGCTCAGCCCAGGCGCTCCTCCGCCAAGGCGATGTGGTCGCTCTCTATCTCGATAAGGGCGCTGAAGACCTCGCGTATCCTCCCGTCCACCGCCTTCTCCAGGGCCTCGCGGTAATGTTTCACCGCCCGGTTCTCGCGGCGCACGGAGTCCCTGAGATTCTCCTCGTAGGTGGGAAAGGCCTCCTGGGTAAGCCGGTCCCAGTCCGGCTTGGGCACCCCCAGTATCTTGGAGACGGTGGAGGCGTGCTCCGCCTCGATCTTCGATAGGGCCTTGAAGAGCATCTGCCCGTCAACCGAGTCGGCGATCTGAGCCGCCGAGCGGTAGAAGGTGGTGTTGTCTATCTCCAGCTGGAGGGTCTCCTCCAGCAGGGAGCGTTCCACCTCGGACATCTCGCCCACAGGGTTGTCCTTCCACTCACTGGCAAGGACGATGAACTGGCCGTGCGCTCCGCACCAGGGACAGTTGGGCGGCGGCGAAGAGCCTATGTAGGGGTCGCCGCATATCCTGCATCTGTAGACCTTCATGCCTGACCTCCTCGTCATCGCGGCCCGGTCCCGGAGGGCCGGGCCCTTTTAGATCTCCTTAAAAGGCAAGTATATAGCAAAGCGCGGCCTCGGCTCATGACCGAAGTCATCCCTTCAATCTGGGGCCAGGCCCAAACCTTCAACTTTTTTTCGCGCGGACCCGGAGCCGCAACTCATGTGCCAGGTGCGGCTGTCCCAGACATGGGACGATGCCTGACCCCTATGTCGCTGCGCTGGGCCCCGGTGGGGGCGGCCACCCATGCCGTTTCCCGCCCGGGGTTCTTGCGCGACTTCTGACTCAGACCGAAAAGGAGGAAGGGAGGAGGGGTGGCTGGAGTGGCGGTGGCGAGGAAGCTCTCCGCTTGCATCTTCCGGATGCTTGAAAAAGGAAAGCCCTTTTCGGAGTCAGGCTCCCGCAACGCGTGCGCTCCGGGGTGAGCCCGTCCCCATTCGCCGCGGATATCCAAATCGATCCCCTTGCTCCCCTTCCCCCCATCGGTGATCAGAGGTGAACCCGTCCCTTAAACGGGGATATCTCAAACCCCGAGGAAATGATGGAGCTGCCCCGGTTCGCATCGGGATATCGCGTTGGGTAAAGGTGCATTGATGGAAGAACTGCATTCGCGCAAGGGAGAGTGTTTGGGAGATGGCGGAAAGTGGCACTTGACAGCGGCTGCCTTTTCATGGCGGTGAAGAGCTGGCCCCATTTGACACATGAGCATCCTTGGAATAAGGTAATGGAGATAATTAGTATCATGAAAAGTTTGCAGCACAAAGCAATATCTTCCCGATGGCGGCGGCCATCAACCAGAGGGGAAGGGGTGGTGTTCATGAAGGGAAGGTCTTCGCTTGGCGACTCCCTGGCCGCTCTTTGCGCCATGCTGTTGGCGGCTTCCCTGCTCGGGACGATGGCGGGGACCTCCCGCGCCGCGGCCTCCATCGAGGCCCAAAAGGTGGGACTCGATCTCAACGGCGGAAATATCAAGGGAGGCGACATCATCAATTATGCGGTGACCATAACCAACAACGGGGACGTGACCAGCGCCGACAATTCCGGGCCCGAGTTCGTCGACCCCATACCAGCTGGGGCTTTCTACGTGCCCGGCTCCGCCGCCGCCAACCGCGGCACTGTGACCTACAACCCCGTTCAGAACCGCATCGAATGGAACGGCTCCATGGACCCTGGCGTGGCCAACTCGGTCATCGTCAACTTCTCGGTGCTGCTGGGGTCCCTGGCTGACGGCACGCCGGTATCCAACCAGGGAACGGTTTACTGGGATGCCGACAACAACCACTCCAACGAGTCCGCTGAGCCTACCAACGACCCCGCCACCCCCCTGATGGACGACGACCCCACGGTGCTGGTGGTGGGGCAGAGCCAGGCGGTACGCGCCACCAAGACGGTCACCGACCTCAACGGAGGACTGTTGATGCCCGGCGACGTGCTGCAGTATAACGTGGTGCTGAGCAACACCGCCGCCGCTCCTCTTGCCGATAACGAAGGTCATGAGTTCATCGACCCCATCCCCGCCAACACCACCTACGTCGCCGACTCGGCGGAGGCCACCGCCGGCACCGTAATCTATAACGGCTCCCTTGGCCGCATCGAATGGGACGGCATAGTGCCGGGGCCCGGAGCGGTGAACGTGAGTTTCCGGGTGCGGGTGGACGACGATACCCCCGACCACACGGTCATCTCCAACCAGGGCACCCATTATTACGATTCGGGCGGCACCGATTCCAACGACGCGACTCAGCTCACCGATGACCCGGGTACCGCGGCTTCCCCCGACCCCACCCGGATAACCGTGAACATCCTCGAGGTCTACGCGGAGAAGACGGTGGAGGACCTCAACGGGGGGGTGCTCATGCCGGGGGAGACCCTGCGCTACCGGATGGTGCTGCGCAACGGGGAGGGTTTCCCCCTGCCCGACAACGCCGGCAGCGAGCTCATCGACCCCATCCCCCTCAACACCTCCTTTCTGCCGGGAACGGCCAAGGCCACCGCGGGCAGCGTCGCTCATAACGCGGCGCTGGGGCGGATAGAATGGGATGGCGTCGTCCCCGCGGGCGGCAGCGTCACCGTGGAGTTCGACGTGAAAGTGGATGAGGAGACCGCCCCCAATACCCTCATATCCAATCAGGGCACCCATTTTTTCGACACCGACTCCAACGGCACCAACGATGCGGTTCGCCTCACAGATGATCCCACCCGCCCGGGTGCCGTGGACGCAACCATAATCACCGTCAACCCGACGCCGGTACAGCGCTGGTACTTGGCCGAGGGATGCACCGAGGGCGGCTTCGAGACCTGGGTGCTGGTGCAGAACCCGGGCAGCGCGGCGGTCACGGTCAACTTGAGATTCCACACGGACCGGGGAGAGATCGCCTATCCGACCCTTCAGAACGTCGAGGTGCCCGCCCGCAGCCGCATGACCTTCCCCGTGCACGAATACGTGAGGTCCTACGATGTATCCACGCTGGTGGAGGCGGTTGGTGAGGTGGTCTGTGAGAGGGCCGAATACTGGGACGGAAGGCAGGGAGGCCACGACTCCATAGGGGCCACCTCCACGGCGCCGCTCTGGTACTTGGCCGAGGGATGCACCGAGGGCGGCTTCGAGACCTGGGTGCTGGTGCAGAACCCCACCGCCGAGGCCGTGCACGTCGACCTGCGGCTGCAGACCGAGGAGGGGGAGAAGGTGCTGGCCGGCCTGCAGGGGCTGGAGATACCCGCGCGGGGCCGCCGCTCCTTCCCCCTGCACGAACACATAACCACATGGCACGTCTCCACCCTGGTCAGAACGGTCGAGGAAGGAGCGGGGGTCGTCTGCGAGAGGGCCGTGTACTGGAACGGACGCAAGGGGGGCAGCGACTCCATAGGGGCGAACGCCCCTTCAGCCTCATGGTACCTGGCCGAAGGGGCGACGACCGGCGGCTTCGAGACCTGGGTGCTGGTGCAGAACCCGGGAGATGCCCCGGTGCATGTGGACCTCAGCCTCCAGACCGAGCAGGGCGAGCAGAAGCCTGCGGGCCTGCAGGGGCTGGAGATACCCGCGGGGGGCCGCCGCTCTCTCCCGCTTCATCAGTACGCGCAGAGCTTCAACGTATCTACTCTGGTAAAGTGCTCCGACGGAACGGTGGTCTGCGAGAGGGCGGTGTACTGGAACGGCAGGGACAGCGGGCACGTGTCCGTGGGGGCGACTACGCCGGCTGCCGCCTGGTGCCTGGCCGAGGGCTGCGCCGCGGGCGGTTTCCAGACCTGGGTGCTGGTGCAGAACCCGGGGGATACCGAGGCGCTGGTGAGCCTGAGCTTGCAAACGGAGGAAGGCGAACAGTCGCCGCCGCTCCTGCAGAACGTGCGTTTGCCCGCCCGCAGCCGCCTCTCCTTCCCCGTGCATGCCTTCGTGCAGACCTGGCATGTCTCCACGCTGGTACGCAGCGTCGGGGGAACGGTGGTCTGCGAGCGCTCAGTTTACTGGGATAACCTGCTGGAGGGCACCTGCAGCATAGGATACCCACTGCCTTGAGCCCGACAAAGGCCTAGCCCGCCCCCTTGTGTAAAACGGCCAGCGCGATGACCCTGTCGGTATAAAACAGGTGTTTACTTTTTAGTTCCGCAGGATAATAATCGTGTAGGCGGCTAAAGTCGAGGTTCCGCAGGATCTGACGGAGGGGGATGCTGATGAACGTGGGAGCGCTGCTGGGAGAGCATGTCCGCGAGCTGGGGGAAAAGGGCAATGTCTTTTACTATGAGGGGAGGGAGGTCAACAGCGCGGAAACCCATGAACGCACCTGCCGGCTGGCCAACGCGCTGTCCGGGCTGGGGATCAAGCCGGGGGAGGTGGTGGCCATATCCATGGCCAACTCCCTCGAAGTCTTCGAGTCCTTCGGGGCCATCTTCGGCATCGGCGCGGTGTCCCTTCCCATCCTCTTCCTCCTGACGCCCGAGGAAACCAGGTATATCCTCGCGGATGCGGGGGCGGCGGCGGTCATCACCGATACCTTCCAGCAAGAGAAGATCCTCACCGCGGTGGAGGAACTGGACCACGTGCGCGAGGTCATCGTGGTGGGAGGGGAGGACGGCGACAGGACCAGGGGCTACGAGGGGCTGCTGCAGCGGGCCTCGTCCCGCTTCACCCCCATCGAGAGGGACGGTGACGATCTGGCCATGATCATGTACACCTCCGGCACCACCGCCCAGCCCAAAGGGGTGATGCTCACCCACCGCAACCTGCTGGAGTCATCCCGCAGCGCTTATATCTCCAACGAGACCGACCACGCTACCCGCAGCCTCTTCTGTCTTCCCATGGCCCATATTTACGGTGTTCAGACCATGCTCATAGCCAACCTCATGCGTTATCCCGGAAGCGTGGGCGTGCTGATGCGGTGGTTCGACCCCGAGGAGAGCATGCGGCTCATACAGGAGCATCGCCTGGACCTCTTCCCCGGCGTCCCCACAATCTTCAACCTCATCCTCTATCATCCCGAGCTGGATAAATTCGACCTCAGTTCGCTCAAGGATTGCGTTTCCGGGGCAGCGCCCCTGCCGGCGGAGCTGTTGCACAACTTCCAGGACCGCTTCGGCATCCGCATCCGCTCCATATACGGACTCACCGAGTCCTCCGGCATCGGCTCCATGGTCAGGCCCAGCGATCCGGTGCGGGAAGGTACTGTGGGGCGGGCTTACGAGAACTCCGAACTGGCCATCCTCGACGAGGACGGCAACCTCCTGGGCCCGGGAGAGGCTGGGGAGATATGCATCAAAGGTCCCATGGTGATGAAAGGATACCTGAACCGTCCCCAGGAGACCGAGGAGGCGCTGCGCGGAGGTTGGCTGCATACGGGCGATGTCGGCTATCTGGACGACGAGGGGTTCCTCTACATAACCGACCGGGTCAAGGACCTTATCATCAAGGGTGGGGAGAATATCATGCCCGCCCAGATCGAGGAGGTCATCTACCGTCATCCGGCGGTGTCCGAATGCGCGGTCATCGGGGTGAGCGACCCCAGCTACGGAGAGGACATCGTGGCCTGCGTGGTGCTCAAGCCGGGCATGCAGGCCACTTCCCAGGACATCCTGGATTTCGCCTGCCGGCATCTGCCTCGCTTCAAGCAGCCGCGGGAAGTGGTGATCCTGGAGTCGATGCCCCGCAGTTCCATAGGGAAGATCCTCAAGCGAGAGCTGCGCAGCACCATCCGCTGATGGATGCGGTGAGCGTCTCGAAGGCGGCTCATAGACGGCGCCGCGCCGCGTATGTGGTGGGCTTAAGGCCGCCGAAGGCCCTATGGTATCCTTTATGACGGCCGCCCGCCCGTTTTGATGCAAGGGGCGGCTCGGACCGTTTCTCAAACGGCGGGAGGTTGTCGAAGAAGATGAAAGTGGCGTTGGTCTACCCCGACTACTTCACCACCGGCTGCATCAAGGGCCAGCCGCAGGGACGCATATACCTGGGGGCCGCCTGGCTCTCCGCCGTGCTCAAGCGGGCCGGCCACGATCTGGTCTTCCTCCATCTGGTGGAGCCGGTCGGGCGGGAGGAGCTGATGCGGAGGATCGAGGCAGAGGCTCCGGCCCTGGTGGGCTTCTCCTGCACAACCCCCATGTACTCCAAGGTGCGGACGATGGCAGGGTGGGTCAAGGAGGACTGCGGCCTGCCCACGGTTATCGGGGGGGCTCACGCCACGCTGGACCCGGAGGGCTGCCTGGCCGACAATTCCTTTGATCTGGTGTGCGTGGGGGAGGGAGAGGAGGCGCTGGCGGAGCTGGTGCGGGCTCTTGAGGAGGGAGCCGACCCCTCCTGCATCGCCAGCATCTGGGGAAAGTGGGGCGGGAAGGAGTTCCGCAACCCCGTGCGCCCCTTGCTGGAGGACCTCGACCGACTGCCTTTCCCCGACCGCTCCATTTTCGACCTCGATCTCATGGCCCCCGATCAGCGGGAGCGCATCACCGTGATGGCCTCCCGGGGCTGCCCCTACCGCTGCCATTACTGCTCCAATCACGTGCAGCGCAGCCGCTATCCCAATTCCCACAAGTATGTCCGCTTCCGCAGCGTGGACAACGTGCTGGAGGAGGTGGAGCGGTTGGCCCGCAAGCTGGAAGGCATAGACCACGTCCGTTTCGATGACGACATCCTGACCCTGCGGAGGGCTTGGTTCGAGGAGTTCGTGGACAAGTATCCCCGCCGCATCGGGCTTCCCTTCATCTGCAACTCGCGGGTGGACCTGCTGGACGAGGAGAAGATCCGCAAACTGGCCGCTGCGGGCTGCAAGACCATCTGCATGGGCATAGAGAGCGGCAACCCCTATATCCGGGGCGAGATACTGGGCAGGCGCATGAGCGACCGGCGCATCCTCGAGGCCTTCCGCCTCTGCCGCAAGCACGGCATCGGTACGGTATCTTTGAACATGATGGGATTCCCCCGCGAGGACTTCTCCATGGTACTGGACACCGTCAAGCTCAACGCTAGGGCCCGGCCCGGCCTCTCCCAGATAACCGTGTTCTTCCCCTTTCCCGGCACGGTGCTGTACGACATCTGCAGGAGCGACGGCCTCCTGCCCGAGGAGGAGTTGGACACCCTTTTCACCCGTCGTTCCTCCTTGAACCTGGAGCTGCTGCGCCCCGATCAGCTGGAGATCGTCAGCGAGTATTTCATCCCTCTCACCTATGCCTACAGCCGCATCTTCGAGCTCCCGGCGCCCCTGCGCAAGGTCATGGAGAGGGCGCTGGACGCCCTGCTGGCCACTCCCCGCATAAGCCTTGAGCGCAAGCGGGCATGGGGGCGGCGGCTGCTCATGCGGACGCCCTGGGACTGGTACATGACCACCAAGTATTGAGGAGAGCCCCTTCTCGGGACAGGCTCTTTTTCGCGGTCTCCGTTGCCCCGCCCGCCTCTCGCGGTTAATAATAAATGTCGTTATGGCGTTGATGACCGTCATGGAAAACGGCAGCTTGCGGAGAAAGCCGTCGGCTGATCGCGCCCGGAGATCCCTTCGATCACGAGGCGGGAGGGGGTCAGATATGGGAGGGCGGGATGGGGGCGCGGCTTCTTCGAGCGCTTTCCGCATGAGCAGGCAGGCGAGACGCGGAACGGGCGGTGGATGAAAGATGAGGATGACCTCCCCCTGCCGCCGATGCGGCGTTCCCCTGGGGGTCTCGCGGAATCAACGGTGGATGGACAACGGCACCATAGTCTTCTCCCGCGACCCCACCCATCGCATGGTCCTGCTGGAGAGCGAAAACCTCGATGGGATCTTCGAGCTGCTGGAGGAGCTGGTCGAACGGCCCATCGAGAAGCAGGTCATCGAGGGGAAATCCATGGCCACCCGCGAGTTTCTTAAGCCCTTGGCCCGATGGAGAGGCGGTTGGCTTGCCTACCTCATGTCCTACCGCCCGGCTCGGGAGTACATCGCCGACCTGAGCAGAGTGATGGGCTACGGCAGCGTGGAACTGCTGGAGGTCTCGCCGCGCTTCCGCCGGGCAGAGAGAATGACGCTGCGGGTGCGCGACGTATACAGCCTCCCCCTGGTATGCGGGGACTTCAAGGGGGCGGCGGAGACGGTGGAGGGCGGCACCAGCCGGGTGGACTACCTGCTGGAGAAGGACGGGTCCTATCGCATAACCGCCTATCGGGTGAGCGAGGAGCCGCCTCCCTCCGCGGAAAACCCCATCATCTACGCGAACAGGCCGGGGGACATCGGTTGGGTGCGATGCCGCTCCTGCGGCGTGCCCGAGGAGGTCGCCGGGCTTAAATGGGACCTGAGGCGGGGGGTGATAGCCGACGGGGCCACGGGCAGGCGCATGGCCATCTTCGGCCCCGCGGGCATCGAGCGGGTCTTTATGGAACTGGAGAGGGAGATGGGAAGGCCGGTTGATAGGCTGGTCGAGGAGGCGCAGCGCCGCCATGCCCTCACCTTCTTGGAGAGCGGGGAGGTCCTGGAAAGCGTCGGACGGCTGCGGAAGGTCCTGGGGATGCGAGGTTTGGGCTACCTCGAGGATTTGGAGGCGACAAGTGGAGCGGTGAGCCTGCGCATCGCCAATCCCTGCCTGCGGCCACTGCTTATCGGCTTCCTGGAAGCCGCCTTCGAGGTGGCCCTGCGCCGCAGGCCCCGCCTATCCTGGGAAACGGCACCCGACGGCGACCTTATCCTGGAGATGCGCTGACCGCGCCGCCTCTCACGATACGTCATCTCCCCCGGTTTAGGACACCGCTATCAAAAATTTCGCAAAATGCCGGCCGGTAAAGCGGGTCTCGGGCGGTCAGCGCCTCGACGCAATCCCCATCCCCCGC
>JACVIY010000088.1 GCA_015711755.1 Candidatus Geothermincola secundus | reverse complement strand
AGAGGTTCCGCGGGATGGAGGTCTCCTTTAAAAGGAAGCGCTCAAGACGTGCCTTCCGGGGAACTCTGCGAGGAAGGTAGCCGACATCGCCGAGACCCTTTCCGTCTCCCCTCTCCTCCGCCTCTCGGCTGAGCCCTGACGAGAAGCATGCGGAAAGCCGGGGGAACGGAGGACGCGGACCTTCCCACGGTCGTTCCCCGCCTCTTCCCGGACGGCATGGCCTTGAAGGTGTGGGTAGCCGGAAGATATGAGAACGTATCCCGGCCTTCGGGCCGTCGGGGCAAGCCCGAAAGGATGCCGGGAAGCGCCGGGAACGGCCCCGGGATTTGAGGAGGACGAGGGCTTTCGGCTCTCCTTCCTACGCCGGCTGATATGCGACCAAAAGGGCGCGGGAGGCCGAGGCGGAGCTTTCGCCTCTTGCTACGGAGGGCTTCCTTCTGCTCCTACCAGCGCAAGCACTGGCGCCATACCCGCTCCTCTAGCCCCTTGGAGAGGTTCTTTTACAAGGTGCGCAGCCGCTCCCGGGTGGTGGGCGTCTTCCCCGACGTACAGTCCTGCTCATGCTCGCAGCTGCCAGGCTGAAATGGACGGAGGAAAAGCGCCGAGAGAAGAGGCGCTGCACGGACATCGGCCTTCTCCTCGAGGATCTCATGCGGAAAGCGAAGGAGGTGAAGCAACCCATTGACGTTCTTAGGTATGGGGGAGTCATGGGAAAATATGGTTATACACACTTTTGGTTGCACTGACTATGGATGAAGATTTTTCGGGACTGTATGAAAATACTGAAGAAGGGCAAGACGACGGCGAAGAGGCGCCGTCTCCGAGCTGAGGGCTTGCTCCCGGAGGCGGCCGGATTCAAACATAAGACGCGGTTACCGGACTAGTTGTCCGCGGCGAATTCGCGGAAGACGGCTCCGATGTCCACGCCGCCGATCACCGCATCGCGGTAGCCAGCCATGAACTCGTCGCGCGCCCGCACCAGCTCCCGGCAGGCCGGGTTGTTGCGGGCGCCCAGCCAGGCCTCGGTGAAGGCGGCAAGGGCGTCAGCCGCTCTCACCAGCCGTCCGTCACGGGGGTTGTGCTCGTCCCCGGCGTAGCGCTCCTCCAGCTCGCCCGGTGCCAGGGCCGTTCTGCGGCCGCCGAGGAAGGCCGCGTCGGAGAACTCCTCTTCTGTGAAGAGGCGCATTTCCTCGTGCCACGACGGGGGGATGAGCCCCGGTGCGTAGAAGCGCCTCTCCATCTCCTCGGCCTCCAGGCGCTTGATCAATCCTTCCAGGCCTTCCACCGAGGTCTTCACCGGGCTGATGATGTCGCGGGTGAGGGCCTCGGGCAGGTCGTGGAAGAGGCCGGTGAAGCAGTCGTTGTAGAGGCGCCGGGGGCCCGCTCCGGCGGAGGCCGCCATCATGTAGGAGATGACCGCCACCACCAGCATATGCCCCAGGACCGAGGTTCGGGGCTCCCGGGCCAGATGGCTCCAGCGCACCTGGAAGCGCAGGGTGCCGGTGAGGTCGACGAAATCGCGGTAGCGCCGATGGGAGGCGATGCGCCTCATGCCCTCCAGGTCCGCGAATCCCTCGATCTCGGCCCGCAGGGAGCGCCCGGCCTCCTCCACCCCGTATCCCGAGGGGTTGGAGCGCTCGATTATCTCGAACTCCCACAGGCTGGAAAGGGCGTGGGCGGCTTCCAGCACCCGGTTCTCCGTGGATATTCTCTCATCTTCGGCCCGGTGTAGATATCTCTCGAAGACCGCCCCGCTCGCCGGCTCCAGCATCTCCCTCACCTTTCCTGCCAGCCATCCCCGCAGGCGGGAGTAGGTCTCCGGTTCCTCGAGGATGCGCCGGTGCACCTGCGGCTTCAGGTCGGTGAGCACCACGCGCTCCAGCAGCTGGAAGAGCCCCGCCTCGATGAGGGATGTCCAGTCCAGGGGATCCCCGGCGTCCTCTTGCCACCTGCCCAGGAAGTAAGCCAGGACCATCTTGTGGGCCTGCTTGTCAAGCTCGCGCAGTTCCACCGGGCGGATGCTGTCGTTCCATCGCTGCATGTTGGCCGCCCGGTACAGCCCCATCAGCAGCGGTTTCAGTTCCATCCCCGCCCCAATTCAAACTGAAGTGCGAAAGATTACATAAATTGGTTTCAATTTCGCCCCAGTAATCCTATAGCATTACTGAATATTTTTATGTAATCTCAGAAAAATTATTCTGGAAATAGGCGCATGCTCTTTTGAATCTGCATTCCAAACATTTCGGATTCCTTGATTTACAAATTTCCTGACCCCAAATAAATAAAACTTCATCAAGCAACCAGGGATCCTGCGGATGCATTTTCCGTGCCAAATCTTTTGCTTCATCTGGTGAAATTGTATCCCCCGTCACCATCCTTCCCAGCGTTCTTGTAACATGAGTATCGGCCTTGATATCCGATGATCCCGTTAGGATTTTGTTGTCCTTTAGTGCGCCTATTGTCATATATGTAATTTGCCGGCCCATGCCGAAGTCTTTATCTAGAAGCCTTTCTGCAACAATGGCAGGCGGCAGCCCCTTTCTATCTACAGGATCTTCCCAGATGTTTCTGGGATCACCATTATACTTTTTGACAATTTGACCGGCGATTCTGTGATTTCTCTTATATATGTGGCCTATCCAATGAAGGTTATATTCTTTTTTCTTCGACATCCATTCTTCAAGAGTGTGCGAAGATATGAAATACCATGTTTTTTCCGGATCAGGAGCTATTCTATACATAAAATTATAGGCAGCCTCCATGGTATCCTCTACTTTTCTCATCATGTCATTGATGGAGCACAGAAAGAAGTAGTTTGCGCCCTTCAATGTAAGCCTGCCGCTAATATCTCTTTCGTCGAGGCCAGGCCAAGACAGTCCGGGCTCGTCGTCTTTATGCAATATCTTTCTAAAGTGAAGAATGTCAACAGCAAGGGCTTCGATCCTTTCATCTTTTTTCATGGCATCTCCTTAAGTCAAAAGCGCCGAATTGACTCATAAAAACCGACATTCTTCATATGAACCTGATGCCCTTCCTTTCAGCTATATTTTACCACAATCCGGATATTCGACCGTGCTTCGCCCCGCCAATTCGCCTCTCCTTTCCCTGATTGCCTGAGAAGCCTGCCCGTAAGGGACCTTTTTGCCCGATTCCGGCATGCTTCTACACCTGCGTGCATGCTCATGCCGGTGGATTGGCGGGTCAAGCACGGCCTCAGCCGGGCGCATGCCTCAGTCCGTGGATGCGGGCAAGCATCTTGGTGAACAGGGCCTCTGACACCGCCACCTCCGCCAGTTGGAAGATGGTGCGCCGTGCATGCGAGATTACTTTGGCCCCGATCTTTACCAGCTTGAGCTGGATACTTGAGAGCGACCAGGCTGACACCTCCTTCGGCAATGCGAAGCGCCGCAAGAAGTTGGCCACATTGTAGGCGAGGACAAACAGGGCCAGCCTCACCTGGTTGGAGGCGAAGCGGCAGCAGAAGAGGCGGGTCCAGGACATGGCGTTCTTGCCCTCCTTGACGGGCCTTCGCAGTTGCCCCGCTGGTTGTAGAAGCGCACCACGTTCTTGGCCTTCTTGCTCAAGTTGGTGACGATGAAGCTCACCCGGGGCAAGAGCTCTCCCCGTTGCCACTCCACCTTGGCCACAACCCTCCTGGGCTTGCCCCAGGTGCCGGCTCGGTAGAGTAATTCATGGCAGAAAACCTGGGGCTTGGCGGGAGGTCTCCCCACCGGGCGGGAGAGCAGATGCTCGATGTGCCCTTCCAATCTCCCGTTTCTCTTGAGCTGGATGGCATAGAGGATACCTTTCTGCTCCAGGTACTCGTAGATGTCCGGTGAGGCGAAAGCGGCATCTCCCCTGAAGTAGAGTTTCCTGCCCGAGTCCTTGTATCTTTCCACTATCGGCTCCAGCAAGCCCCGCCATGAATCCGAGGAGCCGACGTTGCCCTGCCTCAAGTGAGCCCCCTCGCAGTCGCCGTGCTGGTTGAAGACGAACAGCGGATGATAACAGACGGATCCGAAATGACCGCTGTAGGCCGATTCTTCCTGTTTGCCGTGCACCGGGGACTCCGAGGAGTCCATGTCCAGGATGACCCTCTTGCCTTCGGTTGAGCTCATCGCCCTTTCCACCCAGGCACCGTTGATCGAAGAAAGCGCCTCCAGATTATCCTCCGAGGCAAGGATCTCCGTTTCGAACCTTGATACCGTGGCCGAACTGGCGGCGTTTGCCTCCAGCGCCTTCCTGCCTACGGCCGCCCGCATGGCCGGGTCACTGGCTAGCGCCTCTTGGTCGTTGACATCTTCATAGCCCGCCAGCTGGCGTACACCGGCTGGCGGAAGAGGCCGGCCAGGTCGTACCTGCGGTTATTCGACCCTGCTTCCGAGAGCATGTCTGCCGCCATCTCGGTCAGCCCCAGCGCTTCGTCCAGCTCCCCCACCGCCAACAATCCGGCATCCGTGGTCACCTTGGCTCCCCGGAATTCAAGCTTGATGCCGCTGTCGAAAACCAGCATTTTTATCTCGTCTCCCGCTTCACCCATCGCTTTGTTGCTCCTTGCAGTCTTGCATTGGCCTGAAATACTGTCCTGGTGTAGTGTTAGGAAATACAAGCAAGGAATCCTTTTAGATTCATATGAATTATCCGGGGTTAAGGGGCTTTCGGGGTGATGGCGGGGGTTGCGGGGCGCTGAGCCGGGGAAACGCGATTGACTGAGCGGAGGTTTGTGAATTTTTGTGAATCGGTGTCTGACACCGCTGTGACACCGCTATCAATTGTTGCGGGCGCCCCTGGCGATGGCATGGGCTTGCGGCCTCCGCATTTTCAGAGCAGAGCGGGTCTGGGGCTGACGTCTGAGATCGTGCCCGGTCTCAATACGGCCGCAGACTGCTTCCCCAGGTCATGCTGAGGTTGCCGCCCGCGAGAGCGGCCCAGGAGACGCGGTCCCAGGGGCGGAGGGGCAGAAAGGCGAAAGCCCAGACCATGTACCAGGGATTGAAGAAATTAACGGTGAGGATGTAGGCCATGATCACCGCGAAAAAACACTCCCCCATCTCCAGGTCGCACGAGGCCTGACGCGGTTTTCTCCAGAGCGCCAACAGGAAGACGGGGGTGAGGATCATTCTGGCCATGATCCCTCCCAACAGATCGGCCGTCCCCCGAGGGAACCATAACAGGAATCTGAGAGCGGAGGCGAAAAGAGCGGAGAGCAGCCCTCCGGGGCTGAAGAAGTTATGCAAGCTCAAGTTCTGCAGAAAATATCGCGCGGTCCCCGGCCCTCGCCAGAACGGTAGGTAAAAAGCGATGGTGAGCGCGAGGAATATGCACAGCAGCGCGGCGGCCTCCTTCAGTTTCTCGCGCCCGGGGATACGCTTGGCCGTGAGGTGTATGAGGTAGGCTATCAGCAGGATGCCGGTGATGAACTTGACCATGACCGAGAGGGTTAACGCCAGGAAGAAGAGCTGCCGCCGACCCCGCTGCAGGAAGACCAGGGCCAGCAGGGCCAGAGTCATCATCATGATATCATTATGGCCCCCTCCGACCGACATCATCAGGACCAACGGATTCCAGGCATAGAGCATGGACAGGAAGGAGCGCCTCTCCGGGTCCGACCTCTTCAACAGATCCCAGATCATCGCGGTGTTAGCCAGATGGAAAAGGGCCATGCAGCCCTTGAAAGCATAGATGTTGGCGGTTATGCCCCGGCCGGCCACCAGGGTCAGCAGGGCTGAAAAATAGGTGAACAGGGGACCGTAGACCGAACCCGTGTTCTTCCAGTACCTGCCCACGAAGAAGAGCAGGGGGTCTGGAAGCATCTGGGGGGTGACCTCATATGGATTCATGCCGTAGACCGAGAGGGTCCTCCCGTAGTAGATGTAGGAAAAGAGGTCTTTGCTCAGCAGGGGGGGCGTGAAGACCAGGATGATGCTGAGGAGGACGGCGAAGCCGGCCACCGCGGAAAAGCTCAGGTCCATGCGGCGGAAAACGGAGATGGCCCAGAGAAAACCTCCCATTATCATCAGGGTCAAGACCATGAAGGCGATCTGCAGTTGGAGACCGGAGGCGTCGTAAAGGCGGGTGACGCGCAGCAGCCCGGCCAAGAAGCGGTTCCCGTGCATCTCCAGGTGGATGGGGGAGAGCTTGCCCACGGTGCCGTTGGGGGAGAGGGAGATGAGGGCAAGGGCCAGGTAGCAAGCCGTATTGTAGGCGAGCAGACAGCGGTATTCATGGCGGGAAGCGAAGCCTTTGATCCTCCGCCAAGCCCCGCGGGCCGCGGCGGCCCTGATCCCCTTTCCGCCCGTTCGGACGGGTACGCTCGCCTGCATGGCCACCTCGCCCTGTGGACGCAGGCAGGCATGCTGTACGCCCTCGGTCATACCGGCCTTCTCCCTGGGAAAGCGACGCCCCTGCGGGCCCATCCCCTCCGCGCCGGACCTCGGCATCCCTAAAAGGCCGCCCTCGCCGCCCTCAAATGATAGCACAAGAGCAGGGCCATCCCACTCGACCGCGAGCATCTCGGAGGTCCGCCGCCCGCTCCCATCGGGGGCGCGCCGCTTTCAAGTTCTTACCGTTCCTCGAGTCACAACCGCATGGAGATATAATAACGTCCGACATGAGAGGGAGAAGAAGCGCCTTCGGCGAAGTGCTCGTCGGCTGCAGACATGCAAAGCAGCGAATCTGGGCATCGCTCGCACCTCTCAAGGCCTCGCGGCGGTGGAAGCTGGCATGCTGCGGGGTCGCGGTGTTGGCGGCGATATGGACGGCCCTGTCTCTGACCGTCGGCTTCGATGTGGATAGCGCGCAGGGTACGGCGGAAAGCCGCGGCAATAACGCTAAAGCGAGCCAAAACGGCGGGGCTTCGAGGGAATCATCGGTGAAACTGAAGCCTCCGCCGCGCCGGAAACCTGAAGAGGCGGAACCGCCCTCCGCGGAGCTCGTCTGGGAAACGGAAACGGGCGGCCTCTGCTTCCTGGCCCCGGCCGACGGGATGCTGCTCGCCGCCACCACCGGAGGGAAGATCATCGCTCTGGACAAGGAAAAAGGGCATATACTGTGGAGCTTCACCACCGACGGATGGATCGCCTCCCGTCCCGTCTACGCGGAAGGAAAGGTCTTCGTGGGTTCGACCGATCACTGCCTCTACGCTTTGGAATCCCGCAGCGGCAGGATGCTCTGGCGTTTCCGCGCCCTGGGCGAGATAATATCCCCTCCGACGGTCTTCGGAAACGCGATCTTCTTCGTCTGCGACAACAATCAGGTTTTCGACCTGAACACCTACGTCTACGCGCTGGACGCCGAGGGCGGCGGCCTGCTCTGGTACAGGGAGACCCCCGGATGGGTGACCTCCTCCCCCTCCGCCGGGCCCGGCGGCATAATACTCACCAATTATTCCCGGGACATCGTCTCCCTGGACAGGAGAGAAGGCCTTCAGCAGTGGAGCGCCCCCGCGTCCAACCTCGTCTTCAAACCGCCTTTGGTGGAAGCGGGTCTTGTTTATGTGGTCTCCCTGGGAGGGACCGTTCAGGCCCTGCGGGAGGAAAACGGCACCGTTTTCTGGAGCGTCGGCATCGACGACTTCATCTGGGCTCCGCCCGTGCTGGGCGGCGGACAGCTGGTGCTCACGTCCAACGGCATGACCTTCTACGCGCTGGACCCTGCCAGCGGGGAGCAGAGCTGGGCGGTCAACCTCGGCGATCTCCTGGCGTTCCCCCCCGAGCTGGATGACGGGCATCTCTTCGCTCTATCGGGCAGCAACAGGGTCTACATGCTCTCGCTGGCTGACGGCGGCCTGACCGCCTGCTGGCGGGTTGACGCCCCCGTCAGCACATCTCCGCTGATATGGCAGGGCCTCTTCTTTTGCGGAGGTTCCGACGGGGTGCTGCGGGCCTATACCCTTCCCCTCTCCCGCTGATTCGAACCGCGGAGGCGGCGAGGGGACGCCGGTCGGAGTGGCCCACTCCGCCTGGAACCGTTATTCCAAAGCGGGGTCTTATGCCGACCTTCGGTCTACATTGATGATCCGGATCCAGTTGGCGGTGGTGGCCGCGGCCACTTCCTTTACGCCTACCCCCTTCAATCCAGCCACCGCTGCCGCCACCAGGGCGACCCTCGCGGGGGTGTTGGGTTCGCCGCGGTGGGGATGGGGAGACAGGAAGGGGCTGTCCGTTTCCAGAAGCAGTCTCTCCAGCGGCACTTCGGCCAGCGCATCCCGCAACCTCCTCGCATTGGAGAAGGTCACCGGGCCGGCCACCGATATGAAGCCGCCCATCTCCATGCAGGCACGGGCCATCGACAGGTCGCCGGAAAAACAGTGCAGAACCAAGCCGTGATGGAATGGCCCATACTCCTCCAGTATCTCCATGGTCCTCCGATGCGCCTCGCGATCGTGCACCACCACCGGTTTGCCCAATTCCCCCGCCATCTCCAGGTGCCGGCGGAAGGAGCGCTCCTGGTCGAGGCGGGGAGAGAGGTCGCGGTAGAAGTCGAGTCCCGTCTCCCCCACCGCAACCACCTCCGGCTCCGCTGCCAAGCGGCGCAATCCCCGAAAGCAGCTCTCATCCGCGGAAGAAGCGTCGTGGGGATGCACGCCCACCACCGCCACCACCTCTTTAAAAGCGCGTGCCAGCTCCACGGCCCTGCGGCTGGAGGGCAGGTCTACGCCCACCGCGGCGACTTGCACCACCCCCGCCCTGCGCGCCTCCTCCAGATGGGCGGCGAGATCGCCTTCGAGCATGTCCAGATGGGCGTGGGTATCGATGAGCTCCATCGGGATATGGGGGGTTCAGGTCTCCATACGGGGGAAGAGGGCTTCGCCCCGCTTCACTCTCGATCCCGGTCGCAGAAGTCCCCAGGCGGCAGATTCGGGCAGTCTCTGTTCCTCCAAACGTCCCGGCTCCCCCAGCCATGCCCAGAGGCGCCGCGCCGCTCCCGGCATGCAGGGCATGACCATGAGAGCGGCCAGCCGCAGCGATTCCAGCAGGTTGTAGAGGACCGTGTCCAAGCGCCGCTTATTACCCTCATCCTTGGCCAGCTCCCAGGGGACGCTCTCGTCCACGTAGCGGTTGGCCGCCCTCAGGAAGTTCCACACCGCCTGCAGGGCCTCGTTGAAGGACAGCCGCTCCATGCAGGCGTCCATCTCCGAGAAGGCGCGCTCCGCCGCTTCCTTCAGGGCGGCATCGCCCCCCTCCTCGCCGCCCGGTTCCGGCACCTCACCCCCCCTGTACTTCACGCACATTGCCAGGACCCTGCTGGCCAGATTGCCGAAATCGTTGGCCAGCTCGGAGTTATAGCGGCCGGTCATGGTCTCCCGCGAGAAATTGCCGTCGTAGCCGAAAGAGAACTCGCGCATGAAGTAGTAGCGGTAGGCGTCCACGCCGTATTCCTCGATGAGCTCGTAAGGGCTGATGACGTTGCCCTTGGACTTGGACATCTTCTCCCCCTCAACCGTCAACCATCCGTGGGCGAATACATGCCGCGGGAGGGGCAGATCCGCGGCCATGAGCATGGCCGGCCAGATCACCGCGTGGAAACGCAGGATCTCCTTGCCTATGAGATGCCAGTCGGCGGGCCATATGGAAGCGAACCTCTCACCGTTCATGCCGTAATCGATGGCCGATACGTAATTGAGCAAGGCATCGAACCACACGTACATGACCTGGCTCTCGTCGAAGGGGAGGGGTATGCCCCAAGTGAGGGTCTTGCGGCTTATCGACTGATCCTCCAGCCCCTGTCTGATGAAGCTGATGACCTCGTTGCGCCGCATCTCCGGCAGCACGAAATCGGGGTTGCTCTCCATGTGTTCCAGCAATCTTTCGGCATATGCCGACAGGCGGAAAAAGTAGTTCTCCTCCTGCAGCATCTCCACTTCCCGTCCGCATTGCGGGCACCTTCCCTCCACCAGCTGCGAGGGGAGCCAGAAGGATTCGTCGGGCACGCAGT
>JACVIY010000087.1 GCA_015711755.1 Candidatus Geothermincola secundus | reverse complement strand
AGTTGAAGAAGATGGTCTCGGCCCTGCCGCACTCGCGGCAGCGCAGCGCCTCGTCCACCGCCGCCTTGACCGCATGGGCGGTCTCCGGAGCGGGCACGTAGCCCTCGCAGCGGGCGAAGAGAACCGCCGCCTCGAACACCTCGGTCTGATGGTAGGCCCTCGCCTCCATCAATCCTTCTTTCACCAGCAGGCTGATGATGGGGGAGTCGCCGTGGTAGCGCAGCCCCCCGGCATGCGAAGGCGGCGGCACGAAATCGTGCCCCAGCGTGTACATGAGCAGCAGCGGCGTCATCCCCACCGAATCGCCCAGGTCGTACTCGTATCTGCCTCCGGTGAGGGTGGGGCAGGAGGAGGGCTCCACCGCCACCAGGCGGATGTCCTTTCCCTCCATGCGGTCTTTGAGGAAGGGCAGGGCGGTGCCGCCCAGATTGGACCCCCCTCCGCAGCATCCGATGACCACGTTGGGGTAGTCGTCGATGAGCTCGAAAGCGGTCTTGGCCTCCAGACCGATGACCGTCTGATGCAGCAGCACGTGGTTGAGCACGCTGCCCAGGGAATACTTGGCGTCGGGGTCGTTGGCCACCACGGATATGGCCTCGGAGATGGCGATCCCCAGGCTTCCCGGGGTGTCGGGACTCTCCTGCAGGATCTTCTTGCCCGGCTCGGTCCTGTCGCTGGGGCTTGGGAAGACCTGCGCTCCCCAGGTCTCCATGAGCACGCGGCGGTAGGGTTTCTGTTGGAAGCTGGAACGCACCATGTAAACCTGCAGTTCGATGTCGAAGAACTTGCATCCCATGGAGAGGGCGCTCCCCCACTGTCCCGCCCCCGTCTCCGTGGCGATGCGCTTGACCCCTTCCTGCTTGTTGTAGTAGGCCTGGGCCACCGCGGTGTTCCCCTTGTGGCTTCCGGCCGGGCTGACCCCCTCGTTCTTGTAATAGATGCGGGCGGGGGTCTCGAGGGCCTTCTCCAGCCTGACCGCCCTCTGCAAGGGCGTTGGCCTCCAGATCTTGTAGATCTCCCGTACCTCCGGAGGGATCTCTATCCGGCTTTCCTGGCTCACCTCCTGCATGATCAGTCCCATGGGGAAGAGGGGGGCCAGATCGTCCGGCCCCACCGGCTGGCGGGTGACCGGGTGGAGGGGCGGCTCCAGGGGCTTGGGCAGGTCCGGCAGGACGTTGTACCAGGCCTCGGGAATATGCTTCTCGCCCAGGTGAACCACCATTTCATCTCCGCTCATCATTCCACCTCCTCGCTGGTCCTCGACTCACGGATATGAAAAAGCCGCGGGGCCTCTTCGCCGCCGCGGCAGGGTCTTTCGCGCCCGCTCTCATACGTTCAGCGCGGTGGACGGGCGCCGCCGCGGCGGCTCCGCCACCACCACCGGAAGATCGTCCTTCTTTCCAGAGCTCCGCTCATCCTACTCCGACCTTTCAATATGTCATAAGATTATCTGCTCGCTCGCCCCGGCTGTCAAGCTAACCCGGGGGCTTTTTGACGGCCTCCTCGGCTTGCTTCTTCAGCCGCCGCGGCTTTAAGCGCGGAAGGTCGCCGATCAATGCTGAAAAAGGGGCGTCCTCAGGCCAGGTTCTCGGTTATATAGACCTTGCCCTCGGGGGTTATCACCACGCCTATCCCCTCTTTTCTGAAGTGGGGCATGAGCATGTTCTCGCGGTGCCCCTCGCTGAGCATCCAGCCCTCCACGGTGGTGCGGGCTATCTCATCCAGGGTGTTGAACTGGTACTCGTATATCTCCCCCGTCTCTTTGTTGTAGGTGTAGGACTCATAGAGGTTGTTGAGAAAGAGGTTCTCCCCCCCCTTATAGACGACGTCGCCAACGCGGTTGGAGGCGTCGTAGCCGAACTTCTGGTAGCGGGCCGAGAAGTCCTCGCCTTCGGGACTGTGGTGCTCGAAGTAGTTGCGCTCGGCCATGTCCCTGCTGTGGTAGCGGGCGATCTCCGCGAGGCGTTCGTCCCAGGCCAGCGGCTGCAGCCCGCGCTCAGCCCGCTTCTCGTTGACCAGTTCGTGGATGCGCCTCTCCAAATAGTTGACGTTGTTGTTGGCTTCCTTGAGGTGTTGGGTGAGGGATTCCGCCGCCGCCTGGGGGCGCACGTCCTCCTGTGCGGTTTTCTGCGGCGGAGCCGTGGCGAAACAGCATCCGCCGACGGCGAGGGCAACGATCGCGGAGGTGACGGCGAGCGCCGCTGACAGGCGTCTGTTCCTTCCTGATGTCCGCTTATCCGTGTACATGCCTTAATGATTATCGGCGGGAGAACGCGGGTTTTAAAGGGCCATCATCATGCTGCTTCACCCGGCTTGCGGCAGGAGGCGACAGGGCACCGTCGTCGTCTCGATGCGCCGTCTGCGCCGGGGGTGGGATAATGGGAGGAGCGGTCGACGCCGAGCCCGCGGCGCGGGCACGGAAAAGGAGGGGAGAGCATGGACATAGCCTTGGTAGGAGCGGGCTCCATGGGCACGGTCATCGGCGCCTTGCTCAGCAAAGCGGGCCTGGATGTGCTGATGGTTGATGCCAACCGCGAGCACGTGGAGGCACTCAATTCATCCGGCGCCACCATAACCGGGCACATGCGGCTGAACGTGCCGGTGAGGGCGGTCACTCCCGATGCTTGGGAGGGACAGGCGGACATGGTCATTTACTTGGTTAAGACGACCTGTGACGAGACCGCCCTGCCTCAGGTGCTGCCCCACTTGGGGCCCGAGAGCTTCCTGGTGACCCTGCAGAACGGGGTGCCCGAGGAGAAGGTGGCCTCGGTGATCGGCAGGGAGCGCACTCTGGGAGGGGCCATCGGCTGGGGGGCGACCTGGCTGCGGCCGGGGGTCTCCGAGCTGACCAGCGAGCCGGAAAAGATGACCTTCGACATCGGGGAGATGGACGGCAGCGTCACCCCGAGGCTGCAGCGCCTCAAAGAGGCGCTGGACCACTGCGGCGAGGCCGTCATCACCACCAACCTCGTCGGGGTTCGCTGGACCAAGCTTCTGGCCAACGTGTCCATGTCCGGCCTGGGCGCCTCCATAGACAGCACCTACGGCGGCATCCTGGACGACGACAAGGCCACCGCGGCCGCTTTGTGCATAATCCTGGAGACCCTGCTCACCGCCAGGGCCCTGGGCATCAAGATGGAGCCCATGCAGGGCGTGGACCCCGCGGTGATGCTGGACGTGGCAAAGCAGGGGCTGGAGACGGCCGTGAACGTGGTGCGCATGGTCTGGGGCCCCCACCGCGACCAGGTTCCCAGCATGCTCCAGGACCTGCGCAAGGGGCTGCCCTGCGAGGTGGAATCGCTCAACGGCTACCTGTCGGCCCGCTCGGCGGAAGCGGGCGTGGCCACCCCGGTCAACGACAGGGTCACAGAGATCATCCGCGCCATCCAGGAGGGCAAAAAGCCCTTGTCCTTCTCCAACCTCGATGAGATAGAGGTGCCCGACCTCTCCTTCTACCTGGGCCGGACATAAGGGTCAGTCATGCCTCATTTCATGTATTGGTCATCCGCTTCTGCCGTATGGCTTGAGGCCTCGGGACCTCGCGGAAAAGTCGAAGGTTTGGGCCTGGCCCCGATTGGACCCCCTTTAGGGGTTGTCGCAGAAGGGGCATTTCCAGCCGCGGCCGCGCCGCCCCGGGGGGGTCGGAAGCTCGTCCCCGCAGCGCCCGCAGCGCCAGCGCCCCGCCCCCTCGCGCAGGATGTAATTGCCGCCCTCTATGCGCAGCGCCTTCCCCTCCATGAGGGCATCGGCCACCTTGGCCCTCGCCTCGGTCAGCAGCCGCTGCAGGGTCTGGCGGGATACGCCCATCTCCCGGGCCGCGTCCTCCTGATAGAGGCGCTCCAGGTCTACCAGGCGCAGCGCCTCCACCTCCTCCATGCTGATGACCGTCTCCTCCAGCTCGCTCATGGGGATGCCCCGCGGCTTGAAATAATCAGCTTTGGGCGACTCCCGCACCAGCTTCGGCTTGACCGGCCTGGCCAACTTTCCCTCCTTGCGAATCACCCCTAGCGCTCGCCGTAGATTATATACCGCCTCCGCGTTCTTGGCCCCATATTGTTCATGATCGTCTCTCAAGCCCCAAGGCCTCTCTGACCCGCTCCGCCAGGCCTCGCAGCGCCTCCTCCAGTTCCGGGGGGAGGTTGCCCATGGGCGGAAGGGCCTCGCGCAACGCCTCCACCACACGGGGATGGAAGGGTACTTCCGCTACCACCGGCGCCCCCGCTCGCCGGCCCCATTCCCTGATCTGCTCGGCCATGTCCGGGTTGAGGTCGCACTTGTTCAGGCAGACCATGGCGGGAATACCGAAGTGCTCGGTAAGCTGGAGTACCCTTTCCAGGTCATGCGCGGCCGCCAGGGTGGGCTCCGTCACCACCAAGGCGGCATCCACGCCGGTCAACGAAGCGATGACCGGACAGCCGATGCCCGGTGAGCCGTCTATGAGCAGGAACTCCAGGCCCTCCTCCGAGGCGATGAACCGGGCCTCCATGCGCACCCGGGTGACCACCTTCCCCGACGCCTCCTCCCCCACCGCCAGCTTCCCGCTGACCAGGGGTCCGTGGGGGGTGAGGGAGCGACATACCCGTGCGCCCTCCCTTTCCTCCAGGACCACCGCCCCGGCCGGGCATATCATCCTGCAGACCCCGCAGCCCTCGCAGGCGACCTTGTCCACGCGGAAGGGGGGGCCGGGATCCACGGCGGAGAAGCGGCAGTGCTCCAGGCACAGGCCGCACTGATCGCACCGCTCCTCCATTATGCGGGCCCGGCTGGACACCTTGAGGTCGAAGCACTCGCCCTCCCCGGCGGAGAGGATTATGGAGAGGTTGGGCGCTTCCACGTCGCAGTCGGCCAGGGCCAGCGGTTCCAGCAACTGGGCCAGCGCCGCCGTCACCGTGGTCTTGCCGGTGCCGCCCTTCCCGCTGATGACCGCCAGCTGCTTCATCTCAGGCCGCCTCCCCTCCGGCGATGAGGGCGGCCCGGCGGTACAGCCCCACGAACCTCTTCTGCCACTCGGGAAAGGCATCCACCAGATTGGAGCCCCGAGAGCAGAGGCGCGCGATCTCCGGGTCGAAGGGGATGGACAGGGCGACCTCCAGGCCCCTCCGGCGGCAGAAGTCCCGCAGCGGCTCGCCCTCGGGCGGTTCGGCGCGGTCCTTGTTGATGACCACCAGGGGGGGCACTCCCAGCTCCGCCGCCATGTCCAGTGCCATCTCCAGGTCGTGCAGGCCGAAGGGTGTGGGCTCAGTGACCATCAGGCACACATCGGCCCCCCTGACCGCCGTCATCACCGCGCAGCCCGTTCCCGGCCCGCAGTCGATCATGTTCACGGACGCGGGATCCAGCCGCCTCTTCAGGCGGGAGATGACCGGCGAGGCCTTGGGCTCCCCGATCTCCAGGACCCCCCGCGCCACCCTCAACGACTCAGCGGTCAGGCCAGATTCGATGGAGCCGATGCTCCTGGCTTTTTCGCCCACCGCTCCCGCGGGGCAGGAAAGGGAGCAGCCGCCGCACCCGTGGCAGAGCTCCTCGAAGACGAGGACCCGCTGGGGCGTGACGGCCAGGGCCGCGTAGAGGCAGGCCCTGGCGCATTCCCCGCAGAGGTCGCAGAGCTCGGGGTCTATGGTGGGGACGGGCAGCAGGACCTCCTCCCGCTCCTCCCAGGCCGGCTTCAGGAACAGGTGCGCGTTGGGCTCCTCCACGTCCGCGTCCAGCAGCTGCGCCCCCAAGCCCCGGCGATGCAGGGCCAGGGCGAGGTTCACCGCCACCATGGTCTTGCCGGTGCCGCCCTTACCGGCGGCCACCGCTATCACCAAGGGGCCGGCCCCCCGCCTCGGCCGCCTCGGCCCCGGCCGCAGCCCGGTCCACCGGCCCGGCCGCCACTACCGGGCCCGACTCCAGGGAGGCCGGTGTGCCCCGCTGCTCCGGGTCCGGGGAATCCTGTGCCAGCCCCGGCGGGCGGCCCCCCTCCGGGAAGGCCGGCGTGCCCGGGAACCGTGGGACCTCCGGTCATGGGGAGCCTGCCGCTGAGGAAGGCCTCCAGGGCTGAACGCACGGTGCCGGAGGCGCCGGTATGCACGGGAATGCCCGCGGATGACAGCACTTCCATAGCGTTAGGCCCCATGTTGCCGGTTATCACCGCCTCGGCTCCGCGGTCCAGGACCAACTGGGCGGTGCGTATGCCCGCCCCTCCAGCTGCGTCTATGTTGGAGTTGGGAACCGCCTCCCAGCCGTCGCTCTCCGGGTCATGGAAGATGAGGTAGCGACAGCGGCCGAAGCGCGGGTCCACCTCGCTTTCCGGGGTGTCTCCCATAGCCGACACCACGACCTTCATCTCAGCTCTCCTTCTCCAGGTCGGCTATGCGTTGGCGCAGCTGTTCCAGCATGCTCTCCAGGCGCTCCGCCTGCGCCTTTAACGTCTCCAGCTCGCCGGGGCCAACTGCCCGACCCGCCTGGCCACCCCGTCCAAACCAGGGAGCGGCCGCCGTGGGCCATCGCCCGGTGAGCAGATACTCGGCGCAGGGGCCCAGGCCGCTGCGGCTGCGCCCCGCCCAGCCGGGACTGTAACCGAACCTCATCCATCCCGGCTGTCCGGTAGCGTGGTACATGTTCCGGTATCCGCCTCTCATCCTCATTTCCTCCTTTCCATCGTGTCTTCTCGCTTGCCGAGACCGTTGGTTATCCCCATCCGGGCTCACCCGGCACGCTCAGGAGCAGTTGGCCCCCAGCATCCGGGTGCCGCACTTGGGGCATTTGCGGGTGTAGCAGGGCACTCCCCGCTGATGCGGCTCGGCGTGGCCGCAGGAGGGGCAGCGGCAAACGGCGCTTCCGGGCTTGCCCTGCCCGCCTAGCGGGCCGCCGCCGCGCCCTCTGCCTCGTCCGAACATCCTCCTCACCTCCATGATCCCGTCCGCTTTAATACATTAATAGCATATGCCAATAATAGCATAGGGGGAACAAACGCATATGTCAACATCTGAGCCACTTTTCCTTAAAATCCGCGAATAAGGCGCAAACCTTAACGTCGCTACTTTTACCGACAAAGAATATTGACATATGCCTATAAAGGACATATCTTCTTTGTGGTGACACTGAGGCATAGCTTGAAGGGAGGAATGGGATTGCCGCGTTCGGAAAAGCACAAGATCGCGGTGGCCGTGAACGCCGCCGGGGAGATAGAGGGTCACTTCCGCGCGTCTCCCTTCTTCGAGGTCTTCACGGTGGAGGAAGGCAGGGTGCTCGATTACGAGAGAAGGGCCAATCCCTATTCTGCTGAGGAGGAAGACGCTCGGGAGGCCCTTTGCTGGAAGGTGATGGAGGAAGTGCTGCCTGACGTGCGCGCGGTCATCTGCGCGGGCATGGGCGAGAGCGCATACGCGGGTATGTTGCGCCGCGACATCCTGCCCCTGCTCACCCCGGAAAAAGATGCGCGGCGCGCCCTGATGGGTTACCTGAAGGGGCGGCTCAGATCGGACGAGAGATTCCTGCATAGGCCCTATGGCCGACCAGATCCGGGGATTTCGAGAGAGGGGACTTGCTCGCGGGAAAGGGAAGGAGAGTACTGAGTAAGATGGGCGGGAAAGACGACTCGTGCGGAAACAGCTGCGGACACGGTTGCGGCGGGGAGACGAAGACGGGGATACTCCCGGCCAAGACCGGCGAGGGAAGCTCCGTCCGCCATAAGATCATGGTGCTCAGCGGCAAGGGGGGTGTGGGCAAGAGCTCCGTGGCCTCCTGCCTGGCCATGCAGCTGGCAGAAAGGGGTTTCCGTGTAGGCCTCATGGACATC
Source organism: Candidatus Geothermincola secundus (assembly GCA_015711755.1). Taxonomy (GTDB): domain Bacteria; phylum Actinomycetota; class Geothermincolia; order Geothermincolales; family Geothermincolaceae; genus Geothermincola_A; species Geothermincola_A secundus. The sequence continues at coordinate 2,383 of JACVIY010000087.1, read as the reverse complement.
GACTTCCACGGCCCCAGCATCCCGGTGATCTTCGGAGTGCAGGGGGAGCGGCTCACCGGGGATGAGAGGGGCATCCACCCCTTTTCCATCGGACAGAACCTCAAGGTCATATCCATAGGACTCTTTCTCGATGACCGCGACGACGCCGTCATCTGGAGGGGTCCTCTGAAGATGAGCGCCATCCGCCAGTTCGTGGAGGAGGTATGGTGGGGCGATCTCGACTACCTGATCATCGACTCGCCCCCCGGCACCGGCGACGAGCCGCTCAGCGTGGTCCAGCTGATGCCGGACGCATGGGGCCTGGTGGTCACCACCCCGCAGGAACTGGCCGCCGCCGACGTGCGCAAGTCGGTGGCCTTCTGCCGCCAAACCGGCTTACGCCTCCTGGGCCTGGTGGAGAACATGAGCGACGCGGTCTGCCCGCATTGCGGGGGGAAGATAAACGTCTTCGGCAGCGGGGGCGCCAGGCGGATCGCCATGGACATGGGGGTTGAGATCCTGGCCGAACTGCCCTTTGATGCGGATTTTCTCGCCTGGGAGGACCGGGGCGGGGCGCGCTCCGGCAGCTGCCGCGAGATGCCTGTTTTGGGCGGCGCCTTTGAGCGGCTGGCCGAGCGGGTGGTGGAACTGACGGGAGAGAAAGGAGAGGAGATGGCCGGCGGCGGCGCGGACGGTGTCGAGGCGGGCGGAGGGGCGGGGCTTTTCGCCGTGCCCACCCAAGGTGGGTTGCTCTGCTCTCATTTCGGTCACTGCGAGGCCTTCACCCTGCTGGAGGCGGACGGTCAGGGCGGGGTGAAGGTCAGGGAGGTCTGTGAGGCCCCGCCCCATGAGCCGGGGCTTCTTCCCCGCTGGCTGGCGGGGAAGGGGGTGACCGCGGTGATCGCCGGGGGCATGGGAGCCAGGGCGCAGCAGCTCTTCCGGGAGAGCGGCGTGAGGGTGATATGCGGGGCCCCCGAGCTTTCCCCGCAGGAGCTGGTCGCCCGCTGGCTGCGGGGCGATCTGGAACTGGGCGAGAACGCCTGCGATCACTGAGTTCTGAGCGGGGAAGGAGGCGTCCGTGTTCCTGGTTGACGGGGAGGCCTGTTCGGGTTGCGGAGGCTGCGTGGACCTGTGCCCCCGCGGAGCCGTCAGCATCGAGGGGCGGACGGCCGTCATCGACGGAGAGCTCTGCGAGGGCTGCGGCGCCTGCTTCGCCGCCTGCCCCCGCGGAGCCGTCTATGAACTGTCGGACGAGGCGGCGGTTGCCTCCTTCCGCTCGGGCACGCCGCGGCTGCGCCGGTGGGAAGCGGCATCCGCCGCGGCTTCCCCCGCCGCTGCCGGCGGCGGCCTCAGATCGATGGCCGCCGCCGCGGCCCCCCTTCTCCTGAAGCTGGCCGACCTCGCCCTCGACCGCCTTCTGCAGCGGGGCCGCTCCGGCACCTCACGCGCTTGGCCTACGGTAAGAGGAACGAGCGGCGGCTCTCTCGCGGCGGGCCGCAGACACCGCCACCGCCGCCGCGCCCCCTGACCACACAGTAAGCATCGATGTAAGACCGAAATATTCCAACGCTGGATGAAAAATGCCTTCGGGTCTGACCCATATTCAAATGTCATCGCGAGGAACGCCCGCTGCCTGCTATGGAGCCGTGCATAGCGGGTTGGAGCGGCGTGACGCGGCGATCTCAGCAAGACGCGGAAGGCCGCAAGGGAAGGGGCGGAGATCGCCACGCTCCGGCCTTCGGCCTCCGCTCGCTATGACTCTTTCTCCGTATGTCACGGCGAGGAGCGTCCTTCTCCCGCCCTTCAGGGCCTCAATTACGCAAAAGGGGCCGCGCCGCCGCGACGTGGCCATCTCAGCCAGACGCAAGAAGTTGCGAGGGCGCAGGAATAGAGACCGTCTCGCTCCGCCTCGCTTTTTCGCTCGCCATGACCAAATGAAAACCTTTGGGATAATTCCGAAAGATCTCCCGCGAAGGAGGGAAAATCTTCGGGTTTGATCTTGAATTCATGGGACTCGTGGCATTGTTGAGAAAACGCCGCATGTGTCGGCAGGCGGTTGAGCTTCATGAGCTGAGGCCGAGGAAGATCCGCAAACGCCTTCCTTTCGTGACGGTCTCCCCAGCCTTATTCCTCGCGGCGCTACGCCTGAGAGTATGATGAGGACCCGCTGCCGTCATCTCTCCAACCCAGCTTTTCCATTGCTCCTCTGATCGCTTCCCGCACACCCTCCTCATCGTCGTTCAGAGCCCCGATGAGTGGCTCCACCGCTGATGCTCCTATGCTCGCTATAGCTTCTATTGCATATAACTGGACTTGCCCCGTTTCTGTTGACACCTTACCTTGAGAGGGTGGGGTTTTCCACCGCCTCTTCTGATGCTTGGAGCATTCTCTCATACTCCTCCGG
>JACVIY010000086.1 GCA_015711755.1 Candidatus Geothermincola secundus | reverse complement strand
CGCCGTCTTTGCGATAAAATACCCCACGGAGGGGTGGCAGAGCGGACTAATGCGGCGGTCTTGAAAACCGTTGGGCGGCGACGTCCCCCGGGTTCGAATCCCGGCCCCTCCGCCACATGGAGTTGCCATTTAGGGTCAGCCCTTCGCGTTTCACATTACCCCTTCAATTGGGGCCAGGCCCAGACCTTCAACTTTTTTCAGCGCGATCCCGGAGCCGCGACTCCTGAGACGGGAGCGGCCCTCCCGGAAATGAAACGAGGCCTGACCCCTATGTCTTAGGCATCGATGTGGGGGCGATCTCCCACCAGGTCTGCATCGCCTCACCCGAGGGGCAGATCCTGGAGGAGTTCGCCATGCCCCACGACGAGGAGGGCTTCCGGCACTTCTTCCGCAGGGTGGAGCATCACCGCAAAGGAGGTCCGGTGGCCGTGGCCATGGAGGGATACGGGGGACACGCCCGCCCCCTGGACGGCCGCATCCTCTCCCGGGGCCGGGCCCTTTTCAACGTGAACAACCTCAAGCTGGCCCGCTTCCGGGAGATCTTCTCCGCTCCGGCCAAGAGCGACCGCCGGGACGCCTGGCTCATCTCCACCCTTCTGGCCCTCAAGGAAAAGCACCCCGCCGCCCGGGGAGTGCTGGCCCCGGTGGTGGAGGTGCCTGAGGTCAACCGGCAGCTCAAGAGGCTCACCCGCCGCCGCAGGGAGCTGGTGCGGGAGAAGGTCAGGGTGACCTGCCGCCTGACCTGCGACCTGCGCTCGGTATGTCCAGAGTTGCTGAGCATCACCGGCTCGGTGGAGAACCTGTGGTTCCTGCGCTTCCTCTGCTCCCGCCCCGATCTTGCCTCCCTGGCCCGCATGCGCCCCGAGAGCATCCTGAAGATCCCCGGGGTGGGAAAGGCCTATGCCCAGGCCATCCGCTCCTGGCAGAGGGGCGCCACCTTCTCCGAGGAGGTGTCCTGCGTGAGCCCCATGATATCCTCCGACGCCGCCCGCCTGCTTAAGCTGAAGGAGGAGATCTCCCTTCTCGAGGCCAGGATGGGCGAGCTGCTGCCGCGATCCGCCGAGGCCAGCCTGCTCTCCACCATCCCCGGGTTCTCCCTTATCTCGGCGTGCGAGCTGGCCGGGGAGATAGGGAGCTTCTCCCGCTTTTCCGGCGAGGCCTCCCTGGCCCTTTTTCTGGGCATGTGTCCCCTGGACCATCAGTCCGGGTCCTACCGGGGCACCAGAGTCCCCCGCCAGGTGAACAAGAGGGCCAAGGGGGCCATGATGGCCGCCTCCTGGCATAACTCCCGCATGGTCCCCCTTCAATTTAGGGCCAGACCCAAACCTTCAATTTTTTCAGCGCGGCCCTGGGTCGCACCTAATGAGTGAGACGAGGCAGCGCCGGACATCGAACGTCAGGCCGACCGAGAATTCCCCCTTCCCCCCTCCAGGCCGATGGGAGGAAAGCGGACCGGCTCCACGAACAATTGAGCGGAGCAATCACCGGATAAAGGGAAGAGGGAGAGATAAGACATGGCCAAATTCAAGCCCCTACGCAAGGATCAGGCGTTCCTGCCCCCCCCTGCCTGGACGACTTCGTGCCCGAGGGCCACCTGGCCCGCCTCATCTGGGAGGTGGTGGAACGGCTGGACACCTCGGACATCGAGGAGAAATACAGCGAGCCGGGGCAGCATACCTACCATCACGAGACCATGGTGGCGATGCTCATCTACGGATATGCCATCGGGATAAGGAGTGGCAGGAAGATCGCCTCCGCCTGCCAGACGGACACCGCCTTCATGCTGATGGGAAGATGGGGCCGCAACCGCGACTTCGAGCGCTTTTATCAGGCGATCTCCACCCTCGGACTCGCGTATTTCACGATAAGTTATCTTCAGCTGCGCTTTCTCTTTTAAGGCGCTGCGGAAGGATTCCGGTCGGAACCCTTTTCATCAGCCGCTTTTTCGATCATCTGCCGTGGGGGATAAGCGCTTCGCAAGATCACCGGCCTTCCGTATGGCCGGCAGAGGTGCCGGACGACGAGGCATCTTACGGCGCGCCCCCAAACGGCTTCCCCGCGGCTGTCCTCATCGGATGCAGTGCCGAGGAAAGCGCAGGGCTTTCTTTTTCGCAGCAGATCGAGCTCTCTTCTCGCCCAAACGCTGAACCCGATGCCGACCGCGGCTTTGCCCCGGGGGGCAGGGGCGTTATAATATGCGGCGGAGAGGTGCCAGAGCGGCCGAATGGGGCGGTCTCGAAAACCGTTGAGCCCTTCGCGGGGTTCCGTGGGTTCAAATCCCACCCTCTCCGCCATTCTTTCTCCAGGTTGATGATCGCCCTCGCTCAAGCGCCGGGAGCGCTCAAGGCGAGCATGCTGGGGGATGCCCTCCGTTGCCGTGGGATTACGGCGCCTTTCCGCTGCCTCAAGATGAAAATGATATGTCGAGGGCTTACCGCGGCGGGCGACCTGGACAGGTTATAATTGGCCTTGCGGGCGGCGTGACCCGCGGCATCTCCCGGACGGAGACGGTGCGCTTTCTCGCAGCAGGAGGAAGGATGTTTTTAAGGGAGTTCTTCAAGCCGCACTCCGTGGCGGTCATCGGGGCTACGGGAAAGCCGGGCAAGGTGGGGCGGGTGGTCTTGGAAAATCTGTTGAGCTGCGGATACCCCGGAGATGTCTATCCGGTCAACCCTAACGACCGCGAGATCCTGGGCCACAGGGCCTATCCCTCGGTCATGGAGCTCCCGGAGGTGCCCGACCTGGCGGTGATCATAATCCCGGCGGCCGCGGTGCCCGGAGTGTTGGAGCAATGCGGGCAAAAGGGGATAAAAGCCGCGGTGATAATCTCCGCGGGTTTCAAGGAAGCCGGCCGCGAGGGATACCGGCTGGAGCTGGAGCTGGAGGAGGTCTGCAGGCGGCACCGCATGCGCGTTCTCGGCCCCAACTGCCTGGGCTTGGCGGACACCACCACCCCCATGAACGCCACCTTCGCCCGGACCTCCCCCATGACCGGGCGACTGGCTTTTTTCTCTCAGTCGGGTGCCCTGTGCACGGCCGCTTTGGGCTGGACCCGCGAGCACGGGCTGGGGTTCTCCAAGTTCGTATCCATCGGCAACAAGATGGATGTCGACGAGGTGGACCTGCTGAAGGCGCTGGAAGACGACTGGCATTCCAGGGTCATCGCCGGCTATCTGGAGGGGATCAAGCGGGGCGACGAGTTCCTGCGGCTGGCGGCGGAGGTCACCAGGAAGAAGCCGGTGGTCATCTTCAAGGCCGGCACCACCCAAGCCGGGGCCAAAGCGGTCTCCTCCCACACGGGGACCCTGGCCGGCTCGGAGAACGCCTATGCCGCTTCCTTCAAGCGCACCGGGGTGATCAGGGCGGAGAGCATGGAGGAGCTCTTCCACGTATGCCGCGGTTTCTCCCAGCAGCCGGTGCCCGCGGGCGACCGTGTGGCCATCCTGACCAACGCGGGCGGTCCGGGCATCATCACCGCCGACGCCCTGGAGAAGGCGGGCCTGAAGATGGCCGGCTTGGAGGGCAAGACGGTGGAGCGCCTGAAGGAATGCCTGCCGCCCGCCTCCAACTTCTACAACCCGGTGGACGTGCTGGGAGACGCCCTCGCCGATCGCTATCATCACGCCCTGGAGGCGTTGATGGCCGATGGGCAGGTGGACTCGATCATATGCATCCTCACTCCGCAGGCCATGACCCAGCCCGAAGAGACAGCCAGGGCCCTGGTGGAATGCTGCTCCGGCAAAGGCAAGAGCGTGTTCGCGGTGTTCATGGGAGGAGCGGAGATTGACGGGGCCGAGGCCATCCTGCACGCGGCGGGCATCCCCAACTACCGCTTTCCGGAGATAGCGGTGCGCACCATCAGGGCCATGGTCGAATACCGCTCCTACCTGAACCGCGAGAGGGACGAGGTCGCTTTCTTCGAGACCGACCGGCAGGCGGTGGAGAAGATCTTTTCGCGCGTCCTCTCGGAGGGGCGCTATCAGTTGGGCGAAGTGGAGGCGCGGGAGGTCTTCCTCAGCTACGGCATTCCCGTGGCCCGCACCCTGTTGGCCACCAACCTGACCGAGTGCATATCCGCCGGGCGGGAGATAGGTTACCCCGTGGTGGCCAAGATCGCCTCACCTCAGATACTGCACAAGACCGAGGTGGGAGGGGTCAAGGTGGGCATCTCCAACACCGATGAGCTCATCGAGGCCTACGAGGAGATAAACGCCAACGTCAGGCGGCTCATGCCCAACGCCACCGTCTGGGGGGTGGTGGTCCAGGAGATGCTCAAGCCCTCCCGCGAGCTGATCGTGGGCATGAACCGCGACCCACAGTTCGGCCCGCTGCTCATGGTGGGCTTGGGCGGCATCTACGTGGAGGTCCTCAAGGACATCAGCTTCCGCCTGGCGCCCGTGGGAAAAATGGAATCGATGGAGATGCTCAAGGAGCTCAAGACCTATTGGCTGCTGCGGGGCGCGCGGGGGGAGAAGCCGGCGGATATCGCCGCCGTCGCTGAGGTCATCCAGAGGGTCTCCCAGCTGGTGACGGATTTCCCCGTCATCAACGAGCTGGACATCAACCCGTTGCGCGTGTTCGAGAGGGACGCCGGTTGCGTGGCGGCGGACGCGAGGATAATCATAGGGGAGTGATGGGGATGACGGAAGGACCTAAGGTCGTCTATCTGGTCTCCGAGCAGGGTTTTTCCGGGTTGCACACCATAAGTTTGGGCATCGCCGTGCGCCTGCGCAGGCTCGGCTTCCGGCTGGGATACATGAAGCCCCTGGGCAACCGCTACCGCAAGGAGGGAGATCTTCTGACCGATGACGATGCCTACGAGACCCGCAAGGAGCTCGGCCTGGACGAGGACCTCAAAGACATCTGCCCGGTCATCTTCACCGCTCAACTGGTGAGGGAAGCCCTTTCGGAAGGCAGGCCCGATTATCTCTCCAAAGTCCGTCGGGCCTTCCTGCGCGTGAGCGAGGGCAAGGATGTCGTGCTTCTGCAGGGACCCCTGGCCGCCGCTCAGGGAGCCTTCCTGGGCATCTCCTCCTACCGCCTGGCCCGTGAGTTCGACGCCGTGGTGATCATGGTGGAAAAATACGATGATGCCTTCTTCGTGGACCATCTCCTCTGCGCGCGCGACGCCTTCGGCGAGCGCCTCCGAGCGGTCATCTACAACATGGTCCCGGCCGTCCGCCACAGTTTCGTCAAGGAGACGCTCAGCCCTTACCTCGAGGAAAACGAGAAGATCCCCGTGTTGGGGGTCATCCCCGAGGACCGCCCCATGAAGGCGGTGAGCGTCAGAGAGCTGGTCGACGGACTTCGCGGAGAGGTGCTGGCGGGAGAGGATGCCCTGGACAATCAGTTCGAGGGGGTGTTGGTGGGAGCGATGGGGCCGGAGCACGCCATCTCCGTTTTCCGCAAGCGCAAGGGACAGTGCGTGGTCACCGGGGGGGACCGCTCCGACATCCAGCTGGCTGCCCTCGAGGTGGGGATGCCCTGCCTGGTGCTCTCGGGCAACCTATATCCCTCGCCCATCATCCTGGGCAAGGCGGATGAGCTGAAGATACCGGTGATCCTGGTGCCAGACGATACCCTGGGAGCGGCGGAGAAGGTTGACCTCATCCTCAAGACCTCGCGCACCCACGACCCGCGCAAGCTGGCCAGGGTGGACGAGCTCCTGGACATGCACTTGGACTGGGGGCGCTTCCTGCGGATCGCCGGCCTGCCCCCGCGCCCATGAACTCTTTGAGCTTTCCGTCACAAGCGCCTTGACGCCTCTTCAGGCTGAAAAGGGCCCGCCGGCAAGCTGCGTCGCGTAAGCTATCCGTAAGGGAATAGGTCACTCACGGAACCGCCCCTCTTAAGATAACGGCCCCGCCGGGAGCCGCCGCTCAGCGGCCGTAGATGGCCTTGAGGAGGGGATAGGGGTTGACCGCCGCCCCCCCGTTGGGATGGAACTCGAAGTGAAGGTGCGGGCAGCCGCGAGCGTTGCCGGTATCTCCCACGTATCCGATGACCTGTCCCGCCGAAACCCTCCCGCTGGCGGCATACCCCTGTAGGTGCATGTAGTAGTAGAGGTGCCCGTTGTCCCCGTAGAGGAAGATGTACAGGCCGGCATTTCCGCCGGAACGCTGCACCACCGTTCCGCTGGTTATGGCCACGCACGGTGTCCCGTAGTTGGCCATGATGTCGCACCCCTTGTGGGTGCGCCCACCGCTGCGAGGGGCACCCCAGTCATTGGTGAAGCTGCAGGGCCCGGCGACGGGGAAATAAAGGCCGTCCACCGGTCCCACCACCCAGCCGCTCCCCCCACCACCGCCGCTCCTGGTCGCGGGTCGGCTTGCTGCCATCTGCTGCTGCACCAGAGTCGCTATCTCCGCGTCCAGGCTGGAGAGTATGGACTGCTGTTCAGCCAGTTTAGCCCGTATGGCGCTGCGTTGTGAGGACAGGGCGGAGGCCTGTGCCTGATACTGCGCTCTGGAGCTCTCCAGAGCCGCCCTTTTCTCCCGGATGGTGCCGATGAGCCGGCGGGCGCCCTCGACCATGCCGGCGTCGTAATTCCCGATCATCCGCATGAAATCGTAGGAATTGAGGAAGTCCCCGAAGGACTCGGTGTCCAGGATGACCTCCAGCGTGGTGGAGTTGCCCTCCATGTACATGGCCTTGACCCGCCGCGAGAGGATGCCCTTGTAATCGTCCAACTGCGCCTCCGCCGCCTCCAGCTCCGCCTGATTGCGCGCAATGGAGCTCTCCACCAAGGCGAGCTGGGACTGGGTCTGGTTGAGGGCGGCGGTGAGGCGGTCCAGCTCCGCCTGATTGGCCTGGAGCTGCGCTTTGACCTGTTTAGCCCTCTCCTGTTTCTCGCTCAACGAATCCGCCCGGGCCTCTTCCTTAAGCGGCAGGGTCAGGAGCGTCAGCGAGAAGAGAAAAGCGGCCAACAGGGCGATAAGCCTCGCGGCCGGCAAGCGACCGAGCGTTCTTTCTCGCATTTACATCACCTCCGGGACGTGTCCCCGGCCGTCTTCACCCGACTTCTTCTCCCGATCACCGGGACTTTCCTTCATCCGCGCCGCTTCGTGCCGCTTCCATGATTCTATCCATGCCTTGCGAAACGGGTCAAATGGAGCATGCCGACCGCAATGACCCGAGAGCGGAAGCGGAGCGCTAAAACGGCCAAAATCCTTCGAGCGCGACAGCGACCCTTATGAGCTCACATTCCCCCCATGCTATCATTCAGGGAGTGAAAAGGCTTCTGGACCTGGAGAAACACGGGATTGAGGCCTGCGCCTCCGCCCTCGCCGAGGTGCTGTCCTCGGGCGGCCTGGTCGTTTTCCCAACCGATACCGTTTACGGGCTCGCTGCCTCGGTTGATCATCTGCCCGCCCTGAGGCGGGTATTCGCATTGAAGGGTCGGGGGCGGGAGAAGTCTCTGGTCATCATGCCCCCATCCATCGGGGAGGCGGAGTTGCTGCTGGCCCAGGAGATCCTGCCCCGCTTGCGCCGCCTCGCGCCTTTCTGGCCCGGGGGACTCACCGTGGTGGCCCGCCGGAGAGAGGGGTTCAGCTGGATGGAGGCGGCGGCGCCTGGACGGGAAACCCTGGGCCTGCGCATCCCCGATCATCCCCTCGCGCTCGCGTTGCTAAACAAAGCGGGCCCGCTGGCGGTGACCAGCGCCAATCCAACCGGCCGGGAACCGCCGCGCACCTTCGAGGCAATCGACCCGGCTGTCATCGAGGGGGTGGAGGCCGCCTGCCGCTCCCGTTTTCCCGGAAGCGGGCTGCCCTCCACCATCATCGAGCTGAGCGAGGAGGGAGTCGAACTCCTGAGGCCCGGACCCGTGGACATCCGGCTCATCAGGGAGGCGCTGCAAGAAGAGCAAGCCGGGAATTGAGCGCCCCTTCCTCCGTCCTATGTTAAACTCGAAGGGCAGCGAAGGCGGTATCCGGATTCATGTCGCCCATAGAGTAAGCATCGCGCATGCTGCGGAGGCGCCTTGGATATTCTGTTCGTCTGCACCGGGAACATCTGCCGAAGCCCCATGGCCGAGGCCATCTTCGAGGACCGCCTGGCCCGCGGCTGGCCCGCCCTGTACGCCTTGGTTCGGGCGGGCTCGGCGGGTACGTCGGCCGTGGCGGGAAGCCGAGTCACCGAGACCGCGGTGCAGGCCATGGACCTGCGCGGCCTGGACGTAAGCCGGCATCGCGCCCGCCCCCTTGAACCGGATCTCGCTCGCAGCGCTTTCCTCATCGTCACCATGGCGCGGGAACACCTTCTTTTCGTCGAACGCATGGGTGAGGGTCTGGCTGAGAAGTCTTTCACCCTCCCTTACCTGGCCTCCCTGCACGACGAAGCGATGCTGCGCCTGGGAAAGAGAAGGGCTGAGAACGAGTGGGAGATACGCGCGCGCATGACGGCCCTGAGGGACTGGCTGGCGCATGGAAGAGAGGGTTCGCGGGAGGGCGAGGCGGAGATGATGACCTCTGATATAATTGACCCCATCGGCGGGAGCCTGGAAACCTATCTGACGGTGGCCGATACCATCGAGGAGGCCCTCGAAAAGTTGATGCCCATGCTTTTCGGACCAGCGGAGGAGAACGTTTGAGAGTCAGCATCGGCAGCGATCACGCCGGATTCCGCCTCAAGGGCATCATCGCTTCCTGGCTGCAGCGCGAGGGGCATGAGGTCGAGGACTGCGGCGCTTCCGATGAGGCGTCCTGCGATTATCCGGATTTCGCCCGGCGGGTGGCCCGCTCGGTGCAGAGCGGGGAAAGCGAACGGGGGATCCTGGTCTGCGCCACGGGAGTGGGCATGGCCATATGCGCCAACAAGATGAAGGGGATCCGCGCGGCTGCATGCAACGACCTTTACACTGCCCGTTTCAGCCGCCTGCACAACGATGCCAACGTGCTCTGCCTGGGGGAGCGGGTGATCGGCCCGGGGCTGGCGTTGGAGATCGTGGGCCTCTGGCTGAAGACCCCCTTCGAGGGAGGCAGGCATCAGCGAAGGGTGGAGCTGATATGCGCCCTGGAGGAGGAAGCGAGGGGAGCGGGCAGATGAACGAGTCGGGCGGCTGGACGAGTGCGGGAGAGAGGGCATGAAGATGAGCGCGCTCTGGAGGAGCGACCCGGAAGTGGCCCGCATCATCCAGGCGGAGCTGGAGAGGGAGAGGAGCAAGATCGAGCTTATCGCCTCGGAGAACTTCCCCTCCCTGGCGGTGCTGGAAGCGGCGGGCTCGGTGCTCACCAACAAATACGCGGAGGGGTATCCGGGAAGGCGTTACTACGGCGGCTGCGAGTGCGTGGACCTGGCCGAGGAACTGGCTGTCCGCCGCGCTTGCGAGCTCTTCGGGGCCGAGCACGCCAACGTCCAGCCCCATTCGGGAGTCCAGGCCAACACCACCGTATACTTCGCCATGCTCAAACCGGGAGACGCCATCCTGGGCATGGACATGAGCCACGGAGGCCATCTCTCCCACGGCTCTCCGGTCAGCATGTCGGGTTCCTATTTCCGAGCCTTTCATTACGGCGTTAACCGCGAGACCGAGAGGATCGATTACGGGGAGGTGGCGGAGCTCGCCCGCAGGTGCCGTCCGCGCCTGATCATCGCGGGCGGCAGCGCTTACCCCCGAGATATAGACTTCTCCGCCTTCCGGAGCATAGCCGACGAGGTGGGGGCCTACCTCATGGTGGACATGGCCCACTTCGCCGGACTGGTGGCCGGCGGCGTGCACGGCGACCCGGTCCCCCACGCCCATTTCGTCACCTCCACCACCCACAAGACCATGCGGGGACCGCGGGGAGGGATGATCCTCTGCAAAGGCGAGTTCGCCCAGCGAATCGACCACGCCCTCTTCCCCGGGATACAGGGAGGGCCGCTCATGCACATCATCGCGGCCAAAGCGGTGGCCCTCAAGGAGGCGTCGGAGGAGAGCTTCCGGGATTACGCCCGACGGATAGTGTCCAATGCGCGGGCGCTTGCCGCGGCCCTGCGGGAGCGCGGTTTCCGGCTGGTATCGGGGGGGACTGATACCCATCTGCTGCTCATAGACCTGCGGCCTCAGGGGATCACCGGGAAACAGGCGCAATCGGCCCTGGACGAGGTGGGCATCACCGCCAACAAGAACGAAATTCCCTTCGACGACCGCCCACCGGCCATCGCCAGCGGACTGCGCCTGGGCACCCCGGCGGTGACCACCAGGGGCATGGGGGAGGAGGAGATGGTCTCCATAGCCGGCTTCATCGCCGATACCCTGGAGAACATCGGCGACGACGGCGTGAAGAAGAGGGTGGGAAGGCAGGTGCAGGAACTGCTGCGGTCCTTCCCCCTTTACCCCGAGCTTTAAGAAGGGTGAGGGCGTGGGCTCGCGTCCCGGCTGGAACGAATACTTCTCCTGCATCG
>JACVIY010000085.1 GCA_015711755.1 Candidatus Geothermincola secundus | reverse complement strand
CCGCCCTGCCATGCTTCCCAATCTCAGGGCGTCTATGGCCACACCGTCAGCGGAAAACAGCCGCAGCTTCTCATGTTCGAGGCGGTAATCGTCGAGGAAGGGAAGGGCTGAGGACGCTTCCCTCTCCCCGCGGTCACCGTGTTCAGCTTCGCCATGGCCGCATTCGGGCATACCTCTCCTCCCGGAGACATTCTGACGACGTCGCCTCCTCATTTTACGACGGGCCCCGAAAAGGCCGAAGGAGCTTTTGTCGATCTTTCTCGGTGAGGTAAAGCCTGCATCCCGATGTTTACAGCGCACGGGGGATGACCCCTCGATTGACAGGTGGTTTATGAGTGCAGTCGGCGCCAAGCGGCATAATCCGCCATCACCGCGGCCGCGCGGCACGCGGTCTCCAGGTCGGAATAGACGGTGACCCCGTTGCCCTCGCGGGTAGCGGGGATGCCTTTGTCGCTGCGGGAAGAGGCCAGGTTGGATACCACGAACAGAGGTACGCCCAGCTCCCGCATGGGTCCGTAGAGCTCGGGGATGCGGGATACGAAGCCGCTGCTGACCTGATGCCACATCTCCTGCAGATCCATGCCCCTATGCGGGTCGAGGGGGGTGCGCACCGCGGGGTCGCGGATGACCCCCACGAAAGTGAAGATGATCGAGTCCACCTCGCCGCTGCGCATGAGGGTCTCGATGATGGGGAGGGTCACCGAGAAGTCCAGGCCGGCCACCAGGTCGATGGGGTTGGCCGGTACCCACCATGGGGGAAGGCGCTTCCCTATGCTCTCCAGGGTCGCGCGGCTGAGGGAGACCACCTCCAGTCCGGCATCGCTGCACAGGTCCGCGCAGATGACCCCGAGGCCGCCGCCTCCGGTGACTATGCCCACCCTCCTGCCGCGCGGCAGGGGCCTCTCATAGAAGGAAGCAGCCAGTATTCCTGCCTCATCAGCGGAACGAGCCCTGATGACTCCCGCTTGCCGGCAGGCGGCGGCGTAGAGATCGTCGCTGACCGCCATGGCCCCGGTGTGGGAACGGGCGGCGGCGGTGCCCGAGGAGGTGCGGCCTCCTTTCATCAGGATCACTGGCTTGCGTTTGCTCACTTCGCGGACCGTTTCGAAGAAGCGTCTTCCGTCAGGCGTTCCTTCCGAGTAAGCGGCTATCACCTCGGTGGCGGGATCTTCCGCGAAATAGGCCAAATAATCTTCCATGCGCAGGTCCGCCTCGTTGCCGCTGGATACCGCCTTGGCCACCCCCGAGCCCGCCCGATATGCCGCGGAGATGAGCATGTTCAAGACGTTTCCGCTCTGGGAGACGAAGGAGATGGGTCCGTCGGGGGGGAAGAACAAGGGCATCCAGGGGAACAGACGGTTGGCCGGGCAGCAGATGCCCTGCCCGTTGGGTCCGGCCAGGACCATGCCGGCGGCCCTCGCCCTTTTTACCAGCTCCCGCTCTAAATCCTCGTTTTCTCCTCCCAGCTCCCGGAACCCCGCGGTGATGACCAGGGCTGCCCTCACCCCTTTGGCCGCGCAGTCGTCCATGGCCCTGAGCACCTGCGATGCGGGAACGGTGAACACGGCCAGGTCCACCTCGCCGGGAACCTCGCGGACGGAAGGGTAGGCGGGCATTCCCATGACGCTCTGACGCCCCGGATTGACCGGGTAGATCTTTCCCCGATAACCGCCGGCCAGAAGGTTGTTGAGGACCAGGAAGCCCCATTTGAGGGAGAACTCGGTGGCGCCCACGAAGGCGATGGAACGCGGGTTGAACAGGAGATCCATGTCGCGGATGCGCGTTCCCGCCTTGCCCGCCGCGTTCATCGGTCCTTGATGCTGCATCGTCATACTGCCTGCCTTGCTTCCTTTCACGCGAAGAACATTCTACTTACCGGTCGGTTAAGAGGTCAATAGTGATGGCATTACCGCCAGGGAGCCCAGATGACTTGCGGGGCTCGTCATGCGGATTCGAGAGTTCCCGGTATGAACAACATCAGAAAAGCAGTTCGACGCGGAGGTCGCCGTTCTCGTGCAGCTCCCAGTCGATCTTGGTGCATTCCTGCCCTCTGGCCAGCTCGGCCAGCGCCGCGGCCAGCCCCACCATGGGCAGGTGCAGGCAGGAATTGCTGATGTTCAGGCTGAGGCCGGAGAAGCTCGCCTTGAAATCGGAGATATAGCCCAGCCCGCGCAGGGCCAGGTGCATGGAGTTCTCCTCGGCGCCTCGCGGCCAGCTGCCGCCCTGGAGGTATTCCCTCACGAATCCCCTTTGAGCTTCGATCACCGTTTGGGGGACGGACTCACCCAACTCGCCCCACAGGTCATCGAGGATGGCGTCCATGGCCGCCGAACCGATGAAGACCATGCGGCGGCCGGTCAGGGGGTCGTATATCGTCCCGCTCTCGATGTCCCAGTGGCAGCGGGCCACCTCCAAAGGGATGCCGCAGGCCATGCAGCGCTTGAAGGAGATCTCCCCCGGCCTGAAGGGGTACTTCTTGCGCCGCAAGCGCCCCTTCAGCTCAAGGGGATGCTCCCCCTCCACCACCTTGACCAGGAACATGTTCTCCCCGACCTGCTCGCTGCGCACCCACAGGTCCCGGTCTTCTATTGCCTCCACCGTGCCCAAGGTATCCGCCATGCAAAAACGCAGGGAATAGGGGTTGCGGTAGAGCTGTTCCCTCCAGGGGCAGGGATCGTCGCTATCCCATAGGGAGCTTATCTCGATGCTGCCGTATCCATAGAGCATGCCCACCATGTTGATCTGTTGGTTGTACTGCTTGCCCCTGGCTTTGCGCACTGAGGGGTCGGCATCCTGATCTCTCAGCACCCGGGTCACGTCCTTGGGGACCAGGCGCTCCATGTAGCGGCGGGTCTCCCGGCGGCGGCTCTCTATGATCATGTTGTCGATGTTCATCCCGATGAGCCGCCCGATGCCGTCGAAGAGGTGATCTATCGCGGTCGCGTCATAGAAGACCATGCGTTCGCCGGGAGATGCGGGAAGGGAGATAACCCCGTTGCTCTCCCAATGCAGGGCCTTGCTGATGAAGCGGGGCACTCCGCAGAAAGTACATCTCTCCACTCTGGACAAGGGATCAACTCCTCGCTGCTACGCTTGGGCGCCACATGTTCTCCATCTCACGATTATACAACTTGGAGAGGTCAGCTCCCTCTCGGGGGAAGGGTGGAAGATGCCGAGCCGGGCCGTTCCCGCGCACCGACGTCAATACGCTCCACTCCTCATGTTGAGGAGGCCGACTCCGGCACTTCCCGGAGTCATTCTTCGCGGCTCCCTCCGCGCCAGGGGCGGCGGAAGCGCCGGGTTAGCAGGTCCAGGCGCTCCATGTCCTCCGCGGGCAGCCTGAACCTGTTGGCCGTAACGTTCTGCTCCGCTTGACTTACGCTGGTGGCACCGGGTATGGCCACCACCGTCTCTCCGTAGAAGTTCACCAACCAACTGAGGGCCACCACCGCCGGACTCACTCCGCGGGCCTCCGCTATCTCTTCGAGTGCCGCCACCAGCTCGCGGCCTCGCCGCATCTGCAGGCGTAAAAACCCCCTGCGCCCCAGCGGCCTGGAGCTGAGCAGGCCGGGGTCCCGGTGGAATTTCCCCGTGAGCACCCCCATCTCCAGAGGCGACCAGGCGATGATGGTGACTCCCAGCTCCCGGGCGGCATCGAGCACCCCGTTGACCTCGATGTGGCGGTCCATGAGGCTTACTTTGACCTGATTGGAGGCCAGCGTCAGGCCCCTTGCTTCCAGTGCGGCGTGGGCCCGACGCATCCATGAGGCGGGGAAGTTGCTCACCCCAACCGAGCGGATAAGCCCCAGCTCCACCAGGTCGGCCATGGCGTTCATCTGTTCGTCCACCGAGGAGAGGGCGAGGGGCTGGTGGACCTGGAACAGGCCGATCGAGTAGGGCTTGAGGCACTGCCGCCTCCTGACGATGGTGCGTCCTATGGAGGATGCGGTGCGCAGGGCCGGGAACCACTTGGTGGCCACCAGGACGTCGCCGTCCGCGGCGCCCGCCGCGGCCAGGGCGGTGGCCAGGCTTCGCTCGGAGCGGCCCCATCCGTATGCCTCCGCCGTGTCGAACCAGTTGATCCCCCCCTCCAAGGCGGTGCGGACGATGGCGTTGGTCTCCTCCTGGGAGATGCCCCGATAGACCAGGCGGTCGAAACCCGTTCCCTGTGCGAACTGCCAAGTGCCCAGACCTATGGGGGTGACCTTCAGGCCGGTCCTCCCCAACGGCCTTGGACCTTCTCTCTCCGCGGATGCGATCACGACCCCTCCTTTCCTCCGGGCCGCTTCGCCCGGGCCTCTAAGGACTGCATGATCCTCACGGCCGCCATGCTCCTTAATCCGGAATGTCCTCTCCCTTGCCCTCCGCCTCCGCAGCCCGCTTGGCGATCTCCTCCTCGCGCAGGGCCCGCCGCAGCACCTTTCCCACCATGCTCTTGGGAAGTTCCGAACGGAACTCGACCAGGCGCGGCGCCTTATATGGAGCCAGGCGCTCTCGGCAGAAGGAAATGATCTCCTCCTCAGTGCACTCTTCCCCCGGCTTCAGCACCACGAAGACCTTTACGGTCTCCCCGCGGTACTCATCGGGGACGCCCACCGTCACCGCTTCCAGTACCTTGGGGTGCTCGAAGAGCACCTCGTCCACCTCCCTCGGATAGATGTTGAATCCCCCGGCGATTATCATGTCCTTCTTGCGGTCCACGATGAAGAAATACCCGTCCTCGTCCATGACGGCTATGTCCCCGGTGTAGAGCCAGCCGTCTCGGAGAGCCATCTCGGTCTCCTCCGACTTGTTGAAGTACCCCTTCATCACCTGGGGACCGCGGATGACGAGCTCGCCCGGCTGCCCTGCCGGGACGTCCTTCTCTCCTGTCTCCACGTCGACGATCCGGGCGTCGGTGTCCGGAAAGGGGATGCCCACCGATCCTACCTTCTGCAAGCCGATCACGGGGTTGGAGTGGGTTACCGGGCTGGCCTCGGAGAGCCCGTAGCCCTCGCAGAAGATGCCCCCCGAGATGCGGCTGAACTTCCTGATGACCTCGACCGGCAGGGGAGCCGAGCCGGAGTTGCACAGACGTATCTTGTCGACTCCATAGGCGAGGGCATCGGGGTGGTTGAGGATGGCCACATACAGGGTGGGCACGCCGGGGAAGAAGTTGGGCCGGTAGTCTCGGATGGCTTGAAGCATCATGTTTATCTCGAACTGGGGTATGAGGATCATGGCTGCGGCGTTGTGGATGGCCGTGTTCATGGCCACGGTCTGCCCGTAGGAATGGAAGAAGGGGATGACGCAGAGAAAGACGTCACGCCCGCGCTCCACGAACTCCCGGGCCCAGGCGGTGCACTGCATGGCGTTGGCCAGTAGATTGAGGTGGGTCAGCATGACCGCCTTGGGCAGGCCGGTGGTGCCCCCGGTGTATTGCAGGGCTGCCAGGTCTTTCTCCGGATCGATGTCAGCCTCCGGCGGCTCGGGTTCGCCGCCTTCCAGCACCTCCAGGAAGTAATGGTCACCCGGGCCCCTCTCGGCCGTCGGCGTCACCGGCTCGGCCAGAAAATCGGTGATGCTGGTGATGATGCGGCGTTTCAGCGGGGTCGAGTCCTTGACCGCCTCGATGCGGGAGTGGAAGAGGTCAAGATAGATGATGGTCTCCGCCCCCGAATCGTTCAGCTCGTATTCTATCTCCCTTTCCACGTGCAGGGGGCTCACGTTGGTGACCACCGCGCCTGCCTCCAGCACCCCGTAGTAAGAGATGATGAACTGCGGGCAGTTGGGCAGCATCAGTGCCACCCGGTCGCCCGGGTTCACTCCCAGGGAGCGCAGGGCGGAGGCCAGGCGCCTGACCTTGTCCCGCAGCTCTCCGTAAGTGAGCTTTTGGCCGAAGAAGATGGTGGCGGTATGCTCGTCGTACCTTACGCAGGTGAGTTCCAGCAGCTTGTAGAGAGGCACCCGAGGGTAACGTATGCTCTCGGGCACGAAGAAATCGTAATGCTTGAGCCAGGGTCTCTCCATCCCTCCTCCTTTCGACGGGAACCGTATCGGACCGTCATCCGAGCCGATATGCGGCTCCATGCGGGATTATATGCCTTTCCGCGTTAATTTGTAACCGGTCGGTAAACCGAGGTGGCCTGCCGCCCCTACTCGCCGCCTCCGGATCGAGAAAAATGGCTGACCCGTGCGGCGCCCGCTCTCTATGCGGGCCGTCAAACGCATTATCGGGAGCGCATCTTCTCCACCGCCTCCCGGATCTCCTCCACCGAGGCGCCGTCCTCGATGGTGGATAGGTCTCCCAGGTCGGCTCCCGTCCACAATGCCTTCATCACCCTGCGCATGATCTTGCCGCTGCGGGTCTTCGGCAGGGAATGCACGAACTGGATGTCGCGGAAGACCACGATGGGGCCCATGACCTCGCGCACGTGTCGGATGAGATCCCGCTTCAGCTCCTCCGACGGTTCGACCCCCGCCTTCAGGACCACAAAGGCGCAGGCCACCTCGCCGCGGAAATCGTCGGGCACCCCGGATACTCCGCATTCGACCACGTCGGGATGGGAGATGAGGGCGTTCTCGATCTCGATGGTCCCGATGCGGTGGGCGCTTATCTTGATCACCTCATCCGCCCGGCCCACGAACCAGATATAGCCGTCCTCATCACGGTAGGCGCCGTCTCCCGAACAGTACAGCCCCTTGAGGTTGTCGTACTTCTCCCAATAGTCGTCTCGGTAGCGTTCGGGGTCTCCCCAAAGGTTGGGAGTGAGTCCCGGGAAGGGTCGGGTTATCACGAACATGCCCTTGACCCCCGGCGGGCAGGGACGGCCGGTCTTTTCGTCCACGATATCCACCAGCACCCCCGGCACCGCCAGGGAGGAGGATCCCGGTTTGATGGGATATAGGCCCAATCCATAAGGATTGGCGATGACCGGCCCGGATGTCTCCGTCTGCCACATATGGTCGATTACCGGCACCCGCCCCTCTAAGACCTCCTTCTGCATCCATTCCCAGGCGGCGGGGTTGAGCACCTCGCCGGCGCAGAAGACCCTTTTCAGGCTGGAGAGATCGTGCCGGCGCGCTTCCTCGATGCCCAGGCGCATCAATCCCCGCACGCCGGTTGGGGATATCCAGAGCCCCGTGACCCGGTTGCGCTCGATTATCTCCCAGATCATGTCCCTGCGGGGATGATCGGGGGTCCCTTCGAAGAGGACGGTGGTGCAGCCCGAGATGAGCGGCCCGTAGACGTTATAGCTGTGGCCCACGATCCAGCCGATGTCCGAGGTGGCGAACCAGACGTCCTCCGGCTGCAGCCCGTATATCCATTTGCCCATCGAATAGACGTACTGCTGATAGCCGCCGTGCACGTGCACGGTCACTTTGGGCTTGGCCATGGTCCCCGAGGTGGGCAGCAGGAACAGCGGCTCGTTGGCCTCCATGATCTCCACCGCGTCGCTCTGGCCGTTCGATAGCTCCTCGAACTCCTCCCAGGGGATGTCCCTGCCCTGCTTCATGGCGCATTCCTCGCCGCCGCCGCGGCACAGGACGACCACCTTCTTGACCTGCCCCGGCGTCACCCGCGCAAGGGCATCGTCTATGGTCTGCTTGAGCCGAACGACCGTCCCCCTGCGGCGGTTGACGTCCTGAGTGAGCACGAATTCCGCTCCCGACAGCTCGATGCGGTCGGCCACCGCCTGATAGGAGAACCCGGCGAAGACCACCACGTGGATGGCCCCGATGCGCGCGCATGCCAGCATGGCCGCAACCGGCTCCACGCCCATGGGCATGTAGATGACCACGCGGTCCCCCCTGGATACCCCCAGGCCGCGCAGGGCGGCCGCGTACCTTTTGACCAGGTGTAGGAGCTGAGCGTAGGTGAGGACCCTGACCTCACCGGTCTCTCCGATCTCCGAGATGATGGCGGCTCGACCGCCCCTTCCTTTCTCCAGATTGTAGTCGAGAGCGCTGTGGCAGACGTTGGTCAGGCCGCCCGAGAACCAGCGGAAGCTGGGATAATCGAGTTCGAGGACCTTGTCCCATCGCTTGAACCAGTGGATCTCCCCGATGGAATCGAGGGCTGCCCTTTCCCAGAAGCCCTCCAGATCCTCATATCCCTCCCGTAGGAATCCGGCCACCTGCGGGGGGATCAGGTCGAACCCGGCCGCGCTCACCTCTTCGCCCATACAGTCCCCTCCTTCGATATGACTGGAACCGCCAAAGCGGGACCATGAAGATGGTCCGCCGTAACGCATCTTGTGTCCCCGATATGCCAGGCGGGAATATGATAACACCCCATGGGGAAGAGGGTCATTACGATGCCGCGCGTACCCTCCCGCATGTGGAGCCGTTCATTCGAGGTCTTTTATGATCATGGATGCCACTGGCGTGGCCGGCTGGCACTCGAACTAAGGCAAAAGGGGCCGGAAAGCCCGGCCCCGCCGATCTCTTTTCGGCTACCGCTGCAGCTTGTCCTTGAACTGTTCCTTCAGCTCGCGCTTGAGGATCTTGCCCACGCCGCTCTGGGGGAGCTGATCCACGAACTCGATGACCTTGGGTACCTTGTAAGGGGCGACCCTTTCCTTCAGATAGGCGCGTATCTCCTCCTTCTTGGCGTCATCCCCGGCGACTCCCGGCTTGAGCACGATGGCCGCGGCCACCCTCTCCGAGCCAGGCCTCTCGGGGTCGGGGATGCCCACCGAGGCGGCCATGTCCACGTCCGGATGCTTGGCCAAGACCTCGTCAAGCTCCCGGGTGAAGACCTTGAAGCCGGAGACGATGACCATGTCCTTCACCCGGTCCACGATGAAGAAGTAGCCGTCCTCATCCATCTTGGCCACGTCTCCCGTGTACATCCACCCGTCACGCAGCGCGTGGGCGGTCTCCTCGGGCTTGTTGTAATATCCCTTCATGACCTGGGGTCCGCGGACGGCGATCTCCCCCGGCTGGCCCAATTCGGCCAGTTGGCCGGTCTCCGGGTCCACCAGCTTGAACTCGGTATCGGGCAGGGGCATCCCGATGGATCCGGGCTTCTTCTTCCCGTAGCGCGGGTTGCAGCAGGTGACCGGGGAGGTCTCGGTCATGCCGTAGAGCTCGATGAACTTGCTCTCCCCGATGATGCCCTCCAGCTCCTTGATGTTCTCCTCGGGGAAGGGGGCGGCGGCGGACAGGCACCAGTGGAGGTTGCTCAGGTCCAGCTTGGCGAACTCGGGGTTCTTCATCAGCTCGTAGAAGACGGTGGGCACGTTGACCACGATGTTGGGCTTGTACTCCTTGAGCATGTTGATGATGTACTGGGAATCGCGCGGGTTGGGGACGCAGATCTGGGTGGCCCCGTTGGTGATGCAGAAACCCCCGAAGGCCAAGCCGGCGATGTGGAAGAGAGGGAAGGCGGATATGGCCATGACGTCCGGCTTGATGTCCAGGTAGGTGAGCACCTGCAGGCGGTTGCTCATGTAGCTGCGCTGGGTGAGCATCGCTCCCTTGGCAGGGCCGGTGGTCCCTCCCGTGTACATGATGAAGATGATGTCGTCCATGGAGCGCTTCTCGTGAACCTTCTGGTCGGGCATCCCTTTGACGGCGTCCATGAAGCGCACGACCTTCTTGCCTTTCAGTTCGGAGATGGGAGCGGCGGGGATGGCCTTGAGCTTCTCATCGAGCTTCTTGACCTTCTTCAGCAGCTTGCCCAGGCCGGTCTGGCGGATGTAGGCCTTGGCCAGTTTCTCCTTGATGCCCGGGAGGAAGTCGGCGATCTCGGTCACGATGACCGTGGAGAAGTCGCACTTGTCGGCCACCTCGCGGATCTTCTCGAAGAGCACGTCGATGGTGATGACCGCCTTGACCTTGCAGTCGTTTATCTGGTACTCCATCTCCTCGGGCATAAGCAGGGGGCTGAGCCCGGTGGAGACGGCGCCCGCCTTTTGCACGGCGATGACGCTGATGTAATGCGCGGGCACGTTGGGCATGCACAGGCCCACCACATCCCCAGGCTTGATGCCCTGTTTCTGCAGATAGGCGGCCAGCTGATTTGAAAGCCGGTCCAGCTGATTGTAGGTGATGTTGTTCTCCATGTAGATGAGAGCGGTCTTCTCCCCGAATTTCTGCACGGTCTCGTACCATTTCTCGGCGAAGGTCTTCTCCTCGTATTGCAGGGTTGCGGGCACGTTCTTGTCGTAGTTTTTTAGCCACGGCTTCTGGGAATAGATGTCCTCAGCCATATCTCTCCTCCCTTTCCTTTCAGGTTGAACAGCCATGTCGGCAGCGGCCGACTTGAAGTAGATTATATAGGGCGTTCCGACGATTATCAATCAAAAGGATGAGGCACTGAATGAGCCCGTATGGATGCTTGGTCCAGACGGGGGAATGCCCGCCCCCGCCCGCCGCAAAGCCCGGGTTCGCTTGTCTTTCGGGCGGCATCTTTGGGGATCTTACAACACCTCGATCTGTGAGGGAGAGGTGACCTCGATCTCCGGCACGCCCTTGTAGATCTCGATGACCCCGGTGACCGCGATGGTCTTTCCGCGGTAAAAGGTCTCCGGCGCGGAGGGGAAATTGGATCGGTACTGCCCCCAGATTACCACCGTGAAGCGTCGGGGGTCGGGGTAGTCCGCGCCGAGGTTGAGGAAGGT
>JACVIY010000084.1 GCA_015711755.1 Candidatus Geothermincola secundus | reverse complement strand
GTACTCGCCCCGGCGGGGCACCACCGCGGGCCGCGGGCCCACCATCTCCTTCATACGGGCGATGAGCGGCCGGGAGGGGAAGGGCATGTCGCAGCCGACGACGAAGCACCACGGGTGGGCGGCGTGGTGCAGGGCGGAATGTATGCCCCCCAGAGGACCGCGGTCGGGCAGCAGGTCCGTAACCATCCTCAAACCCTCAGACGCGAAAGCGCGCAGCGGCGAATACTCGCTCCTCACCACCAGCAGGTACTCGTCGAAGAGGCCCCGCAGCCCGCGCAGGAGCACCTCCAACAGGTAATCGCCGCCCAGGGGCAGCAGCGCCTTCTCCGAGCGCAGGCGCTTGCCCTCCCCCCCCGCGAGGATGGCGCAGGAAAAGCGGGCGGCTTCCCCGTACAAGCTCAGCTCCCCAACCTCCATCCGTGGGTGTAGACATTGCAGCGCCTACCGTCGGCGAAACCCACCACGGTGAGCCCGCTGTCCCGGGCCACCTCCAGCCCCAAGCGGGTGGGCGCGGCCAGGGAAGTCAGGCAGGGGAATCCGGCCCGCACCGCCTTCAGGGCCATCTCGTAGCTGATGCGCCCCGATATGAAGAGTACTTTATCCTCCGCTTTCACGCGCCGCAGGACGCAGGCGCCCACCACCTTGTCCACCGCGTTGTGGCGCCCTACGTCCTCGGCCATCTCCAGCAAGGCGCCTTCCCCCGAGAAGACGGCGGCGCCGTGCGTCCCCCCGGTGGAGCGGAACACCTCCTGCCGCCGCGTGAGTTCCTCTCCCAAACGGTGCAGCAGGGCCGCGGGAAAGGTGGCGCGGGAGTCGACCTTCCCCACCGGCGAGCCGGCCAGGGCCGTTAGGTCCGCCCCGCCGCAGCCGGTGCGCACCAGGCGGGTGGCGGCGAAGCGCCCCGTATCCGCGTCTCCGCTCACCCTGATCTCCACCAGTCCGCTGCCCGGAACATCCTTTACCGCCGCTCCCTCCGGGCCCGTCTCCTCCCACTCCCCATCGCGGCATTCCCTCAACAGGACGATATCGTCGACCGAGGAGATGACCCCCTCGGTGACGCAGAAACCCACCGCCAGCTCGCGGTCGCGCCCGGGCAGGCGCATCAGGGCCACCAGAGGGGCTCCGTTCACAGTTATTCGCAGCGGCGATTCCTCGACTACTCGGTCGACCAGTTTCTCCCGACCGCCGTCAGCGAATATCCGCTCGATCTCCCAATCGAAGGTCTCCACTCCCGACCTCCTCCCGCCGCCATGCCAACGCCGGAAATAAAAGGATAGCACAGGCGGGCGGCGACGTTGCCCTCACCCGGCCCGTCGTTTATTCTTTCGTCCATGTTCGTGAAAGTGCGCAACCTGAGCCGGGGGACGGCGCTGGGGGAGCGGGTGGAGGTGGCGGCCACCCGCCGCTCGCGCGCCCGCGGCCTGCTGGGGAGCGCGGGGTGGGAAGGGCGCGACGGTCTGCTGCTCAGGCCGTGCCGCAACATCCACACCGTGGGCATGCGCTACCCCATCGACCTGGTTTTCCTGGACGAAGAGGGGAGGGTTCTGCGCGTCGTGGAGGGCCTGCGGCCGGGGCGCATAAGCCCGTTGGTGCTGCGGGCCCGCTCCGTCCTGGAGCTGCCCGCGGGCAAGCTCAAGGAGACGGGGACTCTTCCCGGCGACCTCCTGGAGATGCGCCCCGTGCCTTAGTGGCTCTCCGCCTCATTTTTTACTCTTCGTAATATTTTTACCGCCAGCGGTCTCAGCGGCCCCGGCTTGAGGAAAAGGAAGGCGGCGGCGGCCAGGGCGGCCAGGCCGCCGATAAGCCACCAGATCCAGACGCCAGCGGCAGCACCCGCGGGACTCTGAGACCTCTCGGCCAGGG
Organism: Candidatus Geothermincola secundus; assembly: GCA_015711755.1. Lineage (GTDB taxonomy): Bacteria > Actinomycetota > Geothermincolia > Geothermincolales > Geothermincolaceae > Geothermincola_A > Geothermincola_A secundus. Next base: position 8,769 of record JACVIY010000084.1, on the reverse strand, counting down.
CGCGTCCCTCCGGCCTTCCCTCCTTCAAAGACAAGGCCTCGTCCTCTTCTCCGACGGAATCCGCCTCCGCCCCTTCCTGCTCCTGTGTCTCGCCCGTCTGGCCCTCATCCACGACCTCCGTTTGAGCGCCGGGCGCCTCCTCCTCCCCGGCGGCCTGCGGCTCCCCCCCACTTCCTCCTCCCGAAGGAGCCGGAGCCGGAGCAACCGCCACCGGGAACGGCTTTCCCGCCAAAGCGCAGATCGCGTAGGAGGTGGTCCACACCGGGTTCATGTCGCGCCCCGTCGTCCAGCGGAAGCGACCGTCCGGATCCTGCATGGAAAGAAGATATCCGCGGGGGGTGGCCCCGTCCCGCGACCACTCCGACCCCCCGGGATCCTGCCCCACCGCCACGATGGCCTGCACGCACCAGGCGGTGGCGGAAGCGTCGGAGCTGCCCGGTTGGAAGGAGAAGCCGCCGTCGGGCGCCTGTATGGAATGCAGGTAGCCAAGAGCGGCGGTTATGGAGGGATCGCCGGCCCCCACGCCCGCCGCCCGCAGGGCCATGACGGAGGCCGCGGTCATGTCCGGGTTGCTGGCCGCCCCGGGGCTGTTGCCCCAGCCGCCGTCGGCGTTCTGGGCCATCCTATGCCAGGACACCGAACCGGGCGGGGGCTCCACTCCCGCGGAGACCAGAGCCAGTATCCCGAAGGCGTTGGTGTTCACGGCGTCGCCGATGTTCCCCGCGGGGCGGCGGTTTGCCAGCACCGCCTCCACCAGATCTACGCCCCCGAATGAGCGGGGATCGGCGCCCGCCGCGGTCACCGCCAGCAGGGTGCGCTCGTAGTCGGTGACGCTGCGCCAGTTCCCCGACTGAGTGGCCAGAAAATCCACCGGCGACCGCCCGCCCCGGCGCACCGAGCCGGGGTCAACGCCCGCCGCCCGCAGGGCCATGACGCACCAGGCGGTGAGGGGGTCCTGCCCGCTCCCCTCCCGCCCCGGCTCGTAAAACCCGCCGTCGGGGGCCTGATGGAGGCGGATGAAGGAGACGCCTTCCGCCGTCCCCCCCTGAGCCGGGAACGGCGCCGCTGACAGCAAGACCGCTGCCGCGAGCAGTGCCGCGATGATCATCATCACCGCCTTGTCGGCCTTAATGAGCAATGCCATGTTCATCCTCTCCACCGCTTCTCCACAGCTATCCTGTCCCTCTTCCGTCAAGAACCGCCTCTGCCGACGCCTCCTCGAACTCGCAGGAAAAACGCTCTCGGAAGCGGATGAGCATATCGATGACCGGGCCGGCCAGCAGGAGGGCGAAAAAGAGGTTGCCCGCCGCATGCAGCAGGTCGAAGGGCAGAGAAGCCGCGCAGGCCGCCGTGAAGGACCTCAGGGTCAGGGGGCGCACGAAGGACAGCCAGAACCACAGGTTCATGCCCCAGCCGAAGAGGAACCCCCAGGCGGTGCCCAGCCCGGCCACCGCCGGAACCCGCACTCTGCCCCGGAACGCTTTTCCCATCAGCCCACCGGCCGCTCCCGCCAGACCCCATCCCAGCATCTGCCAGGGGGTCCAGGGGCCGTGCCCCAGGAATATGTTGCTGAGCAGGGCGGTAAGAGCCCCCACCATGAAGCCGGGCTCCGCGCCGAGGGCGTAGCCGGCCGCGATAGTCAGGAAGGTGGCGGGCTGCAGGCCCGGCACCGCCGCGAAGAGGACCCTTCCCCCCGCCGCCAGGGCCGCCAGCAGGCCCACCGCCGCCAGCTCCCGCGATCCCGGCTCCCGCTCCTCGAAGCGGAGGAAGAGCACGGCCAGCAGCAGCACCGCCAGCAGCAGCGAGTTCAGCGACCACTCGGAGAAGAAGGGCGCGCCGCGCAGGCCCAGGAAAAAAGCGAGGGCCGCGCCGGCCATGAGGGAATACCTCAGCGCCCGCAAACTTCCCTCACCTCCTTCAGGAAGGACACCGCCTCCTCCTCCCGCATGATGCCGGGGCGCAGGTCTCCCAGCAGCCGGTTTACCTGAGGAGAATAGAAGAGGGAGTCTCCGAGCACCTCGCCGGAGGGCCCTTCGGTTATTATCGCCCCGCATCCCATGATCGCGGCGCGCCCGGCCATCGAGGCGGCGAACTCCACGTCGTGGGTGACCAGGAGTATGGTGGTGCCTTCCTCCCCGCATTCCCGCAGGGCCTCGACGACCTCTCTTTTACAACGATGGTCAAGGCCCCGGGTGGGCTCATCCAGAACCAGCAGGCGGGGCGGCGGCGGGAGCAGGGAGGCGGCCAGGATGACCTTCTCGCGCTCCCCGGAGCTGAGGTCCCGGGGGTCCCGCTCCCCCAGGCCCTGAAGCCCCAGCCTCTCCATCATCCGCTCCATCTCCTCCTCCGCTCCGCTCCCCTCGCCGCCGCGCAGGCGCATGGTCCTCCTGAGTTCATCCCGCACGCTGGAGGCCACGAAGAAGGAGGCGGGATTCTGCGGGCAGTAGGCCAGCGACGGCGCGAGCTCCGGCAGCAGGCGCGGAGAGGGTGTTTTTCCCATCAGCGTCACTTTTCCGCGGTCCGGCCGCAGCAGCCCCAGGAGGCAGCGCAGCAGGGTGCTCTTGCCGGCTCCGTTCTCCCCCAGCAGAGCAAGGCGAGAACAAGGCCCCAGGCTGAAGTCCACCCCCCGCAAAGCCGTTCCCCCCTCTGGATAACGGTAATGCACGCCTCGCATCCGCGCCAGCTCCGCTACCTCCCCCCCTCGGGCCCGGGAAACGCACTCGGTATCGCCAGGCGCTTCGGGCTCCGCCCGCCGCCTCCCGTTCAGACAGCCCTTCCCCCTTAAAACCGACCGGGCACCGTTAACGGTGAGGGGGACCTCCTCCCAGCCCGCTCTCACGAAAACGCGGGCCACCGGGGGGGCGAAGTCCCCGTCGTTCAAAGAGCACCAGCGCGCCGCCTCCCGCGGCGTCCCGTCGAAGGCGATGCGCCCTTCCCGCATGTGCAGCACCCGCGTGGCGTGATGATAACAGCGCTCCAGGCGGTGCTCGGTCATGACCACCGTCGTTCCCGTCTCCTCGTGGATTCGCCGGACCATGGTCAGCAATTCCTCGGCGGCCAGGGGGTCCAGCTGCGAGGTGGGCTCGTCCAGAACCAGCAGGGCGGGGTGCAGGGCCAGGGCTGCAGCCAGGGCCGTCTTCTGCGCCTCCCCCCCGGAGAGCTCGGGTATGAAGCGGCTCCGCAGGCGGGAGAGCCCCAGACCGGCCAGCATCTCCTCGACCCGCTTGGCGATGACCGGAGCGGGCAGCCCCGCGTTCTGCAGGCCGAAGGCTATCTCCCTCTCCACCGTGGTGGTCACCAGCTGATCCTCGGGGTTCTGGAAGACCATGCCCACCCGCTTGGCCAGCTCTCTCGGCTCCGTCCGCCGGGTGTCGCGTCCCTCCACCAGGACCCGACCGGACATGCGCCCCCCGTGGAAATGGGGTATCAGCCCGTTGAGCAGGCGCAGCAGGGTGGTCTTGCCGCTTCCGGTGGGACCGGTCACCAGGACGAACTCTCCCTCCCGCAGGACGAGGCCGACCCCGCTCAGGGCAGGCCCGCCGCCGCGCGGGTACCGGTAGGTCACATCCTCGATCTCAACCAGTGCCATCTTCTCCAGCTCCAGGCAAGAAAGGAAAGGGACAGCAGGGCCAGGGCGGGCAGGAAGGGCATCAGCGGGCTCCAGGAACGCAGGGGATCGTCCGGCCGCGGGAAGAAGGAATAACCGGAGCCGACCGCCTGCGCCGCCGCCAGCGATCCCAGGACCACAAGGCACAAAGAAACCGCCATGAGGTCCCGCGGTTGGGCGGTGCGCCGCTTCCAGGGAGTCCTGCCGCCGCTCCCGAACCCGCGGGCGGTCATGGCCTCGGCGATGGAGGCGGCCCGGTCCAGCGAGCCGCGGAAGAGGGAATGCCACAACGGTAGGTGGGCCTGTAAGCGCCTCAGGGGGCCGCCCTCAGCCAGCCGCTCTCCCCGGGCCAGCTGGGCCTCCCGCATGCGGTGCGCCTCCGCCACCATGCCGGGATAGAGCCGCACCGCAAGGGCGGCGGCCAGCGAGGAGCGCAGGGCCAGGCGGGACAGCAGATCGAGGAGTTCGTCGGGGCTAACCGCGGTGGCCAGCAGGCTGCAGGCGGCGATGACGGAGAAGACCCGCACCCCGGCGTACGCCCCGTAGAGCAGCGCCTCCAGGGTTATGTCCATCGCGCCCCACCAGGGCAGGCGGGGCCCGTAGACCAGCACGTGCTCGCCTTGATGGTTGACCAGCGGGTTGATGACCGCCATAATAGCGGCCATCCACATCCCCAGCCGCAGGAAGGGGCGGCATCCGTCCCAGTTGCCGCCGACCCCGATGAAGGCCAGGGTGAGGAGGCAGGCCGCCGCGGCCCAGACCGGGTCGGAAGCGAGCAGTGAGGAGGCCGCCAGCGTCCCCACCAGCAGCAGTGCAGCCAGCGGGTGCAGGGCGTGGACCAGGGTGTCCCTCTCCCGATAGACCGGCAGCATCTCAGAGCCCTTCTACAGCCGGCACAGGCAACATCAAACCGTCCGTCCAGGCCATGGTCATCAGCGGCTCCTGGGCCTCCGCTTGTTCCCGCAATCCCTCAAGGGCCCTCTTCGTGCCCTCTCGGTCAATGCCGGTAATCAGTAGCACCCCCCCTTCCCCCAGGCGGGGGCCCGTGCAGGTTACCAGTCCGGCACCCTCCCCAATGCGCAAGGACTCCCTGCCGCACTGGTCCAGGATCACCAGTTCGCCGCGGTCGAAATACGCGTAGATCCCTCGGGCGCGCCTCTCGCGCATGGCCTCGGCGAGGGTCGGCACCGCGACCAACTCCTCCCAGGGACCCAGGACCACCTCGAGAACGCCCCCGCGCGGCGACCAGCCGTCCTCAAGCTCCTCGACGGCGCATTCGCCCCCCGCTTCCCCGAGCGCCCGTGCCAGCCCCTTCGCCTCATCCTCCCAACCCCGAGAATAAATGACCCTGCAGGACGCGAACCCTCCCCCGTAGCCGCGCAGAAGATCCCGAGGGAAACACCCAGCCAGGGCCGGGGTGAACATGGAATAATCCCAACGGTGATAGTCGAAGATGAGGCGGTCCCCGTCTCGTAGCACATAGGCGGATGCCCCCACGTCGGCCATGTGGCCGTTAACGTAGAAGAACCAGTCCAGCCTCTCCCCGCTCCCTCCCGCCCCGTAGGCGGACTCAAGCCCGTCGACGGCCTGGATGAAGCCGCCGCCGTAGGCGGTCCGGACCTCTGCCGCTTCCTGCAAGGCCCTCATGGCGTCCGACCCCTCCTCGAGCAGCAGGGTGCGGTCTTTCAGGACGTTCATGCCGAAATAGTTGGTGACGGTCACCCTTACCTCCACCAGCGGCCCGCCGCCGTTCCAGGGCATCCAGGCGCATCCCCGCACTAAAAAGAAAAGAGCGGCGACGGACAGGGTCAAGGTCAGGGCTCGGAGCGCCCATCTCCGCGCCTTTACGCCGCTTCTACCGACTCCACCACTCAAAAAACGACTCCGTTTCGAGCATCGGCGGTGCGAACGGGGCGGGCCGTCGCACCCGCCCCGCCGCTCCTCCCGCCTGAGGCGGGGGCCGCAAGGAAAGCCGGGCGGCGGGCCTCTACGCTCGAGACCCGCCGGCTGCCTCTGTCAGTAGATGTCCCTCAGGGTCGCGCCCTTCGAGCAGTGGCCGCCCGTCCAGCCGTGGGCCCCCAGCCCCTGATAGTCGAAGTACATGGGGCGCTCCACCACGATCCCGCGGTCGCTGAAGATGGCGTAAGCCCGCTCCACCGGCAACTCGCTGCTCAGGGCCAGGGTGAGGCGCTGCCCCCCCGCGACCTCCAGGACCTCGGGTTCGCCGCCACCGAAAAGGGGCGTTAGTGCGACGGTGGCCTCCTCCTTTCCGGGGTTGGAGAGGGTTATGTATTCGTCGAAATCAGGGCTGGTGAAGCCCTCGGCCAGAACCCAGAAGGTGGAGGGCATGGCCGCCCCGGTCACGCAGGAACCGCCGTCCCACTTTCCCTGATAGTCGAAGTAAAGCGGCCTCTCCGCCAGCACCGGCTGATTCGAGGTCACCAGCAGACCGAGCTGCTTGCCCGCGCCGGCCTCCTCGTTGATGTTGAGGGTACGGCGGGACCCCGCTCCCACTTCATATTGCTTGCTCACCTTATCCTCGCCCTGATAGAGGAAGTCGACGGTTACCGTGGCCTTGGCGTCACCGGGATTGAGCAGGGTCAGCCACTCCTCGAAACCGGGGCCTGTGTAGCCCTCGGCGAAGTACCAGCGCTGGGCGGCTTCCTCCATGCCCATGACGCAGTGGCCTCCGGTCCAGCCGTGGGCCCCCAGCCCCTGATATTCGAAGTACATGGGGCGCTCGGCCACTACGGGATAGCCGGGCGGAGTGGTCACCTCCATGGAGACCTCCCTGCCCTCGCCCACCTCCTCGTTCACGTTGACAGTGCGGCGGGACTCCGCATCGAGGGCGTACTGCTTCTCCAGAGGAGCCGAGCCGTCATTGAAACGGTAGGTGACCGTGGCGGTGGTGGCGTCGCCGAAGTTCAGAAGGGTCAGCCACTCCTCGAAACCGGGGCCGGTGTAGCCCTCGGCGAAGTACCAGCGGTTGAGGGGCTGATCCGCCCCCAGCACCACGTGGCCCCCCGTCCACTTCCCCCTGTAGTCGAAGTACATGGGGCGCTCGGCCACCAGGGGTGCCTCGGATAGCACCATCATGGACACCTCAGCGTCCGCCCCCGCCTCGCCGTTGACGCTCACGGTCACCCGGGAGGCATGTGGCACCGGATATTCCCGAAGCAGGGGCTCACGGCCGTCGGAGTAGAAATAGACCACGTGAGCCGCCGTGTCGTCCTCGGGCGTATCCCCCATGTTGGCCAGGGTGAGCCACTCCTCGAAACCGGGGCCGGTGTAGCCCTCGGCGAAGTACCAGTCGAAGGTGTCGGGGGCGTATTCTTCGTAGGCGTAGAGGCGCCCGTCGGCGGTGGTATAGACGAGCCCGTTGCTGTAGACGGGGTCCCCCCCGCCCTTTTCCGTCACCAACCAGAGCTCGCTCCCGGTGAAGGGGTCCACCGCCCCTATGCCCTTGTTGTGCGCCCAGGTGCCGGTATCGAAGCTTCCCGCGTAGAGGTAGCCGCTCACCGGCGAGATGCAGCTGTTGCCGTTGTAGGCGCCCCAGTTGGGGTTGTCCCATACCAGCTCTCCGGTAGCGAGGTCGAAGGCGTAGTAGTGGTTGCCGCCCGCCCCCCAGTCGTTCCCGCAGATGAAGACGGTATCGGTGTCCGCGTTCACCAGGGGAAGCCCGGAGGATCCCCAGATGGGCTGCTTCCATCCCAGAGCCGGGCTGGTCCCCGCGTCGTCGATCCGATAGAAGGAGCTCATGGGGCCGCCGTAAGCGAAATCGCTGAAAAAGAGGGACCCCTGGTCAAAGGCAATGGGGCCGGCCACGTCGTATTCGGTCGCGTATCCCCACACCATGACCGGCGCCGCCCCGGACACGTCGATGCAGTGGACCTTGCCGTTCACCGGCGAGCCGAAGGCGGCGGACTGGGGCAGGTAAAGGCGATGGGCAGCCTGGTTGACAGCCGGGGCCCCCGAGGCGGACGAGTTTGCATCCAGGGCGTAAGTCCAGAGGATGTCCCCGTCGGAAGCGTCCAGTCCCACATAGCGGCCGTAGATGAAATCGCCCACCACGATGACCCGCGCGTTGTCCGGCGCCGTGTAGGCCACGGGATCGCTGATTATCACCGAATTCCCCAGAGCCCCTCCGGCGGGGGTGATGTCCTTCTGCCAGACTATCGTTCCATTATCGTTGATGTCCAGGCAGTAGACCGACTTACCGCATCCGATGTAGAGGCGCCCGTTCTCGACCAGGGGCCTCGCCTTGGAGCCCATCCCCCCGGCCCACTCCAGCTCCTTCTGCCAGGCCAACGACCCGTCCGCGGCGCTGAGAGCCACGATGCTGGAGTTCACCCCCGGCGGGGTCCAGGGGTCGTCGCCGGCGAAGAGGTAGGCGACTCCGCCGGTGATGACCGGCGAGGTGCCGTCCTTGATGCGGTAGTCGGCGCTCTCGAACAACGGCGCCGTCTGCTGCGCGGCTTTTGCTGCCAGAGCCATCCCCGCCGTCCCGGGAAGGGCCGCGGCCAGCGCGGCCGCCATCAGCAAAGCCGCCGCTGACGAGCGAACTAAGCATCTCCTCATCCCCAACCTCCTTTTTTTCTCGCGCTCCCGCCGGCCAGGGATGATGAAAAACCCCACCTCCGTCTCCAGAGGTGGGGGCCTTTCCCTTCCCTGCCAGGTTTCTCTCTGAGGCGGAGAGCTCACTGACTCCGGCCGGGCAGGTCTTCTGACTCCCGGATCCTCACTCGGCCCCTCCTTCCCGGCATATCCTGCCAGTGGATCCAGCGGGGCCTCGCTCCCCGGTCACAGCGGCGCTACCGTGTCGGACTCTCACCGACTTCCCTCCAGGCCCCTCGCGGGGACCCGGCCGGCATGACTCCGTTTTCAAAGTCCGCGGACGCTCATCATGCTATCAGAGGCGTATCCCGCTGTCAAAGCGTATCTGAGGATGTTGCCGGGCATCGGGGGGATCTTCATCTGACCGGCGGTTTGTGAATTCTTGCGAATAGGTGTCTGACACCGTAACCGACATCGTTACTGGGGATCTGTTGGTGGGGGCGGAGGCTGTGGGCCTCTGAGCAGGGAAAACATCATTGGTCGACCCGCGGATTGTGAATTTTTGTGAATCGGTGTCTGACACCGTTACGGGGGATCTGTTGGTGAGG
>JACVIY010000083.1 GCA_015711755.1 Candidatus Geothermincola secundus | reverse complement strand
TACGACGTCTCCACCCTGGTGGAATCGGAGAACGGCGTCCCCGTGGTGGCGGAAAGGGCCATGTACGACGACTCCCGCACCTGGGCCCACGACTCGGTCGGCTATTATCCCTGATCCCCGCGTCGCCCATGGAGAGAGAGGGGCGGCGGGGGATCGGGACCCTCTTTCGATTCAGCCGTTGACTCAAAGGGTTTCGGCTCGCGGCGGGTAGCGAAAAACCCGGCGTGATTTGCGGCCCGGGGCAGAGAAGGGATCGGTCCGGATAGCCGATATGAGCCGATATGATTGGAAGGGGGCCGTAAGCAGGTCGATGATATTGCCGCGGAGCCCGCGGCAACGCCTGCGCAAGGACGCATCGACGATCAGCGGAAATTGAGGGCGTTGAAGAGAAGTCGGCTCAGGTTCTCGGAGACCGAGCGTATGTCCGCTTCGATGATACCGTCCTGCTGGGCGAAATTGGTGAAGCCGATGGTGTTCACGATGATCTGTGAGGCCACATCCGGGTCCAGCCCCAGGCAGCGCCCCGTGGCCTGCATCTCCAGGATCTTCTCCCGCATGAGTGAGGAGAAGAGGCGGTGGAAGTCGAGAAAAAGCCGCCGCACCCGCCTGCTCTCCCAGATGGCCTGCATATAGACCTGATGCAGCTCTCCGTAGCGGTTGAACATCTCGTTGATGCCTTGGATGACTATGGTCACTCCCTGCAGGTCGTCATAAGACAGCTTCTCCATAAGGGGCCGGATGGACTCGCCCATCTTCTGCATGTCCTGGACCAGCCCCTCCAGCAGGGCCAGCAGCACTTCCTCCTTCCCTTTGAAATAATCGTAGAAGGTCCCGTGGCCGCAGCCCGCGCGCTCGATTATGTCCACCACCTTGGCGTCGTGGTATCCCTTCTCCAGGAAGACCTGCTTGGCCGCTTCCAGCAGCTGGCCCCGAGTCCGGTTGGACTTGTCTCCTCTGGCCATTTCGCTGCCTCTCCTCTCCTTTTGCGCACCCGCTCCGACGCGCCGTAAATGTTAGCATATTTTGCCCTCCGCGGCCTGAAACCATAAGCCCCCCGCGGTGTTTAAGTCGTAAAACGGATGAGGAGGGAGGACTATGCACTTCGATCCGCGGAGAGACAATGTCTGGGAGGCGCTGGAGGCCGGCCTGCGGCTGTCCCAGGAGGGCATGAAGGTGTGGCTGGACGGGGAGAACAGGGTTGACCTGCCCCCCGGGAGTCTTTTAAGGGAGGCGGAGCGGAGGGCCGCGGGCCTCGCGGGAATGGGGGTGCGGGCGGGCGACCGCGTGGCCGTGCTCGCCCAGACCACCCCCGAGGTGATGCTGGCCTTCCTGGCCTGCTGGCGGGCGGGCGGGGTGGCCGTTCCCTTGCCCCTCCCCATGAGGGCGGTGGACCCCGCGGCCTTCATCGAGCAGACCGCCGCCAAGTTGAGGGCCTGTGAGGCGCGGCTGGCGGTCATCCCCTCGGGGATCATGGGCTTCGTGGAGGACCTGGATGCGGACTGCCCCCTGGTCCCGGCGGAGGGGCTCGCCCGTGACGGGGCATGCCCGGACGCCTCACCCGACCCGGATGACGTCGCCCTCATCCAGTTCACCTCGGGGAGTACCTCACAGCCCCGGGGAGTCACCCTCACCCACCGCAACCTGCTATCCAACGCTGCTTCCATCATCGGACGCATCGGGGTGACCCCGGACGACCGCGTGGTGAGCTGGCTGCCTCTTTACCATGATATGGGTCTCATCGGTTTCTTCCTGACCGCCCTGGTCTCGGGGACCTCCCAGACCTACCTGTCGCCGCAGCTCTTCGTCTCCCGCCCCGAGCTGTGGCTGCGTGCTCTGAGTGAGAGCGGGGGCACCATAACCGGCGGCCCCAACTTCTCCTACGCCCTCATCAGCCGGCTCATCCGCAGCGGCGCGGCGGACGGGCTGGACTTCAGCAGGTTGAGGTTGGCCCTGAACGGCGCGGAGCCGGTGGACCTCCAGGTTATGGAGGGACTGGTGGAGGCGGCGGCCCCTCTGGGCATGCGCCCGGAGGTCCCCTATCCGGTATACGGTCTGGCGGAATGCACCCTGGCGGTCACCTTCCCCGACCCCGGGAAACCCTTCAAAGTGGACTGGGTTTCCCGCTATCACCTGGAGAAAGGGGAGGGCGCGCTGCCGGTGGAGCGCGGCTCGGCGGGGGCTCGCCCTCTGGTCTGCCTGGGCTCTCCCCTTTCGGGCCTGGAGGTGAGAATAAGGGGAAAGGAAGGCGGCTGGCTGGGCGATAGGGAGCTGGGCGAGGTCTGCGTCCGGGGGGACTCGGTCATGCGCGGGTACTGGGAGGACCCGGAGCGCACCGCTGAGGCCTTCACGGACGGATGGCTGCGCACCGGGGACCTGGGATACATGCATAACGGCGAGCTCTACCTGGCCGGGCGCATAAAGGACATGGTCGTCATAGGCGGCCGCAACATCTACCCCGAGGATGTGGAGGCCTGCTGCGAGAGGGTGGAAGGGGTGCGAAAGGGCAACGCGGTGGCCTTCGCCGTCACCAACCGCCGGGGCAGGGAGCGCATGGTCCTGGTGGGGGAGACCCGCCTGGAGCCGGGCGCGGAGTCCCGGGAATTGGCCCGGGAGCTGGCTTGCCGGGTGGCCGAGGAGATAGGGGCGCCTCTTGGTGAGGCGGTGTTGGTTCGAGCGGGATCACTGCCCAAGACCTCCAGCGGCAAGAAGCAGCGCTTCCTCACCCGCCAGATGTACCTAAGCGGCGAGCTCGAGGTGGTGGCGCGCACCGGCGCGGTGATCGAGCCGGTCGGCTGATACCCGCCCTTCGGAAGGCCAAAAAGAGGCCTATCCCCGACATGGGGCCAGGCCTCTTCTCATGTCTCGGACATCGGCTTAACCCTTATCAGGCGCGATCTTTTCGTCGCGGCGAAAAGTCGAAGGTCTGAATGATGGCGTCAGACACCAAAAGGGATTGGGATGGGGCGGCATTGGGCTGACCTGGGAAAGCCCGTTTTGACGGCCCGAGATCTGTGATAATTTGTGATAATGGTGTCTGACACCTCCATACGCCTCGATGAGGATGGCGGCGGGGCGGAGGGCGCGCGACGGGGCGCTGAGCTGGGAAAAGGCTTTTACCCGACCGGCGTTTTGTGATAATTTGTGATAAATGGTGTCTGACACCTCGATACGAAAGAGGCCGCCCCGGACATGAGGGTCAGGCCTCGTTTCATTTCCGGGGGCACCATCGCTCGTGCATACCCTAGTCCATGCGAAAAATTGAAGGTTTGGGCCTGGCCCCAAATTGAAGGTTTCTCCGGAAAAATGTGAAATGTGAAGGCCTGACCCCTTTATACTAGCGGGGGAAGCCGTCTTGTCCACGCTTTGCGGGAGGTCCGGTTGTGCGCGAGAAGGGGCTGCTGGCCGATTACCTTCTGGTGCTGCTGTCCGCCCTGCTCTGGGGGTCGGCGGGCGTATTCGTCCGCCGCATCGGCCTGCAGGGGCAGGAGATGGTGGTGGTGTTCTGGCGCATGGCCATAGGCACCGGCTTCGCGTCAGCGCTGATCCTGGCGACGCGGGACCTTTCCGCCCTGAACCCCGGCAGACATCCACTGCTGCTTCTGGCCAGCGGTATGCTGCTGGCCTTTCACTGGACCGTCTATTTCAAGTCCATCCACCTGCTGCCGGTGAGCACCGCCGTCTTTCTCGCCTACCTGTCGCCGGTGCTGGTGGCGCTGTCCGCGCCGCTTTTCCTGGGAGAGAAGCTGGAAAGGCGCACCCCGGCGGCGCTGGCCCTGGCGGTGGCAGGGGTGGCCTTTCTCTCTTGGGGCGGCAGGGGAGACATCGCCCGCCCCGTCCGCCTGCAGGGCCTGTTCCTCGGTTTGCTCACCGCGGCCTCCTATGCGGCCCTGGTGCTCATGCTCAAACGGCTGCGTGAGGACACCAAGACCCTCACCGTCACCTTCTTCCAGTCGGCGGTGGGAACGGTTGCCCTCATGCCCCTCATGCCCTTTCAATCCTATAGCCTCACCCGTGGCGGATGGGCATACCTGGCGGTTCTGGGGACCGTCCTCACGGGATTGAGCGGCATCATCTATGTACATGCGGCGCGGCGGGTCAAGGCGCAGCACCTGGGGATGATCTCCTACGCGGAGCCCCTGAGCTCAGTGTTCTATGGTTGGATCTTCCTGAGCGAGGACCCCGGCTGGGGGAGCCTGGCGGGCGGGCTGTTGATAACGGCGGCGGGGCTTCTGGTGTTCACGGAAAAGGAAGGCGGCTGGAAGCGCCTTTGATCTGGCGTTGGACGCGGGGAAGGAGGACGGCGTGCCGTCGGGGGGCGGCAGGTGTGGATCGCGTGGGGTTATAATCCGATAAGGCGAGCGGATGAGGGGCGACCCGCGGCGGATGAGCCGGGGCCGGTCAGCCAGTGAATGGGGGTATGAGGCATGGAAACTGATGTCCTGGTGGTGGGAGGAGGCCCGGCGGGCGTGGCATGCGCTCTGGCCGCGGCGGAGGAGGGATCCGCGGTAACCCTGGTGGAGCGCCACGGTTTCCTCGGGGGGAACCTTACCGCGGCCCTGGTGGGCACGCTGGGAGGGCTTTTCGTCAAAGGCCAGGAGGGCTTCGACTACGCGGTGGGCGGCATCCCCCGCCGCTGCGCCGAGACCCTGCAGGGGCGCGGACAGGCCTATGGGCCGGTCCCCTGGGAGGAAACGGCCGTATTCCCCTACGTGCCCTGGGGGCTTAAGTCCCTCTTCGATGAATGGATGGAGAAGGCCGGGGTGCGCCTGATGCTGCACTCGTGCATGACCGGGGCTGGGCGCGAGGGAGGTCGCGTCGAGGAGGTGACCGTCTGGCGCAAGGGCGGGGAGGTGCGTCTGCGCGCAAAGGCCTTCGTGGACGCCAGCGGAGACGCCGACCTGGCCCTCGCCGCCGGGGTACCCCTGGAGGGAAGCCCGGTACAGTTTCCCGCCATGAACTTCTATATGGCCAACGTGAACGTCGCCGAGGCGCTGACCGCGGGGCTCTCCACCCTCAAGTCCCTGATCCACGAGGCCATCGAGAAGGGCGACTACGACCTGCCGCGGGATGGGGGGGCGGTCATACCTACCATGCGCCCGGGCGAGGTGATAGTGGCCATGGGCCGCATATCCCTGGACGGACGCCCGGTGGACTGCGCGAACCCGGAGGAATTGGCCTACGCCGAATTGGAGGGAAGGAGGCAGGCGCGCCTGCTGGCCGATTTCCTCAAGGCGAAGATGCCCGGGTTCGCCGAGGCCTACCTTCTGGACGCCCCGGCGCAGGTGGGGGTGCGGGCCACCCGCCGCCTGGCGGGGAGATACATCCTCACTCGGGAGGATGTGCTGGGAGCGGCCTCCTTCCCTGACGCTGTCTGCCGCTCCGCCTGGCCGGTGGAGCTGCACGCCGAGGGCAAGGGCACCGTTCTGGAGTTCCCCCCTCCCGGTGAATACTACCAGATACCTTATCGCTGCCTCCTCCCTCAGGAGGTGGGCAACATGCTGGTGGCGGGGCGCTGCCTCTCGGCGAACTTCGAGGGGCAGGCTTCCGCCAGGGTCTCCGCCACCTGCATGGCCATGGGTGAGGCGGCGGGCACGGCGGCGGCCATGGCCGTCAAGGCGGGGAAGGAGGCCGCGGACATCGACGTGAAAGCCCTGCAGGAGCGCCTGAGGGAACGCGGTGCCCTGATCTGAAGGCGGGGAGGAGGGGCGCTTGGCGAAGCGGGAAAGGATCAAGGCCGCAAAGGCCGGAGCGGCCATGCTCCTCTCGCTCCTGCTGGGGGCCCTCATCGTGCTGCGTTCAGCCCGGGGAAGAAGGGCCGCTCTCCCGTCCGCCGCCCCCTCCATCCCCTGGAGGGAGATGACCGACGAGGAGCTCCTGGATTGAGGGTGGCGGTCTTCGGAGCGGCGGGCAGGCTCGGGCGGAGAGTCCTCTCCCTGCTGATCCGTTTAGGCGGCATAGACTACCTCCTTGCTGCCGACAACGACACCCGGGGCCTCTCCGACCTGCAGGCGTCCCTGGGGCATCTGGGGGTGATCGTCCGCTACCTGGAAGCGGGCGAGCGACGCAGCTACGCGGAGCGCATGTCCGCTTGCGACGCGGTGGTCTCCTGCCTGGGAGGGAAGGGCACGGATGAGTTCCCCCTGGCGGTGGAGGCGGTGGAACGGGGATGCCTGTACCTGAGCTCCTCCGCTGACCCCGACGTGTTCCGGCGCCGAAAGTCGGAGTGCTGCTTCCAAGGCGGAAAAGGCGGTACGGCGGTCATGGGGGTGGGCTGGAGCCCGGGGCTTTCCGGCCTGCTCTCGGCCCGTTTGGGAGCCCGCTTCCGCCGCCTGGACTCCCTGGACATTCGCTGGTGCGCCGATGTGCGGGAGATGAACAGCCCGGGAGGACTGGAAGAGCTGCTGCTCGCCTTCGGAGGACGCTGCCCCAGCTTCTTGGAGGGGAATCCCCGAATGGTGCGGGCGGGCAGTTGGGAGGAGTGGGCGTGCTTCCCTCCCCGCTCCGCGGTCTGCGGCGTGACCCATGTGCGCAGCCCGGAACCGCTCACGCTGCCGCTTCTTTTCCCCGAGGTACTGCGGGTTCAGGTGAAAGGGGGGCTGGCCCAACCGCGCCTGCAGCTGCCCCTGCACACCCTCTCCTGGGCTTGCTCGCAGCATGGGGGCGCCTACCGCGATCTCTTCATGCACGCCGCGGGCCTCGCGCTCAGGGGGGCGGGGCCGCCGGAGGGTAACGGAACGGGCAGCGCGCTTATGGTGGAGGCGGCGGGCGTGTCAGAGGGCAAGCGGAAAAAGATCGCGTTGGGGGCCACCGGGAGCCGCCTGGAGGCAACCGCCGCTGTGCTGGTGGGCGCGCTGGCGCGGCTCTCCGCATCGGGAGGAGCTTCCACGGGCATACTCGCACCCGAAGAAGCCCTGAGGCTGGCGGACATCCTTCCCTCGCTGCGTTCATCGGGAGTGCGTTTCTGGGCTGGGCCCTGAACTTTCAAAACGGTAGGGCGCGCGGCCTTTCGCCGGGCGGCTCTCGAAGTCAGTCGGCGGCGAATCTGTTAAAATCTGGGCTGACCGTTCCGCCCTCGGGCCGCCGGGATTGAGGCGTGCCCGCAGAAGCGGGGGAAAGGGCGGCATGTGAGACATCGAAGTGGAGCGGGAGACGGAAGATTGCGAGTCCTGGTCACGGGGGGCGCTGGGTTTATCGGTTCCCATCTCTGCGAGCGGCTGCTCCGGGAAGGCCATGATGTGGTATGTCTGGACAACCTGCTCACGGGAAACAAGGAGAACCTGGCAGCCATAGCCGACGATCCGCGCTTCACTTTTTTCCTGGCGGACGTGGCTCATCCCTTCAACCTCGAGGTCGACGCGGTGGCCCATCTGGCCAGTCCGGCCAGCCCCGTGGATTACCAGCGCTGGCCGGTGGAGACCATGCTGGCCAACTCCCTGGGCACCTACAACTGCCTGGAACTGGCGCGAAAGCAGGGAGCCCGCTTCCTCCTGGCATCCACCTCGGAGGTCTACGGAGACCCCCAGGTGAACCCCCAGCCGGAGAGTTATCTCGGCAACGTCAATCCCGTGGGTCCCCGCGCCTGCTACGATGAGGCCAAGCGCTTCGCCGAGGCCATGACCTCGACCTACAGGCGGATGCACGGCGTCCGGGCGGTGATCATCCGCATCTTCAACACCTTCGGCCCCCGCATGCGCAGGGAGGACGGAAGGGTGGTGCCCAACTTCATCACCCAGGCCCTGGAAGGGAAGCCGCTGACCGTATACGGAGACGGAAGCCAGACCCGCAGCTTCTGTTACGTGGACGACCTGGTCGAGGGGCTCACGCGGGCCCTGCAGCTGGAGGGGCTGGATGGCGAGGTCATCAATCTGGGCAACGACACTGAGATGACCATAAAGCGCTTCGCCGAGTTGGTCAGGGAGGTCGTCGGCACCGACAGCGGCATCACCTACCTGCCGCTGCCCGAGGACGATCCCCTGCAGCGCCGTCCCGACCTCACCCGGGCCAGGGAGCTGCTCGGCTGGGAGCCCCGCGTGGGCATGGAGGATGGTCTGCGGCGGGTCATCGAGTGGTTCAAAGAGTATGATGAAGGGCGATAAGGGAGGCGACCCGCTCGCGGTGGGCCTTCCCGATGGGCTCACCGTCGAGGAGAGGGACCGCTTCGAGGAGATAGCCAGGCAGCGCACGCGCTTCAGCCCCTACTACGAGCTGCTGGGCATGCGCCTGGCGGAGCTGGGGAAAGGGGAGAGCCGTTTCCTCATGGAGGCGGAAGGCAGGCACTTGAACGCGGGGGGAGTGGTGCACGGCGGGGCGCTGGCCTCGCTGGCCGACGCGGCCATGGGGGTGGCCCTGGCCACCTTGCTGGACCCCCTTTGCGAGCGCCCGGTGACCGTGGAGATGAAGGTGAACTTCCTCTGCCCGGTCAGGGAGGGGACGCTGGAGGCTCGGGGGCGGGTGCTGCAGCGGGGGCGCACTTTGGCCCTGGGGGAAGCGGAGGTTCTTGACGGAGAGGGGCGCCTGGTCGCCAAGGCCCTGGGCACTTTCGCGGTCAGGCAGAGGCAGTAGGGAAAAACCTTCAATTTGGGGCCAGGCCCAAACCTTCAACTTTTTCAGCACGATCCGGGAGCCGCGCTTCATCAGGGATGGCGGATTGCCTCCGCCGTCGAGTGGGCTCTGATCCCTCCATGTCTCGCGCATGTTTAAAATCATCCGCAAGGTGATAATCAAAATGTTATAGATATGCGGAGTTGAGGGATTTCGGGGGGCATGACCTGAGGATAGGGCATAAGCGGGATACAAGAAACCGGTCCATTTTCATACCCCGCGGCATTCCCACGAGCCGGTAAGGAGGGAGACCCGATGAGAGAGACCCGGAACAAAAGGCGCTTCGCGCTGTGCGCGATCATCCCGCTGTGCGGCCTGCTGTTCATGTCCGCGTCCGCCCCGACGGCGGCCGCGACTGCGGCGGAGCGGGCGTCACTGGGGGGCTTGGGCCGCTTGTACGGGGAAGTGATCGTGCCGAGCTCGGTCTGGGAACCCTGCGCTCCGGAGGGCATATCCGCGTTAACCGTGGAACAGATCGAGGCCGCCGACGCGAACACTGCATACGCGGTCATCGACGACAGCCCGGGCATAGTCATAAAGACCACCAACTACGGCGACACCTGGAGCAGCTTCAGCCTGGTGATCCCCGGAGAAGGGGACTTCGGCTGGACGGAGCACATTTCGGTGGTGGACGCGCAGACGGTCTGGGTGGGCTCCACCCACACCTCGGGGTACGGGGTCGCCAGGACCACCGACGGAGGTTCGAGCTGGGCCTTCTCCGGCGGGCCCGCCTATATGCACGCCCTGGAGGCCACCAGCGATCTCAGCGCGTGGGACGGCAGCTTCTATTCCAGCGTCGGGTGTATCCACCGTACCTACGACGGCGGGGGAAGCTGGGGCGACCCGGAGTTCGCCCAGAGCGGTTCCAACGTCCTGGACATCCACCATCACGAGGATGATGCCTGGGCCGCGGGAGCCCACGGATACAACGGCAGCGTGCTGCACCGCGTCACCGAGCCCTCGGTCGGCTGGGCGGATGTCGCGCTCCCCGAGGGAATGCCCCAGCAGTTCGAGGGGTGCTGGACAACGGGAGGTGGTGTTGTCTGGGCTGCGGGCGGCGACAAGGTCATAAAGACCACCGACGGCGGAACGAACTGGTCGGTGTACACCATGCCCGAGGGGTCGGGAAGCCTCCATTCGATATGCGCCCTGGATACCGACACCGCTTTCGCGGCGGGCAGCAACGGAACCATCATGCGCACCACCGACGGCGGCGCCAACTGGGAGCGCATGTACGTCCCGACCGACGAGCACCTCAACAGCATCTACGCCGTGGACTCCACCCACGCCTGGGCGGCGGGCGAGCACGGTACCGTCCTGCGCCTGGTTCAGGCCAACACCAGGGTCGGCAGCGGCGTCAGAGTGGATCTGGGGGGCGGCGACACCGCCACCTTCTCCAACGTGACCGCGCCCGGCAACACCGTCAAGTCTTCGGCGGCGGCCCCCACCGGCGAGGAGTTCCGGTACCACTGGCCCATGAGGTGCGTCGACATCTCCTCCAGCGCCTCCTTTTCGGGGACAATCGAGGTGAGATTGACCTATGAAGATTCCGGGCTTGACGATAGCGCTTATCGGATGCTCCACGAAACCGCCAGCGGCTGGGAGGACGTGACCACCGCCGTGGACACGGAGAACAACATCATCATCGGGCAGGCGACCTCGCTCTCGGAGTTCGTGATCATCTACCCCTTCCCCAAGATAAAGAGCGTCACCCCCAGCTGGGGCATGCGGGGAAGCATCGTGAACGCCGACATCCATGGCTACGGCTTCTGGGAGAATCCGGGAGAGAAGCCGACGATACAACTGAAATACGGGAGTTCGATAATAGAGGCCACGGACATAGTGGTGCACGACCTCTATCACATAAGCTGCAAGTTCCCGCTCCCGGAGGATGCTGCTTTGGGGTGTTGGAACGTTTACATAAGAGATCCCGCTCCCGACTCGTACGATGACGAATTCTGGGGTTTCAGGATCGTGGAGAATCCGCCGCCGCCGCCCGCCATCACCTCCGTAACCCCCGACTACGGGCCCAGGGGATCCACCGTGGCCGTCAGCGACCTGGCCGGCAGCGGCTTCTGGGATACCCCGACGGAAAAAGCCACGGTAAAGCTCATCAGGAGCGGCCAGCCCGACATCGCGGCCACTGACGTCAACATCTTCAACAACGGCACCAGGATAACCTGCAACCTGCCCATCCCCGCCGACGCCTTCTCGGGGCCATGGGACGTGAAGGTCACTAACCCCGACGGCCAGAGCGAGCTAAAGGCCGGCGGTTTCATGGTCACGGGGGGCTTGCCGGCGCCCGCGCTGACCCGCGCGATCCCCGGAACCGGCGTGCTGGGGGCCACGATCGATGTCGACCTGGAGGGAACGGGCTTCTGGGGTTCGCCCTTCGTGATGCTCACGAAAGAGGGCCAGAGCCCCATCTGGGCCACCTATGCCAAGGCGGCGAGCTCCACCATCGTGAACTGCAGGTTCACCCTCTATCCCAACCGGCAGCCGGGGATCTGGAACGTGTTCATCAGGAACCAGGACGACCAAGAGGCCACCCTGGTCGGCGGCTTCACCATCACCAGCCCCAACCCGCCGGCCAGCGTCTGGTACCTCGCCGAGGGCTGCACCGAGGGCGGCATGAGGACATGGGTGCTGGTGCAGAACCCCAACGACGACCCGGTCAGGGTGGACCTCACCTTCATGACCACCGGGGGCAAGGTG
>JACVIY010000082.1 GCA_015711755.1 Candidatus Geothermincola secundus | reverse complement strand
TCGGCATATGCCGACAGGCGGAAAAAGTAGTTCTCCTCCTGCAGCATCTCCACTTCCCGTCCGCATTGCGGGCACCTTCCCTCCACCAGCTGCGAGGGGAGCCAGAAGGATTCGTCGGGCACGCAGTACCAGCCCTCGTACACTCCCTTGTATATATCCCCCTGCTCGTAGAGCCGGTCGATGAACTCCCTCGCCACCTGCATATGCCTGGGGTCGGTGGTGCGGATGAAAAAGTCGTTGGAGATGTCCAGGGCCTTCCAGACATCGGTGAAATGGACCACCATGCGGTCGGCCCATTCCTGAGGGCTCACCCCGTTGCGCTCCGCGGCCCGCGCCACGTGTTGGCCGTGTTCGTCCGTTCCCGTGAGGAAGAAGACCTCCCTTCCCTTGAGCCGCTGATAGCGGGCCAGGAAATCCGCCGCCACCGTGGTGTAGGCGGTCCCTATATGGGGATGGTCGTTTACGTAATAGATGGGGGTGGTGACGTAGAATACCCTACCCATGACCGCCGTTTTCACCGCTTTCCATAAGGCTTTCGGGCCATTTGACACGCTTGCCCTCCAAACATATAATTGCTCTTGCTCAATTGTCAAGCAGTAAGCCAAGCTGGCTCGGAGCATGCCGCGGAATGTTGGGGGGGATGGTCCTTGAAGACCAACGGAGTGGTCCGGAAGATCGATGAGCTGGGACGGATAGTCATCCCCATGGAGTTCCGCAACACCCTGGACCTCAACGCCCGCGACTCCATACAGATCTCCCTGGAGGACGGCAGGATCATACTCTCCAAGGTCATGGACAGCTGCATCTTCTGCGGAAGCCGCGATAAGCTCAAGTCCTATCGGGGCAAGCTGGTCTGCGGCCGCTGCGCCGCCGACGTCAAGAAAAAACTCTGATCCCCCGCCTCGGTCAACCGCGGAAGAAATGGCGTTTCTGAGGGCTCGCTCCGAGGATGTCCCAACCGGGATCCGGCCCCACTCTCAACGCAGCGGCCTCACCAGGCACCCGTGATCCTCGAAGGAGACGATCATCACCGGCCTTATCTCTTCGATGAGGCGGCGGGCCAAGCGGCGCGCTACCTCCAGTTCCTCCACGGCCATGAACAGGGTGGGACCGCTGCCGCTCACCATCACCGGCGATCTGGGGCCTTCGAGGTCCATTGACCTCACGGTGCGCCGAAACACCCAATAGCGTCGCATGGCATCCTTCGAGAGCTCCAGACAGCTGTCCTGGAGGTCGTTGTGCATGGAGGACACCATCTCGTCTATGTCCCGCTCTTCAATCGCTTTAAGCAGCCTGTCCAGCCTGCCGTCATCCAGATCGCCGCTACTGCCATCACCCCGCCGGTCGAAGCGGGCATACACATCGGCCGTGGACAGCCGCTCCTGCGGCAGGGCAAGTACGACATACATGTGAGATGCCTCATCCAGGGGGGTTACCACCTCTCCTCTGCCCTCAGCCAGGGCGGTGCCTCCCTCGAGGAAAAAGGGCACGTCGCTCCCAAGCTCCCCTGCCAGGAGCTGCAGATGCTCCCACTCAAAGGGCCTCCCGCACAACTGGTTCAGGCCCAGCAGGACTGCAGCGGCATCCGCGCTGCCCCCGCCCATCCCCCCCGCGACGGGGATGCGTTTCCTCAGCCGCAGGTAAAGCCCCTTGCCCCGCAGCTCCCCCCCCAGTTCCCGGCGGAACGCCTCCCAGGCGCGCCGCGCCAGGTTATCCGGGGTCCAGGGCAACGACCACGGCTGGCCCATGAGATCGACCTGATAGTCATCGTCCCCATCCTGCAGCCCCATGACCAGCTCGTCCCGCAGGCTCACGGCCTGCATGACCGTGAGGACCTCGTGGTAACCGTCGGGGCGGCACGGCCCCACCCGCAGGAAAAGATTGACCTTGCCCGGTGCTTCCACCATCACCAGCTCGTTCATGAGAAGATTATATCGCCGCGGCCTCCGATTTCCGGGCGTTTTTCGGCACGCACACTCTGATAGCATATAAAGAGGGCGGGTCTTCAAGACCCTCTGACCAATAGGAAAGGAGCCGATTTGGGAAGACTCGCGAAGCCCTCGGTGATGACCTCCCTGCTCAAGGATAGGGGCATCTCGCTCTCCCGGAGGATGGGGCAGCACTTCTTGGTGGACAACAACGTGCTGCGGCGCATAATCGAGGAGGCCTCCCTCGGCCCATCCGACACCGTTCTGGAGATCGGCGCGGGCGCGGGCACCCTCACGGAGGAACTCTGCAGGAAGGCCGGCGCGGTATTCGCGGTGGAGCAGGACGCGCGCCTTTACGGACTGCTGGAGGAGGAGCTGGGCGGATTCCCCAACCTGCGGCTGCTGCATGCCGATGCGTTGCGGTTAGACCTCGCCGGCCTGCTGCCTCCCGGGCCGCTGAAGATGGTCTCCAACCTCCCCTACAACGCGGCCACCGCCATTCTGCTCAAAGTGCTGAGGGAACTCCCGGGCTTGCGGGTCCTGGTGGTCATGGTGCAGAAGGAACTGGCCGACCGCTATTTGGCCGACCCCGGCACTCGCGATTACGGTGTGCCCACTCTGAAGCTGTGGTTTTACTGCCTCATCCAACGCGTGACGCAAGTGCCCCCCACGGTGTTTTTCCCGCCCCCCAGCGTTGAATCTACTGTAGTGCGGATGGAGAGGAAGGGATCCGGGCCCCTGCCTCCGGGAGAGGAAGACGGCTTCTTCCGCTTTATAGACGCCGCCTTTTCCCAGAGGCGCAAGACCCTGGTAAACTCCTTGCGGAGCGCGATCGGCACGGAGGAAGGCCGGAGGTTGCTGGAGAGCTCCCTGGCGGAGATGGGCCTGCCCCTCGACGCCCGCCCGGAGCGCTTGGCCCCGGGGGAATTCCTGAGCCTCTATCTACGGGTGCGCGGCGCCCTCTCTTTCTGAGAGCGCCTTTTCCTCCTTCACCGACTGCGGGCCCTTCTGTTTTCAGTGCGCGGCGCCCTCTCTTTCTGAGAGCGCCTTTTCCTCCTTCACCGACTGCGGGCCCTTCTGTTTGTGTTTATTGAAAAATGTATAATAAACAGGCGCGCTGGGTATTATCCGTATATCCCGCTAAAAGCGGAGAAAGACGGGATCTGCGGGAATGGAGGCGCCTGGAGGAGGAGTTGGAGATAACCAAGGTGACTGTGCGGGAGATCGACATGAACATGGTCAAGGGTTTGGCCAGCATAGTCATCGACGATTGCTTCGTGGTACACGAACTTCGTATCGTCGATGGGGACCGCGGTTTCTTCGTGGCCATGCCCTCCCGCAAGTTACCCAATGGTGATTTCAAGGACATCGCCCACCCTCTGAACTCGGGAACCCGCGAGTTGATCCAGGAAACGGTGCTCAAGGCCTTCTTCCGCATGAAGGAAGAGAAGAGGCAGGAAGGCGTCTTCAACCCTTCCTCCCTCTGAGAGGCGCTGGGGCGTGGCCAAGCGGTAAGGCAGCGGCCTTTGGAGCCGCGACCGCAGGTTCGAATCCTGCCGCCCCAGCCAGCAAAGCGGGCCCCCGGAAGGGGGCTTCTTTCTTTAAGGAACAGCATGCGCCGAGAAGAGCGCGTCATGCCTTCTCCTTCCCTTCAGCCCAAGAAAGAAGATGAGACTTGCTCACGGGGTCGCCCCTGCCTCCGGGCCGAGGAGACGGCTCGGCGACTTTCCTCAATGCCCGCCGTTATCGCGGGAGAAGAACAGCCTCAGCAGCTCCATGCGGGAGGACTGTCCCAGCTCCGGGGCCACCTCCCCTATCTTCTGCAGGAATCTGGCGGAGGGAGCGTAGGCATAGACCGTGGTGCCTCCGCTCTGCTGTATCTTGGCGCAGATATCCTTATCGGCCAGCTCCTCCAGGGCCTTGCCGACCTCCGCGGGGTCGCGCCCTATGCGCGCCGCTATCATCTCCGCGCAGTCAACGACGCCGGGGTTGTCTTTGAAGAAGGTGATGAGCTCCAGCTTGATCCTGGATGCCTCCGGCATACCGTCCGAAAGCCCGCGCTCTTCGGCCAAAACCTCTTTCGCTCCCCTTCCGCTTTATGAGCCCCTGCCATTCTACGGCCATATTATAAGTCGGCATCATCTCCGCTCGCCTTAACCCGTAACGCCGCCGCCCGTAGAGCCTGTCGGGAAGAGATCGGTGCCTCTCTCCGCCGAGCCGTCAGCTCACAAGACATCGGCGCCCTTATCCGACTCGGCCCGAAGACGCGTCTAAGGGTTGTGATAATATTCTGCCGGACCGGAACGGAGCCGACGAGGGAGAGCCATGCGGAAGAAGCTTTTTTTTAAGCCGTCGGGTCGGGCCGCGGCGCTGTTTGCGGCCCTGACCTTGTTGGTGGCGGCGCAGGCCTTCACCACCGGCGCAGCCGGTTCCGCGCTCACTCCATCTGAGGAAGTCCCGCCCCCCGCCGATCTGAAGGCGCAGGACCGCCCTGAAGACGCAGGGGGGACGGTGCAGCTCTCTTGGCAGCCGTCTCCCCATCCCGAGGTCCTCTTCTATCGGGTCTACCGCGCAGGATCCGCCTCGGGGCCATATGAGTTCGCGGGCGAGCATTGCACGGAGAGCGAGGTGGATTATCTGAGCTGGGTGGATGTGGGGCTTGAGGACGGCAGGGAATATCACTACCGCGTCACCGCCGTCACCAGGGATGGGAGGGAAAGTCCCCCCTCGCCGACCGCATCGGCAGCCCCCTCCGCGCAGCTTTTTAAAGCGGCCTTCAAGAGCACCAAGAGCATAACCATATCCCTGGCCGAACAGCGCCTTTACTGCATCGAGAACGGGAGGGTGGCCATGGTCTTCCGCTGCTCTACGGGGAGGCCGGGCGATTCCACGCCCACCGGGACATACCGCATCCTCTACCACGCCTATGAGATGCCCATAACCCGCTACCCGGGAACCGTATGTTATTACTGGCTGGCGTTCGCTCCCGATTACGGAATCCACGGCTGGCCCACCTACCAAGGCCGCACAGGGGACACCAGCGCCATAGGAACGCCCGTCTCCCACGGATGCGTGCGCCTGCTGCCGGAAGAGGCGCCCATCGTCTATTACTGGGCGCCGGACGGCATCCCCGTGAATATAATCGCCGGCGCCTTCATCCCGCCTCCGCCTCCCATAGACGGCGGCACGGTCAGCCTGGGGAGCGACCGCTCCTCCGGCGAGTGGCTGTTCGCCGAGGGCTATACCGCGGAGGGTTTCGACACCTATCTCCTGGTCCTCAATCCCGCGGCGGAGCCGGCAGGCCTGTCGGTGGCCTTCTTCAAGCCCGACGGCACCGTGACCGAGATGCCCTATGCCATGCCCCCGCTCTCCCGGCTGACCATACGGGTGGATGACATCCCCGGGCTGGAGGCCGCGGAAGTGTCCATGCGAGTCCGCTCCGACCGCCCGGTGGTGGCGGAGCGGGCCGTGTACTTCGATTACGGAGGCCGCCTGGACGGCCATGATTCCCTGGGGTCGACCCATGCCTCCTCCGAGTGGTTCTTCGCCGAGGGTTACACCGCGGAGGGCTTTGACGAGTACATATGCCTGCTCAACCCGGGCGAGGCGGATACGGGCGTCGACATGGAGTTCCTCACCGAGTCCGGCGAGGTCGTGCCCTGGCATCTCGCCGTTCCTGCCCTGAGCCGCCGCACCGTCAAGGTGGACGACATCCCCGGGCTGGAGGCATGCGCTTCCTCCGCTCACATAACCTCGGATAGGCCGGTGGTGGCGGAGCGGGCCATGTACTTCGACTACCGCGGCTGCGCGGGTGGCCACTGCACGCTGGGGTCGACCACGCTTTCCCCCGTCTGGTACTTGGCGGAGGGATATACCGGAGGCGGCTTCGACCAGTTCGTCCTCATCCAGAACCCCAACCCCCAAGCGGTAAGGGCCGCTGTTTCCTTATTCATCGAGGGAGACGAGCCGCTGCGCCGAGAGTACGAGATCGCGGCGCGCTCCCGCTTCACCCTCAAGGTGGATGACGTCCCGGGCTGCGAAAGCGCCCAGGTCTCCGTGATGGTCGACGGCTCGGGAACACCCCTGTTGGCGGAACGGGCCATGTATTTCAATCAGGAGGGGAGGGACGGAGGACACGTGGGCCTGGGAGCGACGGAGCCGTCTTCTCAGTGGTTCTTCGCCGAGGGATACACGGCGGAGAGCTTCGACTCCTTCATCCTGCTGGAGAACCCCCACCCCGTGCTGGTGGCGTGGGTAAAACTCAGGTTGATGCGTCGGGAGGGCGGCGCGACCGAGTTCAACGTGAAGGTGCCGCCCCGTTCCCGCATGACCGTTCCCGTCGACGAGCTGGATGGTTTCGAATCCACCGAGTTCTCCGCGGCGGTCATATCCGACCTCCCGGTGGTGGCGGAGCGGGCGGTTTATTTCTGCATCCTCCGCTGACAGAACGGCTTGGGGTGGCGGGACGAGGCCGCGTGCGGCGGGGAGAGGTACCCTCAAGGTCAGGCGGGCATGACGCAGAATATGTAAGAGGGACGGCGCGACCATGGAGACCCCGCGGAGAGGGCCATAACCGCTGAAGAGCTCCGGTTCGTGATGCCGTAGCCGTTATCGGGCCATCGGGAGCCATGGGACGGCCGAGGAGCGCTGGGCATAAGCATGTCGGTCCCGGCGGATCCCGCATCATCGCGGGACGGTCGCGAGGCGGGTTCGACCTGAAGGGAGTTTGATATTGATCTGTCCGGAATGCGGGAGTTACCAACCGGATGAGGTGAAGTACTGCGGCATATGCGGAGAGCCCATCGCCCCGGAGGCGCGGGCCGCCTCTTTCCTGGTGGAATCGATGCAGGAGAACATCGAGCTGCCCCTCCGCCGCAGGCCCCTCCTGTTCGTCTGGGGAGCGCTGGGCATCCTGCTCATACTCGCTCTGCTGGCAGCCATGGCCCTCCTTCTGTTCCATGTCACCCGGGACCGTCGTTCGACACCCAGAGTCGAGGTGGAGATGGAGCCGGAGGTGAACGAGTACTCCACTGCCGACGGCGCGGTGCGTTTCAACTATCCCCTGTTGTGGGATCTGGAGGAGAGGGACACCGATTGGGGGGAGCTGAACCTGCTCCTGTCCCTGACCAGAGACAAGCAGGTCGTGATAACCTCCGAACGCCTGGACCCCGACCTCATGCTCGGCTATCTGGATGAGACCAGGGATTACGCGGTGGATCTCATCTACCGCGACCTCGCCTCCTCTCGCAGCGTGCCCTCCGACCCGCCTCCCGACCGCCAGAGGATCTCGGAGGAGATGCTGCCGCTGAACCTGAACGGCCGCCAAGCCTACAGCTACAAAGCGGAGCTGCAGCTGGGAGGGGTTAAAACCGACTTCCTCTACTATTTCGTCATCTCCAACGAACTGTTGTACAAGCTGCGGTGTTCAGCTCCGGCGGACCTGTGGGAAGAAGCGCTTCCCGATTTCATGGTGATCATCGGCACCTTTCAGGTGTGAGGCGAGACGGAAAAAGAGGTTCCCCGCAAAAAGCAGGGTCCTTGTGTCGATACCGCGGGGTATAATCTGCGGGAGGACGGATGATATATCGGCATGGAGCGCGGCAAGCCCTCAAAGAAGCGGAGATCGGGGCACCCGGGGCATCCGCGGATGAACACGCCCCCGCTCGGGGCCGGATGCCCGGAAGAACGCGGGGAACATCCGCGGCTGCCTCTTGAGGACCGGCCCGACGGGCGGCGCCCGACAAGACCTAAGGGGGAATCGGCGATGAAGATAGTCGTCACCGGAGGTGCGGGTTTCATCGGCTCGAACCTGGTCGACGCGCTGCTCGAGGACGGACATACCGTGCTGGTGGTGGACAACCTGAGCACGGGGAGGTTCGAGAACCTCTACCGGGTGAAGGACGCCGCCAAGGAGAACCGTTTCGCTTTTCACCAAGTGGACATACGCGAAAGCGGCTTGGCGGTGGCCTTCAAGGGCCAGGAGCCGGACATGGTGATCCACCTCGCGGCGCAACCCGACGTGCGCTATTCCGTCAAGCACCCCGTGGAGGATGCCGACCACAACATCCTCGGAACCGTAAATCTCCTTCAGCACGCGGCGGAAGCGGGGGTGAAGAAGATCATCTATACCAGTTCGGGCGGCTGCATCTACGGCGCTCCTCGCGATCTGCCGGTGGGAGAGGAGGAGCCCCGCCGCCCCATATCTCCTTACGGCGTGAGCAAAGGGGTGGCGGAGGAGTACCTGCGCTACTACGGGCGTGAATACGGCATGGCCCACACAACCCTGGCGCTGGCCAATGTCTACGGCCCCCGTCAGAACCCCATGGGGGAGGCGGGCGTCGTCGCCATCTTCGCGGGTCGGATGCTCAGGGGGGAGCCGCCGGTCATCTACGGTGACGGGGAGCAGACCCGAGATTTCGTCTACGTGGGGGACGTGGTGGACGCCTACCGCAAGGCGATGAGCGCGGGGGACGGCGAGGTCTACAACATCGGCACCGGCGAGGAGACCAGCATCCTCGAAGTGTACCGCGAACTCGCGGAGATCTGCGAGTTCGAGGGCGGACCGCAATACGCCCCGCCCCGCCAAGGCGAGCTCGAGAGGATCTCCCTGCGTATCGATAAAGCCCGCATGGGACTGGGATGGTCACCTTCCACCTCCCTGCGCGAGGGACTGGGGCGGACGGTGGAATGGTTGCGGGAGAACCTCAAGAGCTGATGGGGCCGGGCAAACCCTCGACGGGCAGGAAAAGCCTTGGGGAGGCGCCCCGGGAAGCGGGGCAGCGGATCGAGGGCAGCGGTTTTAAAAGCCTGGTCGACCTGCATTCGCACATACTCGCCGGTCTCGATGACGGTTCCGACAGTCCGGAGCATAGTCTGCGGATGGCCCGGGCCGCCTCCAGCGGCGGCGTCAGCGACATCGTGGCCACCCCCCATTTCGATCTGGACACCGTCAGCGTGACTCCCGCCTCAATAGCCGCTGCCGTGGAAGAGCTCAACCGAGCGCTGCACAGCGAAGGGCTGAGAGTGAGGGTGCATGCGGGAGCGGAGGTGCGCATGAGCGCCGCTCTGACACGGCCGGAGGACCTGCCCTGGCCCCTGCGCGAACTCACCGTCGGCGGAAAAGGGGATTACCTGTTGGTGGACCTGCCCTCCTCGGAATACCTGCTGCCCTCGGACGAGGCTTTCTTCCGGCTGCAGCTGGCGGGGGTCAACCCGGTGCTGGCCCATCCCGAGAGGAACCGCCTGGCCGAGGATGATTTCCGCAAACTCGCCTCCCTGCGGGACCGCGGCATCGCCCTGCAGGTCAACGCGGGCAGCCTTCTGGGCTCCTACGGCAGTAAAGTGAAGCGCATCGCCTGGAAGATACTGGAAGAAGGGCTGGCCCTTCTGGTGGCCTCCGACGCCCATCATCCGGGAAACGGCTCCCTGGACCTGGCCGCCGTCGGCAGGTCCATTGCCGCCCGGTTGGGTGAAGAAACGGCGCTTCTGCTGCTGCGGGACAACCCCCGAAGCGTGCTGGAGGGGGGAGCGCTGCAGCAGCCTGAGGGGTTTAGCGGGAAGGGCGGTTATCGGCGATCCGGCAGGAGGAGATGAGGGCGAAGCGCCCCTTCAGGGAATCGGCGCCTTTCCCGTCCGGGCAGCGCGGTCGGCTAAAAAGGGGGGCGCCCGGCTCATGAAAGAAGAATCATCCCGCGTTTTCCTGCGCCGTTTTCGTGAGCGGCCGTCTTCTTCCCTGCTCTTCCTCGATTTCGACGGCACCCTCAGCGTGATATCCACCTCTCCCGAGGGGGCCACGCTCCACCCCGCCGCCCGCCGCCAGCTGGAACGCCTGGCCTCGATATACCGCGTGTGCATCGTCTCCGGCCGCCCCGCCAAAGAGGTCTCCGCCCTGCTGAAGGCCGAGGGCATCAGCTGCTTCATCGGCCTGCACGGTCTGGAAAGGCTGGAGGAGGGGGTTTACTGCGCGCTGCGGGGAGCCGACGCCTTCCAGGGGACCATGGCGGAGGCGCGCGGGCAGATCACGGAGAGGACCCGCCGCCTGAGAGGCGTCACCGTCGAGGACAAGGGGCTGATCATCGCCGTCCACTACCGGGGCTGTCCGGAGGCCGCGCAGCAGGCGGAAAAAGCTGCAGCGCTTTTAGCGGAGGAAAAAGGGCTTGTGCTGCATCGAGGGCGTATGGTCCTGGAGCTGCGCCCTCCCCTGCCCTTCGGCAAGGGAGCCGCGGTTGAGGATTCGTTGAGAAGGAAGGGGGCGGAGCGCGCCCTCTACGCCGGCGATGATCTCACCGATGTTGACGCCTTCCGCTCCCTGCACCGCATGGAAGAAGAGATCGAGGGCTTCTCGGGCCTGGCGGTGGCGGTGGTCTCGTCGGAATCGCCGCGAGAGCTGCTGGAAGAGTGCGACCTGGCGGTGCCGGGAGTTGACGGGGTGATAGACCTGCTCAGCCGACTGTGACCCTGTCGCGCCCCGCGGCTTTGGAGGAATACATGAGCATGTCCGCCCTTTCCAGCAGGGACTCGACGGTATCCCCGGGGCGGGCCAGCGTTGCCCCGACGGAGATGGTCACGCTCAACTCGCGGTCCCCATCCAGCCGGACGGCGGTTCCCCTGATAAGCGAAAGGCAGCGTTCCGCCACCCTCAGCAGCTTTTCCCCATCGGCATGCGATATGACCGCGACGAACTCCTCCCCGCCCCAGCGGCCCAGGAAATCGAAAGAGCGCAGGCCGTTGGCGATGGTGCGCGAAACGGTCTTGAGCACGCGGTCCCCCGCCTGATGCCCGTAACCGTCGTTGACCTCCTTGAAGCGGTCGATGTCCATGAAAAGCGCCCCGAAGGCCCATCCGTAGCGGTTCATCTCCTGCAGGCGGCGCCCTATCTCCATCTCGATATAGCGGCGGTTGCCGATCCCCGTGAGCGAGTCCAGCAAAGCCAATTCGGAAAGCGCCTCGACCCTTTCCTCCAGCTCCAACTTGGGCGCGTTGTCCCGAAAGACCTCCACCCCTCCCACCACGTTGCCCTCCGCATCGAGCACGGGCGAGCAGCGCACCGCGACCGGCACCCGATGCCCTTCCTGATGCCTCAAGAACGCTTCCGCCTCTCTGGGCTCCTTTTCATCCATCGCCTCCTGCAGAGGGCAGTCGGTCAGGCACAGCGAACGCCCGTCACCGCCCATGTGCATCAGGATGTTGTCGCGGCAACGCCTGCCGACCACCTCGGAGGCGGGATAGCCGGTCAGCCGCTCCGCTCCCGCGTTCCAGTAGGTTATGCGGCGTTCGGTGTCCACCGCGTAAACGGCGTCGTACAGGCTGTCCAGCAGCGCCTTGTGAAATCCGTCCCAGTCCTCCATACCACAGATGATATGCCCCTTCGGCACCGACCGCCACCGCCCGGCGGGCACCGCGGACGTTGCCGGACCGAGCGGTCTTGTTTACCATGAAGAAGGCCGCCGGTTCGATAAGGTCAAGGGGTCGTATCAAGGGAGGGCTAGCATGATCGAGA